>DCIH01000076.1:0-5598 GCA_002317575.1 Verrucomicrobia bacterium UBA1731 | reverse complement strand
TCTTCGACGCGCACGTGCAGGGCTGGCCCTTCACGTTAATGAGATCCTTGATCGCGATCGGCACGGCCTTGGGATTCGCGCGCGCCGCTTCAAGGGCCATCTCCGCGTCGAAGGTGAGGTACGCGCCGATTTCGCCGTTCTTCTCGGCATGGCGCGCGATCAGCGCCTTCACCAGGTCCTCGCTCGAGAATTCGCCCTTTTCCAGTCCCGCGCGCGCTTCGCAAACGCCCAACTCGTACAGTTCAGACATGTCGTGTTCCCCAAATCACCGCGCTCAGCTTTCGGCGCCTTCGACGATCTTCGGCAGCATGAATTCGTCGCCCGTGCGGGCGGGCGCGTTCGCAAGCGCCGCTTCGCGGTCCATCGAAGGACGCACCTCGTCTTCGCGGAAGGCGTTGACGATTTCACGCCCGTGCATCGTGGGCGGCACGTCCGCGACATCAACCTCGGAAATCTTCTCCACGTACCGGACGATGTTCTCGAGTTGCCCCTGAAAAAGTTTCTTCTCGTCGTCCGTCAATTCGAGACGCGCCAATTCGGCCACGTACCCGACATCTATCTTTTGACTGCTCATGAGTCACATTATAGCACTTTTACGCCCCCGAATGAAGCGCAAAGTGCCTGGAGTTTTACCGCCGCAGTCCGTCACAAGCTCGGACCGTCATCTAGCGTTTTCTGGCCTGCCGCAAAGAAAAGGCACATGGCCTTTTCAAGATGGCGACAACCGCCAGGGAAATGAAGCGGCGAGGGCACCTGGATTTTGAACGCGACACGCCCGGCGGGGGATATCCCCGCACGGGGAATCATCAAATATCGTCGAACACGGCCTTGCCACCGGAGATAATACGCGCAATGGTACTGTACACGTCTGCCTCGGCCATGAGCGCATTGCGGTTCTTCGCGCATTGCGCGTACTTGACCTCGGCTGTATCCAACTTCGCCTTGAGGGCGTCGAGGTCGCCCGCCTTGCGCCCTTCCTTTACATCAAGATAATTCTCCTCCGCTGTTTGGAAGTCAGCATCGGCATAAGCCGCCTTCTGATCGGCTTGGTCGAGGTCGTTGACACTGAAGTCCTCCATCATGGTATTGAAGGCCTTCTTGTCCAGCGAGTCGCAAAGTTCCTTCAGATCCTGGTTTTCGGCAAGCAAAACCATCACCACGGAACGCATGATGCTTATCACGTCGTCGCCGCCGTAGTCGTGTTCGCCGAAACGCTCGATATTCTTCGTCTTCACGGCATTCGACGGACGGTTTTCTGCCTCGGCGAGTTTCTGTTCGTTGATGTAGTTGTTCGATTCGTTGCAGATATCGCGGAACGACGAACCGACACGTTCGCCGATCTGCTTCGCGAATGCCTTCAAGCGCGTCAGGGGGGCACCGAATTTCATCAGCTTCGGGGGGTTCTCACGCAGTTTCGAGAGCGTGTCGAGCCCGATCAGCGCATGATGCATCTTCAGTTTCGTGAGCCCCTGGAATTCTTTGGATTCGGGCTTCGCCAATTCCTTTGCCAATGTGATCTTGTCGGTTATCCTGATGTTTCCGCCCCACCCCTTTGTTTTCTCGTTCAATTTGGAGAAACTGTCCTTCTCCGCCTCGGAGAGATTGTTGATCATGTCGGTCAGTGCGATAATCCGGCGCGCCGTCAGCGGGCGTTTGCTCGTCACCTCGCCGTTATCGTTGATCTTGAAATCGTAGATCTTGAGCGTATCCTCGAGTTTTTTATTGAACTTCAAGTCGCCGACTTCGTTCTTGAACGCCTGCACAAGTGCCTGACGAACGGCCAGGTTGTCGTGCTTTTCGGCCGACGAACGCTGCCCGAGCGGCGTCCATTTGTGGGCTCTCAAACCGGTTTTATCGCTGTCCAATCTGATGACGGTATCGCCAGACGGGTCATGCTGCATGGCATCAAGGGCCATTTGGCGAAATGTTTGCAGTGAGATGCTCACGATAATTCCTTTTTGATGTGTTAGTGTCTTGTATTCGGGAATACGTACAACAGTGATGAAAGTTACAAAGATTATTTCATCTCCATCATTCCGCCGCTGACACCATCGGGGTGTACCTGATCCTCGGACGCTCGACCCGCGCTCACAGGAACGTCGCCAAAAACGCAGCGGAACCGGCAGTCGCCTTTTTGAGCACGAGCTTGCCGTCCTTCCAGACCGTTGGAATTTCGTGCCAATCGGCGTGCGCGTGGTCGAGCCGCTTCACCGTCACCGGCGCATCGGCGGGAACGCCCTTCACCGCGACTTCGAGCGTCATCTCCTGTCCGCGGTAGTCCGTCACCAGCAGCGTCTTGCGCTTCGCGTCGGCGGAACGCGCCGCGAGCATGGTCACGTTCCGCCGGGCGGACACCGTCTCGCAGAGCTCCCGGTGGTCGCCCACGATGTCGCCGAACGCGCAGAGCGCGCGATAGGGCTTGTTGAACGCCTTGTCGTCGTCGAGATAGCCCCAGTCTCCGGTGTGCGAGCAGCCGTAGTAGTAGGCCTGATCGAACGGCGAGGACTGGAAGAGCGAGAGCGCGGTCAGCGCGTAGCACGCGGAATCGATCTGGTTGATGCCCGTCGGCCCGTATTTCGCGGCGCGCACCTGCTCGGGTGTCGCGTTCTTGCCGTGGATGCCCGTCCAGGAGACAAGATAGTGCCACTCGGCGAGGACGACCTCTGTCTTCGGACAGCCCAGTTCGTCCAAGAGCCGCCGCGCCTTGCGGGCGTCGCGGACGAGCTTGTGCGGATTCTGTCCGTAGCTGTCCCACGAAATGAAGTCAGGCTTGAGTCCCTCCTTCGCGCACGCCTCGATCATCTCGCGGAAGTACGCGAGGTCACAGCTGATGAGCGCAGGACCGCCGAATTTGATCTCGGGAAACTCCGCCTTGAGACGCTTCATCACCGTCACGAACAGCCGAATGAAGCGCTTGCGCATCCCCGCCGCGTCCGCGCCCTCGGGACCGGGCAGGCACCACAGGTTGCTGATGCCGTCCGGCTCCTCCCAGAAGTTCCAGTACTCGATGTTCCAGTGGTAGCCGTTCGCCCAGCCGCGGTTGTAATGACGCACGATGCCGGCCATCACCTCGGCGTACTTCTCGTAGTCGTCGGGGACGCGCACGTTGAAGTGGACGCCCTCCGTGTGTTCGATTGACTCGCCGAGCCGGTACATGATCTTGAGCCCGACGTTGCGCGCGAGCCGAAGCGCCTCGTCCGTGGGACCGAACACGTAGTTCTTCGGATCCTTCGCGTCGAGGTGCATGAGCGGGAAGATGCGGCACGTGTCGACCATGCGCTGTCCCGAATTGACAAGCGCCCAGTCGTGCGTGCGCGTGTAGGTCATCCGGAGCGCCTTGACGGCCGCATCGTCGTTCACGAGGAGGCGCGGATAGACGCGCGGCGACCAGCCCGAGGAGTGGAGCGCGGGACGGATGTCGCGCGCCTTCTTCGAGAAGTCCACGCCCGACAGTCCATGCACATCGGCAACGACCTTCGAACGCGCCGCACGCAAGGCCTTGAGCGCCGTGACTTCCTCCGGCGTGCGCTCGTTCAGTTCGCCCGAGAAGCACTTGCCGTCCGCCGTGAAGAAGTTGACATACCAGGCGACGGCCTCATCCGGCAGCTCAGCCACGGCCTCCGCGAGGGTCGGTTCGATCGCCATCTCCTGCGACTGCCAGGTGCGCTTCTCCCATTCGCCGCGGCCCGACGTCCACTCGAGCTCGGCGCGGACGACCTCGTCGCCGCCATTGTCGTAGCCGACACTCACCTCGCCGCCCTCCTCGTCGCATTCGCGGACGAACGGATAACCGCCCTTGCGCACGCCCGGCTTGAGGCGGAACGCGGCGAAGTCCACGAGCTCCTGCGGATACTCGGAGACCGCGCTGTGGTTGTGAGGCATGCGGACGCGCGTCGCGCGGTAGTACGGCGTCTTGGGCGTCGCGACCGACTTCTGCAGCGAGGGCAGCGGGAAGAAGTGGTCGTTCGAGCCGTCGATCCAGAGGAACGTCGCCGTCGCGCCGGCGAGATAGTGCCGCGGATCGAAAAGCGACGCCCATTTCCTGAACTGCTCGGGCGTGTAGTCGCACGTGCCGCCCTTCTTGGGGATCCAAGCCGAATCCTCGTCGAGATAACCGCAGCCGTAGACGGGCGCGGCGAATTCGAAGCGCTTGTCGACGCCCGCCGCGACGCAGGTGAGGATGCCGCCCCACGAAACGCCCGTGAGGCCGATGCGGTTCGGGTCGACCTCGGGGAGCGAGCGGAGGAGCGAGTTCGCGCGGATCACGGCGGCGACCGCGTGGTACGTCCACTGGTCGGCGACGGGCTTGTCGACCTCGGCGAAGCCGCCCCAGCCGGCGGGACCCGCCCAGTCGTGGCGTTTGTGACCCGACTGCTCATTGCCGAACTCGTTGCCGCTCACGCAGCCGCACGTGTCCATCGAAATCGCGGCGTAGCCCTGTTCCGCCCAGAACTTCGCCCAGCGGCGGAACGCGCTGCCGAGGCCGCCGTGGACGAGCACCATGCCCGGCACCTTCTTGCCGGGCGCGACCTTCGGCATGGCCAGATACGCGAAGACGCGCGTGGGCTTGCCCGCGTACGGCACGCCCTCGAAGAAGAGCGACTTCACGCCGTCCTTCTCGGGATAGCCCGATTCGAACACCTTTGGCGCCGTGCCGAGTTCGTCGAGATCCCACTGCACGGGCGTCGCCGCAAAAACAAAACCAACCGCCGCCGCAACCGCGAACAGCAACACCGTCTTCACATTCATCGCAACTCCTTGGCCAAACGCTTCGTCATTCGCGCATATTGTATCAGGTCAGGGGCGGGGCGCGCCTGCGTCCTCTCCGCCGGGCCCTACCTTCCGCCAGCAGGCGAGGGTTTTCTCCGTGGGGGCGAACCCGTTAACGAAGAAATCCGCGTCGGCGAGCGAAAAGCACCGAAGGTCGCGCGTCGTCCTGAAATCGGGCGACACGTCCTCCTCGTGGCATTCGCGAAACAGCGAATGCCCGCAGCCGCGCTGGTAGTCGGCGCTCACGCGCGTACCGGCCGGAAGGACGAACGACGCCCCGCCGTCGACCTTGAGCACCGCGCCGTTCGCGCGGTTCCGGAGCGTCATCGCGCAGTCCAAAACGGGCGCCTCGAGGGGGAACGCGGGACTCGGATCGCCAAATTCGCACCACAGCCAATCACGCGCCCGCGAGAGAATCTCCTCTGGACGGAGATTCAGGTACATGACGCCGCCGACGCGTTTGACGACATCACACGCCAATCGGAGCGCGAACATTTCGACGGCCTCGGCCGCGTGCTCCGTTTCGATGTCCGCGTAGGGCGCGAGGTCCGTCGGCGCCGACATATCTTCAGCCGACACCGCGGCATAGAGACCGAATCCGTTCGCGTCGAACACATGCAGTTTCACAAAGCGCCTCCCGCCCTTCCCGAGCACCCGCGCGGAGGACCATCCCCCGCAACGCGAACAAGAATACCACGTCGACAGGGCGCCCGGCAACAGTTTTACCAACGGGAATTGTAATATCTGGTGAGGGGGCGTTTTATTCGCCGACGCACTTTTTGATGAGCGGGAGCGCGTCCTCGAGCCAGACTTCGTAGCCGGCGGTCG
>DCIH01000073.1:34491-46477 GCA_002317575.1 Verrucomicrobia bacterium UBA1731 | reverse complement strand
CCGCTCTGTCCGTTCACCTCCGTCGTTCCGCCGTCCTACAACAACCGTCCTTCGGCCGACCGCAATCCGCTCGAGGACTTCGACGGCGAGAAGAGCGAGAAGGAGCATGTCGCGTTCCGCGACATGCTCGACCGCTGCTGGAAGGGCGAGTTCTCCATCGTCGACTACGCCGATCCGATGTCGGAGAAGAACCGCGCAAGCTACAAGCTGAATGTCGGCGTCATGCGCGGGTTCATCGACTGGTGCAAGCAGGAGAAGCTCCGTCCCGTCCTGGTCCTGCCGCCGGCGGAGAAGAGCTTTGACACGCTCTTCCCCGAGTCGTTCATGAAGGCGTACATCCTCGACTTCGTGAAGGATCTCGAGCGTCCCGATGTGCCGTTCATCAACTACTGGAAGGATCCCGACTTCCGTTCGAACCGCCTCTGGGCGACGTCGCTCTTCCTGAACAAGACGGGCCGCAAGGCCTTCACTCAGCGCGTGATGAAGGATGTAACGAATGTTGTCTTGGGGGCGCCCGTTCTTGCGGCGTCGACATGTCGTTCCGCGGTTCCCGCGTCGCAACTGACGGAAGCGAAAACCTGGACGGACGCGAACGGCAAGACATTCCGCTACCGTTGGCACGCGCCGGCGAAAATCGAGGCGGACAAGCGGTATCCGCTCGTGGTGCTGATGCACGGCGCGGGCGAGCGCGGCACGAACAACGTGGCGCAGCTCGTGCACGGCGCGACCGATCTCCTCAACTACGCCGTCGCTTCCGGCAACGACTGCTTCTTCCTCGCGGGTCAGGTACCGGCCGGCCAGCAGTGGGTGAACGTGCCGTGGTCCCAGCTCGACCACCGCCTGCCCGAAGAACCGTCCGAAACGATGGGACTGCAGATGGCGTTTCTGGAAAAGCTTTTCGTCGAGCAGCCGATCGACCGCGACCGCGTGTACGCCACGGGCATCTCCATGGGCGGCTACGGCACGTGGGATCTCGTTTCGCGCAAGCCCGAATGGTTCGCCGCGGCGATGCCGGTGTGCGGCGGCGGCGACGTGCGCCAAGCGTGGAAGTTCAAGAACGTGCCCGTCTGGACGCATCACGGCGACAAGGACAACGTGGTGCCGTTCGCGCGCTCGCGGCGGATGACGGCGGCGCTTTGGGATCTCGGCTGCCCGATCAAGTATACGGAACATCTCAACGTCGGCCACGGCGTGTGGGGGCCGGCCTACGCGAACAAGAAAAACCTCGAGTGGCTTTTCGCGCAGAAGCGCAAAACGGTCGAGCGCGTGCCGTTCGCCACGGGCGACAGGATCGCGTTTCTCGGCGACTCCATCACGCAGTTCGGCGTCGAGTGCCCCACGGGTTACGTGCATCTCGTGATGAACGGTCTCGCCGCGCAGGGCGTGAAGGCCGAGCTCGTTCCCGCGGGCGTTTCCGGCAACATGTCCAACCACATGCGCGCGCGCCTGCAGAAGGACGTGCTGGACAAGCAGCCGAAGTGGATGTTCCTTTCCTGCGGCGTGAACGACACGCCGAACGGCTACGAGGACGAACGCAAGAATCCCGGCCATCCGCTCAAGGACTACGTCGCGGACATCTCGTACATCGTCCAGACCGCCAAAAAGGCCGGCATCGGCGTGATCATGCTCGAGCCGACGCCCGTGGTGGAAGAGCCGCATCTCGCGAACGTGAACGAGAAGGCGTACGTGGAGGCGTTCCGCAAGATCGCCGCACAGGAGAAGTGTCCGATCGTGCCGCTCAACGCCGTCTTCCATTCCGTCATCGCCGCCAAGGAGAATCCGTTCGTGCTGGAACTCACGTGCGACGGCACGCACATGGCCTACGCCGGCAACCGTTTGATGGCGGACGTCATCCTCCGCACGCTGGGCTGGTAAAAGAAAGGACCGTCATGGACGCCGTTTCCTCCCGTCGCGATTTCTTCAAGCTTTCCGCCGGCGCGCTCGTCGCAACGGCCGCGTTGCCGGGGTGCCGTCCGCAGGACGATAAGCCCGCGGATGCGAAACCTGCCGACGTCTTTCCGCAGCGCGGCAATTTCGAGCGTCTCGTGCTCGCGTATTCCTGCGTGAACGCCGGCGCGACGGCGCCGTTTTCGGTGTTGCACGTTTCCGACACGCATCTCACCGAAGCGTATCCGGACGAGGGCGAGATGAAACTGAAGCTCAAGGAAATCCGCACGAAGACCTTTGGCGGACACCAGGAGGAAGCGCTGCGCGATTCGCTCGCGTGGGCCAAGACGAACGTCGACTTCGTGATGCACACGGGCGATCTGATCGACTGGCAGTCGCGCGCGAACTACGATCTCGTGAAGAAGTACTTCGGGCCCGAGATGTTCGGCTGCCTCGGCAACCACGAGTATTCGCGCAACATGTGGCTGGAGACGTGCGAAGAGAACGAAGCGTACAAGACGGAAAGCCGCGCGGCGCTTTCGGCCACGTTTCCGTTCGACATATCGGTTTCGTCCAAGCTCGTGAACGGCGTCAATTTCGTCACGCTCGACGACGTGTACGGCACGGTCACAGCGGATCAGGCGACGCGCGTCGCCGACGAGGCCAAGAAGGGGCTTCCGATGGTGCTCTGCATGCACGTGCCGTTCTACACGGACGCCATCTGGCGCGTGGACCGCAAGTTCTGGACGGCGGCCGCGCAGAAGGCCGAACCCAATTTCCACCGCAGCGCCGCGCTGCCCGCCATCGACGGCGAGTACGAGAAGCAGAAGAAGGACCCCGTCACGCGCGATTTCATCGCCTACTTGAAGTCCGAGACGAAGCTCAAGGCGATTCTGACGGGCCACATGCACATCTGCACGGAGGACCGTTTCTCGCCCACGGCGATGGAATACGTGGTGGGCGGGAACTTCCTGTTCCACGGACGGGAGATTCTCTTCAGCTGAGAATCGTTTGTTCGGTTTGCGGCGGCCTCGTCGAGGCCGCCCTACCATTCAACCGTTCAACCATCTAATCATTCAATCATTCAACCTTCAACTTTCAACCTGACACAAGGAAAACGAACATGAACATGACACGCAGAAACTTCTTCGAAACCCTCGCCGCGGCGGGCGCCGCAACGGCGCTCGGCGGTTGCGCCAGCAAATGCTTCGGCACGGGCATCACGCGCCCCGTCGCGCTCCAGCTTTGGAGCATCCACAAGATCTTCTGGGATGCGCCCGAGAAGAACCTTGCGGCCATCAAGGCGGCCGGTTTCGACGGCGTCGAGTTTGCCGGCTACAACAAGTGCACGGCCAAGCAGATCGCGAAGATGCTCGCGGACGCGGGACTCAAGTGCGCGGGATCGCATCTCTGTGGCGACAAGGAGTTCTCGGGCGACGGCCTCAAGAAGAACCTTGATTTCTGCGCCGAGGCGGGCATTCCCGCGATGGCCAGCGCCTGGGCCGACTACGACACGCGCGACGGCTGGGTGAAATTCGGCAAGCTCATGGGCGAGGCCGCGGTCGTCGCCGAAAAGCACGGCGTGAAGATCGGCGTCCACAACCACTGCCACGAGTTCACGAAGAAGTACGACGGCAAGTATGCCTGGGACTGGATCTACTCCGAGGCCGATCCGCGGCTCCAGCTCCAGATCGACACGAGCCAGGTCGTCAACCCCGGTCTCGACTGCGTCACGGAGATCATGAAGTACCCGGGCCGCCATTTCTCCATCCACGTGAAGGAGAACGTGCCTTCCAAGGACGGTTTCTTCGGCGTTCCGCCGGACGACGGCGGCAAGCTCGTGGACTGGAAGGGCGTGGTGCGCTGCATGGAGGCCGATCCCTCCAACAAGTGGTACGTGATCGAGTGCGAGCGCCGTCCCGATTCCCTGGAGCCGGCCGCGTACAATCTCAACTTCCTGCGCAACATCCGCGCGTGAAGGGGGGAGCCGTGACGGCGAAAGCGTTCTGTGCGGTTGGCTTGATGGTCTTGGCGCTTCGGGCGATCGGGGCGAATGCGTGGATGCAGAATGCGCGCAAGACGCCCGAGTGGTTCACGCGGGGCGTCATGTACCAGATCCAGCCGCGCGCGTTCACGCCCGAGGGCACGCTCAAGGCGGCCGAGAAGAAGCTGCCGTATCTGAAGGATCTCGGCGTCACGATCGCGTACCTCGTGCCCGTGATGAAGATGGACGAGTCGATGGACAAGTCCTTCTGGAGTCCGCGCCAGATCAGGAGCGGGTTCGACAACCCCAAGAACCAGTACCGCATCGCGGACTATTTCCATGTCGATTCCGAATACGGCACGGACCAGGACCTCAAGGACTTCTGCGCCGCGGCACACGGCCTCGGCATCATGGTGGTGATGGATCTCGTGTATCTCCATTGCGGTCCGACGGCGCCGTTTCTGAAGGAGCATCCGGAATTCACCTGGTGGAACGCGGACGGTTCCGTGAAGAAGGGCCCCTGGCGTTTTCCGAAGCTCAACTTCGCCGAACCCAAGGTGCGCGAATACCTGATCGGCAACGTGCGGCATCTGCTCAAGGAATACGGGGCGGACGGTTTCCGCTGCGACGTGGGCGACGGCATTCCGCTCGACTTCTGGTGTGACGCGCACGACATGATGGACGCGTTCTCGGCGTCGCACGCGGTGCTCCTCTGCGAAGGGTACACGGTGTGCAACCAGTACAAGGGCTTCGACGCCGACTACGGCTGGTTTCCCGGCTGCGACGCGCAGCGCGTACGCAATGCGTGGACGGGTCGCGAAAAAGAGTGCCCGCGCGGCGCCAAGTTCGTGAACCACTACGAAAACCACGACATCGCCACGGACTGGCGTCCGCGCGCCGAGAAACGCTACGGAACGCCCGCCGTGGAGCAGATCCTCACGTGGATGTTCACGCTCGACGGCGTGCCGATGCTTTTCACCGGCAACGAACTCGCCGACGCGGACGAAAAGCACTCGATGTTCGGCAAGACGCCGCTGGACTGGCGGCAACTCGCGTGCGAGCCGGGCAAGTCGCGCCACGCGCTCGTTAAGCGACTGGCGTCGCTTCGCCGCGAACATCCTGCGTTCACGGCCGTGAACGGCATCGACGGCCTCACATGGCTTGATGTGACGCCCGCGAAGAACGTTTCCGCATTCGTGCGCCGCGGCGGCGGCGAAACGATCGTCGTGGTCCAGAACTGGTCGGACCAGGAATCGGCGTGCGAGGTGTCGTTCAAGGTGCCCCAGTCGTCCGTGCCGAGCTACATCGCCGCGGAAGAAATCGACCGCGACGTGAAGGGCGCCGTCGCCGAGGAGGCGCTCTATGCGCGGAATGCCGCCAAAGCGGGACCGCGCGCGTTCAAGCTCGGTCCCTGGGGCTGTTTCATCGGTCGCATCGACCGGCATGAAGAACCGTGACGCGGGCGTCGGCGTTTGATATAATGCGGGCATGAAGAAAATCATGCTTGCCGTGGCGGTTGCCGCCGCTTCGTTCGTCTGTTCGGCCGCTGAGGCCGATTCCCTCAAGGTGCTCATGATCGGGAACAGCTTCTCGATCTGCAATCTGTGGCAGATGCCGCAAATCGCGCAGTCCATGGGCAAGAAGCTCGATCTCGCGTCGCTCTACATCGGCGGCTGTTCGCTCGAGCGCCACTGGAACAACGTGGCCGCGGCCGAAACGAATGCGACGTTCAAACCCTACCGTTTCGACCGCATCACGGACGGTAACCATCTCGTGAAGTCGTCCACGGCGAACATCCCCGCGACGCTGTCGCTGGAGAAGTGGGACGTGGTGACGCTCCAGCAGGCGAGTCACTTCAGCTGGGACCCGAAGACGTACGAACCGTTCGGCGGCAAATTGGTGGAGACCATCCGCCAGCTCGCGCCGCAGGCGAAGATCGTCGTGCAGGAGACGTGGAGCTACCCGCCGTGGGATGCGCGGTTGAAGGACTTCGGTTTCGACCAGGTGGACATGTACGCGCGTCTGCACGACGCCTACGGCGCGTTCGCCGCCCGCCACGGATTCGAGGTGATCCCCACCGGCACGGCAGCGGAATTCGCGCCCGAGCGCAACGCGCTCTTCACCAAGCCCGATTTCCATTTCAACAAAACGGGCGAATATCTGCAGGGTCTCGTGTGGACCGCCAAGCTCTTCGGCGCGGACGTGACGCAGTGCGCGTACCGCCCAAAATGGCTCGACGCCGCCCGCGCGGACGAACTCAAGCGCGCGGCGATGGACGCCGTGCAGGGCACGGGCGTGGCGCGCCGCGCGTTCCGCGACGCGCGCCTCATGCGCGGCAACACGAACCTCATGAAGCTTCAGCCGATTGACGAGGCCTCGTGGCTTTGGGTCTCGGACGACGCCGGCGCGTCCGTTGGCGCGATGGACATCACGCACGACGCGCAGACGGGCCGCGAGCCGTCGCAGGTGTGCGTGTTCCGCCGGAAATTCACGGTGAATCCGGGCGAAGGCGCGCTGGTGATCGACGTCTCGGCGGACGAACGTTTCTACCTCACGCTCGACGGGAAGTTCGTCGCGCGCGGTCCGAACCGCGCCGACGTCGAGAACTGGCAGTACAACACGTACGTCGTCGACCTGCCCGCCGGCGAACACGAGCTGCGCGCGGTGGTGACGCGCGTCGGCGAGCACGCGCCTTTGGCGCAGCTCTCCTGGCGCGGCGGTTTCGTGCTGAAGGCGAACGGCGTCTACGATCTGCGTCTCACCACGGGCAAGTCCGAGTGGGAGGTCGGCCGCTTCACGGGGATGCGTCCGAACGGTGCGGACAACGGCGTGTGGGGAACGGGTTCGCAGTTCGAAATCGTCGGCGCCGGTCCCTTCGCGGTGGAGCCCGAAAAGTGGTCCAAGCCGTCCGTCTCGCGCGGGCCGGGCTGCACGCGCGAAGGCACGGCCGGCTGCGGCGGCCGCACGCACGGATGGATGCTCTTCCCCTCGCAGCTCCCCGACCAGATGGAGAGCGTGGTGCGTCCCGGCGCGTTCCGCGCCGCCACGCACGCGGCCGGCTGGCGCGCGTTCCACGTGTACGCCGAGGCGGACACCAAGGCGCCGGAAGTCGAGGCGTTCAACAAGCTCCTCAAGGGCGAGACGGACAAGGTGGTCGTTCCCGCGAACACGAAGCTGCAGCTCGCGTGGCATCTCGGCCGCTACATCTGCGCGTATCCGCAGCTGACGATCGCCGGCGGCAAGGACGCGCGCGTGTCGTGGACGTGGACCGAATCCGCGCGCGACGACGCCACGAAGCGCAAGGGCCACCGCGGCGAAATCGTCGGGAAGTACGTGGAAGGGTACGGCGAAACGTTCGTCTCCGACGGTCGCGCCGAAGCCGTCTTCTCCGCGCCGTGGTTCCGGTGCGGCCTGTGGTGCCGCATCGACGTGGAGACGAAGGACGCGCCGCTCGAGATCCGCGATCTCGCGCTGATCGAAAACCGCTACCCCGTCGAAATGGAAAGCGCGTTCGCGTCGGACGACGATCCGTCGCTCCAGGACATCCGCCGCATCTGCGCGCGCGCGATGCAGATGTGCTGCCACGAAATGCTCTTCGACTGTCCGTACTACGAACAGCAGATGTATCCGGGCGACACGCGCGTGCAGCTGCTCGTCCTTTCCGCGCTTTCGCGCGACGACCGCATCATCAAGCGCGCGATGGAGATATACGACCTCGGCACGCGCGACGACGGCCAGTGTCCGTTCAACTACCCCACGCGCGGCACGCAGGAGGGCTTCACCTACACGCTGTGCTACCTGGCGATGTTCGGCGACTACGCGATGAACCACGCCGACTTCGACTGGCTGCGCGCGCGTCTGCCCGGCATGCGCAAATCGATGTCCGGCTGCGAGCTCTACGAGAACAAGGACGGCCTCGTGGAAAACACGCCCGGCTGGAACTTCATGGACTGGACGACGGAATGGAACGACAGCGCGCCCGTGGGCTCCAACCACGGCCGGGACCTCAACTCCTTCGCGAACCTCTTCTGGCTTCTGGCGATGCAGTCCGCCGCCAAGACGGAGCGCGCGCTCGGCAACGAACTGCAGGCGCGGTACTGGGAGCAGAAGGCGGGGAAGCTGAAGGCGCAGATCGTGAAGACGTTTTGGGACGAGAAGCGCGGTCTTTTGGCCGACACGCCCGCGAAGACGGGCTTCTCCGAGCACAGCCAGGCGCTGGCGATCCTCACGGACTGCCTGCCCAAGGACAAGCTCGCCACGTGCTTCGACCACCTCGTGAACGACAAGGATCTTTGCCGCACCACGGTGTACTTCAACTATTACCTCTTCGAGGCGTACTTCAAGATGGGCCGCGCGGACCTCTTCCTCAAGCGGCTCGACCTGTGGCGCGACTACGTGAAGCTCGGCGTGACCACGCTCCTGGAGTGCCCCGATTCCGGCAAGAACGGCCAGATCGAAGCGCGCAGCGACTGCCACGCCTGGGGCGCGCATCCGATCTGGTTCATGCAGACGGGGCTCGCCGGCATCAAGTCCGCGGAACCCGGCTTCAAGAAGGTGCTCGTCGCGCCGCAGCCCGGCGACCTCAAGTCGCTCAAGGCGCGCCACCCGCATCCGCAGGGTTGGATCGCGGTCGACTTGTCGTTCGACGGCAAGACCGCGAAGGGAACGGTGGAAACGCCCGTCGGCGGCGCGTTCACCTTCGGCGGCAAGATCGTGCCGCTCAAGCCCGGCGTCAACGCGCTCTGACCGTTGCGGGCGCGTACCGCGCCCGCTGAAACAACGACGGCTTTTTTCTGCCGTCGTTTTTCGCCTTGACATACATACTGGTAGGTATGTATAATGCGCGTTTCAAAGAAATCACCGCAGGTTGCCCATGGCACGCAGAACGCAGAAAGACGCCGAGAAGACGCGCACGAAGATACTCGCGAGCGCGTTGTCGCTTTTCGCCAGAAAGGGCTACGAGCATACGACCTTTTCCCACATCGCCGCGCGGTTGAACATGACGAAGGGCGCGGTGTACTGGCATTTCGAGTCCAAGGAGGCGTTGCTCATGGCGCTTCTGGACGAGATGTTCGAAAAGTTCCGGCGACAGATCTGCGAATTGATGCCGCAGGAGGAATTGACGTTCACCGCGGTGGCCGGCGTGATGGTGAGGCACGCCATGCAGTTGCTTGAAGACGCGAAAGGCACGGCTTTTTTCCTGCTCATGCAGGAACAGGTGCAGTGGTCGAGCGACTCGATGGCGCACGTGCGCGAGGAACTGCTCACCAACGAGCGCTTCGGTCCCTGGCACGCCTTTTTCAAGGCCGTCGAGAACGACGTGGCCGCGGGACGGGCCAAGGCGGGGGTTTCGGCCGAGCGCGTCGCGCACACCTGCATGGCGATCTGGAGCGGCTTGGTCCACGCGCGCATCGCGAAATTCATGACGTGCGATCTTAAGGAAACGATGGAGCTTGCCTTTGCGGGCGTGTGGTCCACCATCAGGGCGAATTGACGGCAAAAAGGAGGGTTCGAATCATGGCGACGAACGAAAGCGGAGCGAAGAGCGCGGTAGGCGCGGTGATCGGTACGATCGTGTTGGCGGCGGCCGCCGCGACGGGCGGGTGGATCGCCTGCGAGATGTGGCCGAAAAAGGCGCCGGGCGCGGCGGGCGGCATGCCGCAGCAACCGCCCGCCACCGTGGCGGTGCGCAAGGTGGAGATGCGTGCGTACAATCTGCCGGAGCGTTTTGTCGCCCACGCCGAAGCCATGCAGGAAGTCGATCTGCTGCCGCAGGTCGACGGTTACGTGAAGGACCTCAAGTTCAAGGAAGGCGATATCGTCAAACAGGGCGACGTCCTGTACGAAATCGACGACGAGCGCTACATGGCCGTCGTGAACCAGCGCAAGGCCGACCTGGCGGCGGCGGAAGCGGAAGCGCGCCGCGCCGAGCGCTACTACGAGCGCATGCTCAAGGCGGACGCGCGCGGCATCACGCAGCTCGAGCGCGATAACGCCGAAGCCGCCAGCGAAAAGGCGAAGGCCGCCGTGATGCAGGCCAAGGCCAATCTCGTGGTGGCGGACTACGACCTCAAGAAGACGAAGGTGGTGGCGCCGATCTCCGGGCAGATCGGCAAGAGCTCCGCGTACGTGGGCGACTACGTGGCACCGTCCAAGGGCGCGCTCGCGCGCATCGTCCAGATCGATCCGATCCGCGTCACCTTCCCGCTCACCGACCGCGCGTACATCGCGTGGCGCAACGCCCAGAAGCAGGGCGCCACGGACGACTACCGCATGCGTCTCGTGCTGCCGGACGGCGAGCTCTACGACAAGACCGGCACGTGGGAGTTCGACGACAACCAGATGTCCCTCGAAACGGCCACGATCATCATGCGCCTGGCGTTCCCCAACCCTGACCGCATGCTCGTGCCGAACAGCTACGTGACGCTTCTGTCCGACCGCAAGAATCCGCCGAAAGTCGCGTGCGTGCCGCAGCAGGCCGTGTTCGACCTCGCGGGCGGCAACCAGGGCGTGTACGTGCTCAAGGCCGACAACACGGTGGAGCTCCGCGTGGTGACGACGCGCGAAGTGCACGAGGGCTGGGTGCCGCTCAGCACCGGCGTCGCGGAAGGCGAGACGGTCGTCGTTTCGGGCGTCGCCAAGATCGGCAACGGCATGAAGGTGGTGGTGGCCGAGGCCACCGCCAACGACGACCTCGTGCCGGGATTCAAGGCCAAGATCAGCGAGTGAGCGCATCATGAAGCTTTCCATCCGAAAATCGATTGACGAGATCAAAACGTTCTCGCGCGTCTTCGTGGAGCGTCCGCGCTTCGCGATGGTCATCTCGATCGTGCTCACGCTCGCGGGCGCGATGGCGATTTCGCGGCTGCCCATTTCCCAGTATCCGCGCCTGACGCCGCCCTCGATCAGCGTGAGCTACAACTATCCCGGCGCGAACGCGCGCGAGGTGATGAACACGGTCGCGCGCCCGATCGAGGACGAAGTGAACGGCGTGGACGACATGCTGTACATGACGGGCAGCTGCTCGGACGACGGCAACTATTCGCTGTCGCTTTCCTTCGAAGTCGAGTCCGACCGCGACATGGACATGGTGAAGGTCCAGAACCGCGTGGCGCAGGCGGAGGCGAAATTGCCAACCGAAGTGAAGCAGCTCGGCGGCCGCATCCGCGCGCAGTCCGAAGACGTGCTTGGCTTCATGGCGATTCGGTCGCCGAAGGGGACGATGTCCCGTCTCCAGATTTCCGACTACATCTACGCGAACATCGAGCCCGTGCTGTTGCGCGTCCCCGGCGTGGGCGAGGCGACGGTGTACGGTCCGAAGCTCGCGATGCGCGTGTGGCTCGATCCGGCGCGCATGGCGGCGCAGGGCATGAACTCCGAAGAGGTCATCGCGGCCGTCACCAAGCAGAACGTCCAGGCGTCCCTCGGCACCGTGGGCGGTTCGCCGATTCCCGAACACGGCGCCTATACCTACACCTTGACGGGCAAGGGCCGCCTGATGTCCCCGAAGGAGTTCAACGAAATCGTCGTCCGCAAGGACGCCAACGGCGGCATCGTGAAGCTCAAGGACGTGGCGCGCACCGAATTCGGCGAAGCGAACTACATGTTCACGGGCCAGTTCAACGGCGGCAACGCCGTGTGCGTCGCCATGGCCCAGAAGCCGGGCGCGAACGCCATCGCCACGATGAACGAAATCTACCGCAAGATGAAGGAGCTCGAGAAATCCTTCCCGGAAGACCTCGAATGGACCGTGCCGTACGACGCCACCGACTACGTGCGCCGCTGCATCAAGGAAATCGTCGAGACGCTCCTGATCACGTTCTTCCTGGTGGTGTTCGTGTGCTACCTGTTCCTGCAGGACTGGCGCGCGACGCTCATTCCGTGTCTGACGATTCCGGTGTCGCTCTGCTCCACGTTCATCCTGATGGCGCTGTTGGGCTATACGATCAACATCCTCACGCTCTTCGGCCTCGTGCTCGCCATCGGCGTGGTGGTGGACGACTGCATCGTGGTGGTGGAGCGCGTTCAGTTCCTCATCGAGACGCGCGGGCTGAACGCCAAGGAGGCGACGATCCAGGCCATGCACGACGTGACGTCGGCCGTCATCGCGACGAC
>DCIH01000073.1:33551-34407 GCA_002317575.1 Verrucomicrobia bacterium UBA1731 | reverse complement strand
TCTCGGTGACGCTGTCGGCGGCGGTCTGCTTTTCCACGGTGTGCGCGCTCACGCTCGCGCCGGCGCTCTGCTCGCTGCTGCTGCGCGAAGCGCGTCCTTTCAGGCACGGTCCGTTCGCCTGGTTCAACTGGGGCGTGGACAAATTCAAGGGCTTTTTCGTGATGGTCGCGAAGTGGCTCGCGCGCCGCATCTTCCTCGCGCTCGTCCTGCTGGTGCTCACGATCCTCCTGTGCGTGCAGTTCTTCATGAAGTCCGAGACGAGCTTCCTGCCGGACGAAGACCAGCGCGTGGTGTTCATTTCGATGGAGATGCCCGAGGGCTCCGCGCGCGACCGCACGCGCGACGTGGCGCTGCGCGGCGTGGAGCTGCTGCTCAAGCAGCCCGAGGTGAAGAGCGTCCTGTCGATCACGGGCTGGGGCATGATCGGCGGCCGCGGCGAAAGCCTGTGCACGCTCATCGCGGATCTCAAGGACTGGAGCGAGCGTCCGCGGCCCGATCAGAGCGCCCAGGCGATGATCGGCCGCGTGCAGCAGATCCTGTCGGCGATTCCCGAGCCGAAGTGGCACGTGTTCACGCCGCCGGCCATTCCCGGCCTCGGCAACGCGAACGGCGTGCCCGTGCACATCCTCAACAAGGAGGACTCCGATCCGATCCGCATGAGCGAGGTTAAGAACGCGATGCTGGCGAAGATCAACGCGAGCCCGCTCGTGCTGACCGCGTTCGGGGGCTACAACGCCGACACGCCCCACCTCAAGTTCAATCTCGACCGCGTCAAGGCGGAGATGTACAAGGTGCCGGTGGCGACGGTGTACGCGACCTTGCAGAACTATCTTGGCTCGCGCTACGTGAACGACGT
>DCIH01000073.1:26263-33525 GCA_002317575.1 Verrucomicrobia bacterium UBA1731 | reverse complement strand
AGGTGAACCGCGTGACGGTGCAGGCATCCCACGAGGGACGCGACACGCCGGAGGCGGTGGCGCGGCTGTACGTGCGCGGCGAAACGGGCGCGATGGTGCCCGTGGGATCCCTCGGCACGATCACGCGCGAACTCGGTCCGCGCATGGTGTACACGCGCGACAAGTACCTCACGGCCGGCATCACGGTGATTCCCGCGCCGGGCGTCGCGTCCGGCACGGTCATGAACATGCTGCGCGAACTCTTCGCGAGGGAGCTTCCGAAGGGCTTCGGCTACGCATGGACGGGCCTCGCCTACCAGGAAGCCCGGAACGAAGGCAGCGCCGTGCCGCTGATCGCGCTCGCGATTCTCTTCGGCTACCTCTTCCTGGTGGCGCAGTACGAGTCGTGGACGATTCCGCTGCCCGTGATGCTTTCCATCTTCGTGGCCGTGTTCGGCGCGCTGCTCGGACTCAAGTACTTTGGCATTTACATGACCGGCGCGCCGTATCCGCTGTCCATCTACGCGCAGCTCGGCCTGGTGCTGCTCGTGGGCCTCGCCTCCAAGAACGCGATTCTGATCGTGGAATTCGCCAAGGACAAGCGCGAGAACGAGAACTACTCGATCGTGGAGGCAGCGGGCTCCGCGGCGGGCGAACGTCTGCGCGCGCTGCTCATGACGGCGCTCACGACGCTCCTGGGCACGCTGCCGATGATGATCGCCAAGGGCGCGGGCGCCGCGAGCCGGAACCATCTCGGCACCACCGAGTTCTACGGCATGCTGGCGTCCACGGCGTTCGGCATCCTGCTGGTGCCGGGACTGTACGCACTGTTCCAGACGTGGCGCGAATCCATCAAGCGCTTTTTCGGCTATCTTTCGGCCACGGCGCAGCGCCGTCGCCAGTTGCGCGACCGTGCCCGGGCGAGCGCGTGACGGGATGTCGGATGATTTGAACGTGAAAGGACGAACGAGAATGAACAGAATTTCCGCTTCTGCGCTGGCGTTGGCCGTGTTCGCGGCCGGATGCTATTCCCAGCCCAAGGGCTTCATGGTCGGCCCCGACTACGTCGAGCCCGAAATCAACACGCCGGAGATGTGGTCTCCCGACGCGGGGTTTCCCACCACCAACGTCACGGCCACCGGCGAATTCAAGCCCGCGTCGGGCGCCGAAGACCCGCGCAAGGAAATCAGCGCCGACAAGCTCGACTGCTGGTGGTGCGCGTTCGACGATCCCGTGCTCACGAACCTCATGAACAGCGCCGTGTCGGGCAGCCTTTCCTTCCAGATGGCAATGCACCGTCTTGAGCAGGCGCGCTGGGCGTGCGTCGGCGCGGGCGCGGGGTTGATGCCCAAGCTCAATTTCGGCGCCGCCGCGACCAGCACCGAGCTGCATCGCAACACGAGCGCGTCCATGCGCAATTCCTACGATGCCGGTGGCCCGCGCGCCAGCCACACCGACCTCTTCCAGAGCGGATTCGACGCATCGTGGGAACTGGACGTCTTCGGCGGCCGCCGCCGCGAAATCGAGTCGGCCGTCCGTCTCATGGAGGCCGCCAATTTCACGATGGCCGACGCCTGGGTGACGCTCACCGCCGAAATCTGCCGCCACTACCTCGAGCTTCGCAAGGTGCAGCAGCGCCTGGAAGTCGCGCGCGCGAACCTGAAGCTGCAGACCGAAACCTACGAGATCCTGAAGACGCGCCTCGATTCCGGCATCGGCGACCAGTTGGCCGTGAGCCAGTCCAAGTACATCGCGGAAGAGACCCGCGCCATCATTCCGGGCATGCTGGTGCTGGAAGAGCAGTACATGAACGCGCTCGCCGTGCTCGTGGGCACGATGCCGGGCGCGCTCCATGAAATGCTCCGCGAATGCCCCGCACGCGACTGGATCGTGGCGCCGCAGCGCGTGGAGACGATTCCCTTGAACGTGATGCGCGCGCGCCCCGACGTGAAGGCGGCCGAACGCCGTCTCGCCGCGCAGGTCTCCCGCGTGGGCGTCGCGAAGAGTCTCCTCTTCCCCAAGTTCTACATCAACGGCACGCTCGGGCTCGAATCGGCCAAGGTGCAGAAGTTCTTCCAGCCCGGTTCGCTCTACGCCACGATCGGACCGAGCGTCTCCTGGCCGATCTTCCAGGGCGGAAACATCGTCGCGAACATGCGCGTCGAGGAGGCGAAGATGGACGAGGCGATCTGCGGCTACGAGCTGGCCGTCCAGTCCGCGTTCCAGGAGACGCGCAACGCATATTCCGCCTACACGCAGGAGTTCCACCGCTACCGCGCGCTCCAGGCGGCCGTGAAGGCCGCCAAGGACGCGGAGACGATTTCCCGCGACCTGTACAAGAACGGCCTCGCCGACTTCAACAACGTGCTCGACGCGCAGCGTTCGTTGCTCACATTCGAAGAGGCGCTCGTCGTGTCGCGCAGCAACATTTCGATCAACCTCGTGTCCCTTTACAAGGCGCTGGGAGGCGGTTTCAGGTTCTGACGAAACCAACAACTCGGACGGCGACCGGAAAGCCCTGTGGAAACCAGGCACTGTCGCGCAGCCGTAATAGCCGGAATACGGGCCGTCCGAATCCAACAAGTACCCTCGCACGAGGGGGAAAGTGACTATGACGAAAACGACTCTGGCGGCGATGGCCGTCCTTTGCGCCGGCGGCGTCGGCGCGGAAACGAACCGCGTGGCGACGTTGCCCGCGATCGTCGTCGAGGCGAGCCGGCTCGGGCGGACGAAGACGGAATCGGCGTCCCATGTGGACGTCTTGACGCGCAACGACATCGATGCTTCCGGTTCGACCTCGACAACGGCGCTTCTCGAGCGTCGCGCGAACCTGCTGTTCCGGTCGCCGGGAAACCCGGCGCTTGCGCAGGTGTCGATGCGCGGTTACGGCGCAAACGGATTCGGACGCGTCAAGATCCTCGTGGACGGCGAAGAGCTCAACAATCCGGACATGTCGGCGCAGAATCTCATGCGCGTGCCCGTGCGGTCCGTCGAACGCATCGAGATCCTGCACGGACCGCAGACCGTCCTTCACGGCGGTGACGCGTCCGCGGGGGTGATCAACGTCGTTTCTGACGCCGACGACTATGAACGAAAAACGGAGATCGAGGCGCACGCCGGCAATCTCGGCGCCGCGGGCGGACACGCCGGCACGCGGGGCGGAGACCGTGACTCGGGTGTCACGTATTACGCCGATCTGGATTACGACCGTTCGGACGGTTGGCGCGACAATTCGGAATGGGAATACTGGTCCGCGAAAGGCGGCATCAAAAAACATTTCGCGAACGGGTCGTGGTGGGCGCTCAAGACGTTCTATGCGAATTCATCGTACGGCTTGCCGGGCGGCCTGTACACGGGCGTCATGCGGGACGCATACGGGTATTACGGCGGCGATGTCGATTACGGCGACTGGAAGCCGCGCGCCCGGTCGACAGACGACGCATCCTCGCACGCGCGCAACGACGTGTACGGGTTTTCCGCATCGGCGCGCGGCGTCGTGGACGACGAGAACGCGGTACAAGGGTCGTTCTCGTTCCGGAACCGCCGCAGCCGTTCGTACGGCTATCTCGAATACGACGTGTACGGATTCGCCGCATCGCTGAAGGCGCTCAACGAGGCAAGGCGCTTCGGCATGGACAATCAATTCGTCCTGGGCGCCGACCTCAAGGACGACCTTCTCTTCGGCGATTCATCACGGCCCGGCGCCTTGGGCGGCGAAAACGACTACAACCGATTTTCGGCCGCGCTCTTCGCGCGCGACGAACTTGCGGTCCTGGAGACGGTTTCCGTTTTCGCGGGCGTGCGCGGCGAAGCGATCTGTTCGCGCGACCGCTACAACGGCGCGTTCAGCTACGATTACGCCACATATTCGTATAGCCACGCGGCGGGTGCTTCGAGCGTTTCGAAAGGCGTCGTCGCCGGCGAGGCGGGCGTGTTGTGGCGTCCCGTCGACGACGTGAAATGCTTCGCCAAGTGGTCCCGGTTCTACCACGCGCCGTTGGCGGACGAGCTGTTTTCCGCATACGGGGTTCCGAACATGGATCTCGTTCCGGAGCAGGGGCACGACGCCGAGGCCGGTTTCGACTGGACGTTTTGCGAACGTTTCAACGCCGCGCTGACGGTTCACCGGGCGTTGGTGGACGATGAAATCACCTACATGAACGGCGGCAACGCGAACGCGCCGGACCGCATCCGGCGCGCCGGCGTGGAGGCGTCCTGTTCGTGGCAACGCAAGGAGATCGGTTCCGCGGGCGTCATGTACACGTTCAATGACGCACGGTTCTCCGGAGGCTCGAATGATGGCAACGACGTGCCCCTCGTGCCGCGGCAGCTGGTGCGCGTGTACGGCGAATGGTGCGTCTGTGATTGGCTTTCCGTCCGTGGTGGCATGCGGTTTGTGGACGAGCAGCGTTACGGCGGCGATTTCGCCAACGCGGGCGGCCGTCTGCCGTCCTACGTTCTGTTCGATTGCGGATTGCGCGTGACGCCATCCTGGGCGCCGCTGAAGGACGTCACGTTCTCGTTCGACGCCGACAATCTGTTCGATCGCCGTTACGTCGGCTACGGCGAATATTTCAACCCCTGGTACGTGTATCCGGGTTCCGGACGTTCGTTTCTGTTTTCCGTCCGATACGATTTCTGAACCGATTTGCGCGGATAACGTGCTATAATCTACAACTTAAAGACCAGGAAGGAACGAAGACATGAACAGAACGACGAGATGGGCGACGGCCGCCATCGCCTGCGCGATCGCGGGCACGTGCGCGGCGGTGAACGACGACATGACAACGCGCAAGGCGGACACGCCCGACAAGGCGCTCACGGGCGAACAGATCGTGGCCCTGCCGCGCCGCGCCACGAAGAAGACGCCCGTTCCCGCCGATGCCGGCGTGTACGTGGGCTCGGGCGTGTACGGCAACAGCGGCCGCATGCACTGCGGCGGCTTCTGCTTCACCTACTGGAATCCGGACAAGCTCAACTACAACGAACTCGTCGACCTCTGCGCCAAGGAGCAGGTGGGCAACACGCTCCAGTTCTGGCAGGGCGGCAAGCATCTTGTGGAACTCTCGCACCGCGCGAAGACGAACGGTCTCTATTCGACCTGCATCTATTCCACGGCCAGCAAGGAAGAGCTCGCCAAGATGACGAAAGATCTCGGTCCGATGTGGCTCGGACACGACTTCGGCGAACGCTACAATTTCTCCCTCTACCAGAACTGGGACAACCGCGGCGCGACGCTGAACGCGCTTGTGGACGAATACATGAACCGCGTGCACAAGCACGTGAACACGCTGCATGAACTCGGCTGGGGCGACGTGATGGCGACTTCCGCCAACTTCTCGCTCGACTACGAAGTGGCGGCCGGCACGGAAGTGCCCTGCACGGAGGACTTCCCGTTCGGCGACCTGACGCTCGCGTCCGCCCTGAACCGCGGCCTCTACCGCCAGTACAACCTGCCGATGTGGGGCAGCCACCTCGCGCACGAGTGGTACAGCTGGATCCCGCACAAGAACCCCTACAAGATGAAGACGCTCGAGACGGCGTTCTACCTCAAGTACATGACGGGCGCGAAGCTCATCATCAACGAATCCGGCAACTGGCAGCTCCAGAGCTCGCTTTGCGAGGATTCGCCGATGAGCTTCATGCCCATCACCTGCCGCAAGCTCTCGACGCCGCTCACGAAGGAGAACCGCGAGAAGTACGAGAAGCCCGTCCTCCCCGAGGCGCGCAAGAAATTCAGCTGGATCGACTACCGTTCGCCCGTGGCGACGAAGTACCGCAAGATCATCAGCGACTTCTTCGCGTTCTGCAAGGAACACCCGGCGCCGAAGGGCCAGCCGGAGGCGACCTGGGCGCTTGCGAAGGGCAACCTCGACCTCGGCGGAAACTGCTACATCGCCGGCGCGGCCGTGTGCGGCGCCTACGATCTCGCGCGGAAGAACCCGAACTGGATGCACGGTCTGCCGGAAATGAGCTGGGACGTCGTGCGCAAGTCGGTGATGCCGATGCCGCCGATGCTCGCGCCGAACAAGAACATCCATTTCTCCGCGACGCCTTACGGCCTCTGCGACATCGTGTCCTTCGCGTGCGACAACGTGTCTGCCGACTACCTGCTCAAGAACTACAAGGTGCTGATGTTCTCCGGCTGGAACACCTGCTCGCCCAAGCAGTACAAGGTGTTGTGCGACTACGTGAAGGGCGGCGGCAAACTGGTGATCGGCATCTGCCACCTCACCACGGACAACGCGCGCAACTACACGAACGTCACCACGAACGATCTCGTGAACAAGGGCGACTTCTCCGAGCTCTGCGGCTTCAAGGTGCTGGGCGAGACGAGCCGCAAGTACTGGGCCACGGGTCCGAGCACCACGCCGAACTGCCTCGGCTTCGTCTCTCGTCGCCGCTTCGGCTACATGGAGCTTCCGCTCGGCAAGCTCGAATATACGGCGCCGATGGCGAACTTCGAGAACCTTGCCACGGACGACGAGGACGACGAACCGTTCATCATCCGCTGCAAGAACGGCAAGGGCGAAGTGTTCTTCATGAACTGGTGGGCGTATCCCGCCGCCGCGAACATGGACGTCGGCTGCAGCGCCGAGGTGAAGGACGTCGGCATGGTGGGCTATCTCTACCAGTACGCCGCCAAACTCGGCCGCGGCAACGTGTGGATCACCGGCGACGACTTCGAGAATCCGGACGACGACTGCGGCTGGATCATGTACTCCTACTTCCCGGACGAGGGCAAGATCTACATGATGAACCTCGACTACGAGAATTCCCGCAAGTGCGTGCTGCACTGGTTCGGCGAGAAGGATTTCATTGAACTCGAGGCGAACGAATTCCGCATCATCGAAGCGCCGAAACTCGACCCCGCGGAAAAGCTCAACGTCGAATGATCTCTTGCTTTCGGTAAAGGAGTCTGAAAATGGATTTGGCGAACCAGACGAACAAGATCGCGGCTCAGGGCGAGCTCGTGTCCCAGATCAAGGAAGAGGTTGCCAAGGTGATCGTGGGCCAGGAGAAGCTCGTCGACCGCCTGGTGCTCGCGCTCGTGATGGACGGTCACGTCCTGCTCGAGGGCGTTCCCGGTTTGGCGAAGACGCTTTCCGTGAACACGCTCGCGAAGGTGCTCGGCCTCGATTTCAAGCGCATCTCGTTCACGCCCGACCTGCTGCCGGCCGATGTCGTCGGCACGCTCGTCTATTCGCCCAAGACGGGCGAATTCTCGCCGAAGAAGGGCCCCGTGTTCACGAACGTCCTGCTCGCGGACGAAATCAACCGCG
>DCIH01000073.1:25932-26138 GCA_002317575.1 Verrucomicrobia bacterium UBA1731 | reverse complement strand
TCGAGCAGGAGGGCACGTATCCGCTGCCGGAGGCGCAGGTGGACCGCTTCACCTTCAAATGTCTTGTGGAGACGCCCTCGCGCGCCGACGAGCGCCGCATCATGGAGCGCTTCGCCCAGCAGGCGAAGGCCCCCGAGGCGAAGACCGTCGCAACGCCCGAACGGATCGCCGCGCTCCGCGAGACGCTGAAGGAGGTCTACTGCGAC
>DCIH01000073.1:25554-25899 GCA_002317575.1 Verrucomicrobia bacterium UBA1731 | reverse complement strand
ACTACATCCTCGACATCGTCTTCGCGACGCGCGAGCCCGACAAGGTGAAGGGGCTTGAAGACCTCAAGTCCCAGATACAGGTGGGCGCTTCGCCGCGCGCGACGCTCGCCCTCAACAAGGCCGCCCGCGCGAACGCGCTCGTCCACGGCCGCGCCTACGCGACGCCGCAGGACGTCAAGGAAATCGTCCACGATGTCCTCCGCCATCGCATCCTCCTCACCTACGAGGCCGAAGCCGAAAACGTCACCAGCGACATGGTGATCGACAAGATTCTTTCCGTGATCCCCGTTCCCTGATCGCGATGGCGACCGACGTCAAAGAACTGATGGCGAAGGTGGGGAAGAT
>DCIH01000073.1:25255-25492 GCA_002317575.1 Verrucomicrobia bacterium UBA1731 | reverse complement strand
AGGGGCAGGGCGTCGAATTCGACGAAGTGCGTCCTTATGTGGCCGGAGACGACGTGCGGTCCATCGACTGGAACGTCACCGCCCGCACGGGCGTGCCGTTCATCAAGCGCTTCTCCGAAGAACGTGAACTCACGGTTCTCTTCTTGGTCGACGTGTCGGGTTCGCAGAGCTACGGTTCCGTGCGGCGCTCCAAGATGGAACTCGCCGCCGAAGTGACGGCGCTTCTGGCGCTCACGG
>DCIH01000073.1:23744-25234 GCA_002317575.1 Verrucomicrobia bacterium UBA1731 | reverse complement strand
CGCAACCAGGACAAGATCGGGCTGGTGCTCTTTTCGGACAAGATCGTCAAATACATCCCGCCGCGGAAGGGCCGCCAGCCCGTGATGCGGCTCGTGCGCGAAGTGCTCGCGGCCGAGGACGAAGCGACGGGCGGCACGGATCTCGCCGGTGCCATCCGATTTTTGAACGGCGTGCAGAAGCGCAAGTGCGTCGTGTTCCTCGTGAGCGATTTCCAGAGCGCCACGGACGATTACCAGAAGCTCCTGCGCGTGGCGTCCCGTCGTCACGACGTGGTGTGCGTGCCCGTGGACGATCCCGCCGAGCGCGTTCTGCCTGACGTGGGCCTCGCGGAGCTCGAGGATCCCGAAACCGGCGCGCTCGTGCTGGTGGACACATCGTCGAAGAAAGTGCGTGCGCAGTTCGCCGCCGCCGCCGAAGCGGAACGCGAGCAGCTCGCGAAGTTCTTCGCCAAGAGCGGCATCGACGTGGTGAACGTGTCAACCGACAAGTCCTACGCACAAGAAATCCGGGCGCTCTTTCAGCGCCGCGCTCGCAAGCGCTGACGGCGTCGGGCGCGGGATGCGCCGCAATTCCTCGCGAAAAAACGCGCACAGAAGCCGCATTTCGTGGTATAATGTGCGCTCGTTTTTACGGAAAGAAGCATTGTCATGATTGACATCAAGAAGATTCGCGAGGAGTTCGACGCGACATGCGCCCAGTTGGCGCGTCGCGGCGTTGAACAGGAAAAGGTCCAGAAGGCAAAAGATCTCGACGAGAAGCGCCGCGCGCTCATCGCCGAAACGGAAACGCTCAAGGCGAAGCGCAACGCCGCCTCCAAGGAAATCGGCCAGCTCGCCAAGTCCGGCGGGGACATTTCGAAGGTCAAGGAAGAGATGCGCGCCGTGGGCGACCGCATCGCGGAAATCGACAAGGAGCTCGGCCAGATCGAGACGGATCTGCGCGAAACGCTGCTCATGATCCCGAACCTCCCGGCGCCGGAAATCGCCACGGGCATGGATTCGTCGTCCAATGAAGTGATGCGTCTGGTGGGCGAATGGAAGGATCCCTCCTACACGATTCCGGACCACATGGCCATCGGCGAGAAGCTCGGCATCTTCGATTTCCCGCGCGGCGTGAAACTCACGGGCACGGGCTTTCCGATCATCCTCGGCCAAGGCGCCAAGCTCCAGCGCGCGCTCATCCAGTACATGCTCGATCTGCACTGCCAGAAGCAGGGCTACACCGAGATGCTGCCGCCGTTCATGGTGAACTCCGCGTCGATGACGGGCACGGGCCAGCTCCCGAAGTTCGCGGAAGACCTCTACCATTCCAATGCGGACGATTTCTGGATGATCCCCACGGCCGAAGTGCCGGTCACCAACTACTACCGCGACGACATCTTCGACGGCGTGAAGCTCCCGAAGATCACGCCCGAAAATCCGGTGAAGCTCACGGCCTACACGCCGTGCTTCCGCCGCGAAGCGGGTTCGGCCGGCAAGATGACGCGCGG
>DCIH01000073.1:23526-23698 GCA_002317575.1 Verrucomicrobia bacterium UBA1731 | reverse complement strand
GTCGAGATGGTGAACTTCGTCCACCCGTCCACCAGCTTCCAGCAGCTCGAAGTGCTCGTGAAGGAAGCCGAAGAGGTGCTCACCACGCTCGGCCTCCATTTCCGCGTGCTGCGCCTCTGCTCGGGCGACATGGGCTTCTCCGCCTCCAAGTGCTACGACCTGGAGCTCTGGG
>DCIH01000073.1:22014-23412 GCA_002317575.1 Verrucomicrobia bacterium UBA1731 | reverse complement strand
GCAAGACGAAGCTCGTCCACACGCTGAACGGCTCGGGCGTCGCGCTGCCCCGTCTTCTCGTCGCGCTCCTCGAGCAGCACTACAACGAAGACGGTTCCGTCACCATTCCCGAAGTGCTCCGTCCCTATTTCGGCGCGGACAAGCTTCTCCCGGTCAAGTGATGAAGAAACTCCTCCTGCTTCTCGTGCTCGCGCTGGGCGGCTTCGCGGCCGCCGTGTGGTTCGTTCCCGCCGTGCGCACGTGGTGCGAGGAGAAGATTCCGTTGCCGGCCGTCGTGAAGGCCTTCCTCGAAAAGGCGCCTTCCGCCCAACCGGCCGCGTCCGTTCCCGCAGTCGACGCCGCACCCGCTCCCGCGAGCGACGGCGCGACGGGCGGCGAAGGCGAGCAGGCGCCCAAAGTCGCGCCGCCGCCGGACAAGGCGAAGACCAAGACGAAAGTCGGCCTCGAGTCGGATGGCGACGACGAGGACGTGGGCGAGAAGTCGGATAAGGGCGAAGACGACGATCTCGCGCCGGAGTTCCGCGGCGTTCTCATCACCGCGCCCGCGAAGGCGACCTGGTGCGTCACGAAGCAGATCGCGCCCGTCTTCGACGCATCGGGAAAACCGCTCGGCAACGTGGCCGGCGGACGGTTCTTCGTGATCAAGGAACAGAAGAAGAACGGACGCGACGTCACGTTCTTCGGCAACTTCATGCCCAAGGCGATCAAGGGGCACGAGACGGTTCGTCTTCCGGCCGAGTTCACGTACGGCATGACGGGCAGTCCCCGCGATCTTTCCAAGAAGCAGCGCCGCGCGCTGCGCGACTTCTACGAAATCCAGGGCGAGGCGGAGGAGTACAAGGCCAAGCGCCTCAAGGAGGCGGGTTCCAAGAGCCCGTTCTTCAAGGACGCGATGGACGCCACCATCAAATTCCGCGACAAGGCGAACCAGTTCGCGCGCCTCAAGGAGCAGGGCAAGTTCTCCGCCGACCAGGAACGCGAAGCGCACTACAAGCTGCAGCAGCTCAAGGACAAAGCCGAGACGCTCAATGCCAAGCACAAGACGTGGAAAGACCAGCATCCCGAAGCCGCGGTGGAGCCCGAAAAGGACGCCGCCTACCAGGAGTTGATCTCCAAGAGCGAAGCCCTGCGCGGCGTCATCCCCGGTCTGGCGCGCTGAGCGCCCGACAGGCCTTTCCGGGGAAGGCCGCGGCGTCATGCCGCACTTGTCTTCCCGGATTCTTTTTCATATAATCCGCACTCGATTTTTCTACAAACAACAAGGACACAAAATGAACTCCGATTCCATGCGCAATGACATCTGGAAGTGGCTGTCGCTTCTGATCATCGCCGTATTCTCCATCTACATCACTTTCCCGACGCAGGACAAGCTGCGCTTCGGCCTCGACCTGAAGGGCG
>DCIH01000073.1:20075-22002 GCA_002317575.1 Verrucomicrobia bacterium UBA1731 | reverse complement strand
GCACGTCCTTCACGATGGGCGTCGACACGGAAAAGCTCCGTGAGCAGATCCTCGCCTCCAACCCCGCGCTGTCGAACGAAACGGCCGTGGTGGACAAGAAGATTGCCGACACGCTCAACGGTTGCGACGCCCGCGTGATCCAGGTCGTCCGCCGCCGCGTTGACGGCATGGGCATGAACGAGCCCGTCATCCAGGGCCTCAAGGACCACCGCCTGCTCGTGCAGCTGCCGGGCATCGACGAAGCGACGCGCGCCGAAGCGAAGCGTTCGCTCCAGTCCGCGGCGTTCCTCGAATTCCGCCTCACGCACCCGCAGAACGACGAGCTCGTGAACAAGCTGCTCGCGCTCGACGCGTGCCCCGAGGGCTACGAGAAGGGCGGTTCGGGCTACGTGCGCAAGGCGAACTACAACGAGATCGCCGCGCAGAAGGGCTACGCCGCGCGCCTCTCGCAGTTCCATGTGCCGCATCCTCGCTACCAGTTCATGCTTGAGAAGGAAAGCGACGGTTCGTTCCGTCCCGCCTTCGTGATGCGCGGCGCCCCGGCCCACGACGCCAAGGGCCAGCCGATGCCGATCACCGGCGAATACCTCACCTCCGCCAAGGTCGACCGCGAACCCTCGGGCAAGCTCGCCATCGCGTTTTCGTTCAACGCGCAGGGTGCCAAGCTCTTCTCGCAGGTCACGCGCAACTATGTCGCGCACGGTCCCAAGAACAACACCGACCGCGGCCGCCAGCTCGCGATCATCCTCGACGATGTGCTCGTTTCCGCGCCCGTGATCCAGAGCGAAATCGGCGCGCGCGGCCAGATCACCGGCAGCTTCACCGCCGCCGAAGCGCAGCGCCTCGCCAACGACCTGAACGCCGGCGCGCTGCCCGCGCCGCTCAAGCTCCTCGCGGAATCGTCCGTGTCTCCGACCGTGGGCGAAGACGCCAAGCACGCGGGCCTCGTCGCCGCCGGTCTCGGCTTCGCGCTCGTCGCGCTGTTCATGTTCATCTACTACTGGTACGTCGGCCTCGTCGCCGACATCGCACTGTTCCTCGACATCGCGCTTCTGCCGGCCGGTCTCGTGTTCGTGGCCAACGTGCTCGGCGTGTTCGCCAAGGACGCCTCGATGGGCGCTACGGGATCGCTGCAGCTGCCCGTTCTCACGATGCCCGGCATCGCCGGCCTCGTCCTCACGCTCGGCATGGCGGTGGATGCGAATGTGCTCATCTTCGAGCGCATCCGCGAAGAGTTCCAGGCCAAGCAGACGGCCGGCACCGCGATCAAGAACGGCTACGGCCGCGCCTTCACCGCGATTCTTGACTCGAACATCACCACGATCATCACGGGCGCGATCCTCTTCATCGTGGGCACGGGTCCGGTGCGCGGCTTCGCCATTACCCTCACCGCGGGCGTGGTCATCTCCATGTTCACGGCGATCGTCGTGACGCGTCTCGTGTTCGACAACTTCACGAACCCGAACGCCGTCAAGCCGTTCAAGATGATGCAGTTCTTCAAGAATCCGAACTTCAACTTCGTCGGCATCGGCAAGCCGTGCCTCGTCGGATCCTTCGCGATCATCGCGGTTTCGCTCGCGGTCTTCGCGGTTCGCCTCGGCACGAACAAGGCGTCCGTTCTCGCGGTGGACCTCACGGGCGGCACTTCGCTCGTCTACTCCGTCGACCAGGCGAAGAAGCCCTCCACGGGCGACGTGCGCAAGGTCCTCAACGATTTCGACAACGCCGCCGTGATCCAGTACCAGGAAGGCGTGGGCGATTCCACGCTCCTCGTGAAGACGGGCGAAACGGCCGAGACGACCAAGGGCCAGGCGCTGCCGGGCCGCGACGTGGGCGCGTACGTGACGAAGCTCCTCCAGGAGAACTTCGCCGACGCCAAGATCACGCAGGTGTCCGTGGACGAAGTCGGTTCGATGGTCGGCGCGGA
>DCIH01000073.1:5577-20059 GCA_002317575.1 Verrucomicrobia bacterium UBA1731 | reverse complement strand
GCGGACCTCAAGAAGTCCGGCACGCTCGCCGTGATCTTCTCGCTCATCGCGATCCTCGTGTACGTGGGTTTCCGCTTCGACTTCGGCTTCGGCCTCGGCGCGATCGTCGCGCTCGCGCATGACGCGCTCATCTCGCTCGGCCTGTTCTCGCTGTGCGGCCGCCAGGTGTCGCTCATCGTGATCACGGCGCTCCTCACGATCATCGGCTACTCCGTGAACGACACGGTGGTGGTGTTCGACCGTATCCGCGAAGACCTCCGCCGCGATCCGAAGACCCCGTTCCGGGATCTCTGCAACATCGCGCTCAACAAGTGCATCGGCCGCACGGTGATCACCTCGCTCACGACATTCTTCGCGGTGCTCGCGCTGTTCGCGTTCGGCGATGGTTCGATCTTCGACTTCGCGCTGACGATGCTCATCGGCGTCGTGGCCGGCACGTTCTCCTCGATGTTCATCGCCACGCCCGTGATGATGTGGTGGTACCGCGGCAAGCGTCCCGTGTTCGAATCCGAGGAAGCTTCCAAGTGAGCTGGGGCGGCAAAACGGTCGCCACGCTGACGTTCGGCGCGGGGTGCGCGGTCTTCGGTTGGTTCGTCCGCGATCTGGCGGGCTTCAACCAGAAGATCGCCCCGGCGCCGGCGCCCACGGCCCCGGCCGTCGCCGTCGTCACGGCGGCGGCGGAGCCGTTCAACCCTCCCGAGCCGTTCGTCGGCCACGTGGAGCCCGTGCAGGAGGTGGACGTCCTGCCGCAGATATCCGGCTACGTGAAGGAAGTCAAGTTCGCCGAAGGCGCGGACGTGAAGGCCGGCGACCTGCTGTTCGAAATCGATCCCGAGCAGTATGCGGCGGCGGACCGTCTGCGCCGCGCCGAGCTCGAAAAGGCCAAGAGCGAGGTGGGCGTCGCCGAAGCGGAAGTCGACCGCGCCGCGCGCTACCTCAAGCGCATGAAGGCCGCCGATTCCCGCGGCATCACCCAGACGGAACTCGACCAGGCCGAAACGGCGCATGTCGCCGCGCTCGCGAAACTCACGAGCGCCAAGGCCGGCGTCGGCGAAGCGGAGGCGAATCTCGCGCTCGCCGCATTCAATCTGAAGCACACCAAGGTCTTCGCGCCCATTTCGGGCCGCATCGGCAAGGCGTTCATGCACGCCGGCGACTATGTGGCGCCCACGAAGGGCGCGCTCGCCCGCGTGGTGCAGACGGATCCCGTGCGTGTGACCTTCCCGATCACCGACCGCGAATACCTCACCTGGCGCACCGAGCGCGACGCGCTGCGCGTCCGGCTCAAACTCGCCGACGGTTCGCTCTATGCGGACGACGGCACGTGGGAGTTCGACGACAACGAGATGAGCGCGTCCACGGCGACGATGATGGTGCGCGTTCTTTTCCCGAACGCTTCGCGCGCGCTCGTGCCGAACGCGTTCGTGACCGTTCTTCAGGACCGCAAGAACCCCCAGCCCGTCGTCACCGTGCCCGCGCCCGCGATGGTGCGCACGGCGAAGTCCACGGGCGTGTGGGTGCTGGACGGCGAGGACAAGGCGCATTTCAAGGCCGTCAAGGCCGGCAAGCGCGCGGAAGGGCGCGTCGTGGCGGAAGGGCTCGAACCCGGCAGCCGCGTCGTGTTCCAGGGCGTCCACAAGCTGGGCGAAGACATGAAGACGCGCGTCGTGGACGCGAGCACCTTCCAGTGACGGAGCGGTTCGTGAAACTTTCCGTTCGAGCCGCCGTCGACCAGCTCAAGCCGTTCTCGCGCTTCTTCATCGAGCGTCCGCGTTTTGCCGCCGTGCTCGCGATCGTGATGTCGCTCGCCGGCGCCGTTTCCGTGTGGAAGCTTCCCGTCGCGCAGTACCCCAAGATCTCGCCGCCGCGCGTTTCGGTGAGCTGCAGCTACGCCGGCGCCAACGCTCGCGAAGTGATGAACACCATCGCCGCGCCGCTCGAGGACGAACTGAACGGCGTCGAGAACATGCTGTTCATGGGCTCTTCTTGTGCGGACGACGGCAGCTACTCCATCGGCATCACGTTCGAGGTGGGCACCGACCGCGACGTGGCGCTCATGAAGGTGCAGAACCGCGTGCAGCAGGCGCTCACAAAGTTGCCGACCGAAGTGAAGGCGACGGGACTGCGCGTACGGTGTGCGTCCGAGGACCAGCTCGGTCTCTTGTGCATCCGCTCGCCCGGCGAAAAGATGTCCCGCATCGAGATATCCGACTACATCTACGGCGTCATCCAGCCGGCGCTGCTGCGCACGCCCGGCGTGGGCGAGGCGAACGTGCACGGTCCGAAGATGGCGATGCGCACGTGGCTCGATTCCGCGCGGTGCGCGGCCCTGGGCATCAACTCCGAGGAAGTCGTCGCGGCGCTCAAGCACCAGAACGTGCAGGCGTCCTTGGGATCCGTCGGCCAGTCGCCCGTGGGGGACGAGTCCGCCACGGTGTACACGCTCGTCGCGAAAGGGCGTCTCTATACGCCGGAGGAGTTCGGCGAGATCATCGTCCGCCGGGACGCCAACGGCGGTATCGTGCGCCTCAAGGACGTGGCGCGCGTCGAGCTCGGACAGCAGGGCTACACCTACGACGGCACGTTCAACAATCGTCCGTCCGTGACGATCGAACTGAACCAGCTGCCCGGCGCGAACGCGCTCAAGACGATCGACAACGTGCGGGAAACGATGCGCGGTCTCGAAAAGCGCTTCCCCGCCGACCTCACGTGGTCCATGCCGTACGACACCACGAAGTACGTGCGCGAGTGCCTGAAGGAAATCGTGCTCACGCTGTTCATCACCGTGTTCCTCGTGGCGTTCGTGTGCTGGCTCTTCTTGCAGGACTGGCGCGCCACGGTCGTTCCCGTGGTGACGATTCCCGTGTCGCTTCTGGCCACTTTCATCGTGATGGCCGCGCTGGGCTATTCGGTGAACATCCTCACGCTCTTCGGCCTGGTGCTCGCAATCGGCACCGTGGTGGACGACGCGATCGTCGTCGTGGAGCGCGTGCAGTATCTGATGCAGAAGGGCCTGAACGCCAAGGAGGCGGCCATCCAGGCGATGCAGGACGTCACCGGCGCGGTGGTCGCGACGACGCTCGTCCTCTTGGGCATCTTCGTGCCCGTCGGGTTCCTGGGCGGCATCATGGGCAAGATCTACCAGCAGTTCTCCGTGACGCTTTCCACGGCCGTGGTGTTCTCCACGGTGAACGCGCTTACGCTTTCGCCGGCCCTGTGCGCCGTGCTGATGAAAAACAAGCCCGCGCCGAAGCACGGCCCGCTTGCGTGGTTCAACGCGACGCTGAACACGGTGCGCAACGGCTACGTGGGCGTTTCGATGGCGTTCGCGCGGCGATTGCTCCTCGTGGGCGTGTTTTTCGCGGTGATGGTGGTGGCGTCGTTGTGGCTCGCCAAGCATATCCCGCCCGCGTTCATTCCGGACGAAGACCAGGGCGTGGTGATGGTGGACGCGAACCTGCCCGAAGGCGTCGTGATTCCCCGAACAATGGACCATGTGTCCGAACACGTCGAACGCATGCTGGGCGTGGAAGGGGTGGACAGCTGTCTCGTGTCCGTCGGCTCGAGCCGCATCGGCGGCAAGGGCGAAAACCAAGCGATGATGACCGTGGCGCTCAAGGACTGGAGCGAACGCAAGAAGCCCGGCATGTCGCATCAGGACATCCGCGCGAAGATCAACCAGGTGAATGCCGATCTGCCCGCGATGGTGACGCGCGCCTTCGCGCCGCCTGCGATTCCCGGCTTCGGCTCCATCGGCGGCGTCGAACCCACGGTCGAAGCCCGCGGTGACGTGGATCCCGAGCGTCTCGCGCGCGTCGCGACGATGATCGCCGAAAAGTTCGAGGCGTCGCCGCTTATCCAAAGCGCGGTGTTCGGCTACAACACCAAGACGCCGCACGTGCGCCTCGAAGTGGACCGCAACAAGTGCGAGATGCTGCGCGTGCCGCTTTCCACGCTGTATTCGACGTTGCAGAACTACCTCGGTTCGCTGTATGTGAACGATGTGAACCTCGGCACGCAGGTGAACCGCGTGACCATCCAGTCCGACTGGGCCGGCCGCGCCGATCCCGAAGCCGTGAAGCGGCTCTATGTGCGCTCCGAGACGGGCGCGATGGTGCCCGTGGGCGCACTCGTCGAATTTAAGGAAGAGCTCGGTCCGCGCGCGATCTACCGCCGCAACCAGTACGTGTACTGTTCGATTCTCTGCACGCCCGTTCCGGGCGTCGCGTCTGGTGCCGTCATCGAAGAAGTCGAGCGCATTCTGGCGGAGAACCTGCCGCCGGACTACGGCAGCGAATGGACGGGCCTCACATACCATGAAATGCGTTCGCGCGGCACGGCCGGTCCGCTCCTGGCGCTTGCGATCCTGTTCGGTTATCTCTTCCTCGTGGCGCAGTACGAATCGTGGACGATTCCGCTGCCGGTGATGCTTTCCGTGGTGGCGGCCGTTTTCGGTGCGCTCTTCGGACTCAAGGTCTCCGGCCAGTCGCTCAACGTGTACGCGCAGCTCGGCATCGTCCTATTGGTGGGCCTCGCCTCCAAGAACGCGATTCTCGTGGTGGAATTCGCCAAGGACGCGGAAGCGAACGAAGGGCTCGATTTCCTTTCGGCGGCGGCGGCTGGCGCGCGCGAGCGCTTCCGCGCGGTGATGATGACGGCGCTCACGTTCATCCTCGGCATTCTGCCGCTCGTGTGGGCGACGGGCGCGGGCGCGGGAAGCCGGCGCGCCATCGGCATTTCGACGTTCTCCGGCATGCTCGCGGCCACGGTGGTGGGCATCGTGCTCGTGCCGGGGCTCTACGTCTTCGCGCGGAAGATGCGCGCGCTTGTCGTTCGCGCCGATTGACGCTTCACCAATCGACGGGCTTGCGCATCGCCTTGATTTCCGAATGCGCGTGCTTGTCTTCGAGCATCTTCTGCTTCTGGCGTCTTGACCGACGGCGTTTCTGGCGGCGCTTCTTTTCGGCGGCCTGGCGCGCGGCCGATTTGACGCCCTGTTCGCGTTCGAGGATCTTTTCGGCCAAGGCGCGCCGGGCAAGCCAGCGGTTGATTTCGCGTGAACGGTTTTCGCCGCAGCGGATTTGCAGTCCCGAAGGTTCGTGCACGAGCCGGACGACATTGGACGTCTTGTTCGTCTTCTGTCCGCCGGGTCCGCCGCCCAGGATGAAGCTTTCCTCGAGATCCTCTTCGAAAACGGACGCCTGCGCCATCAGCGCCTGTATTTTTGCGATTGTTTCGGGTGTCATCATCCTGTATAATTCCCCATCATGAAAACAGCTTTGGTACCATTGGCTCAGGGTCTGGAAGAACTGGAGGCGATTGCCGTCGTCGACGTGCTCCGCCGGGGCGGCGTCGACGTCGTGACGGCGGCCTTGGGCGACAGGCCGGAAGTCGTTTCCGCGCACGGCGTCACAATCCTGGCCGACGAACTGCTGGCGTCCGTTCTTCAGAACATTTTTGACGCCATTATACTTCCCGGCGGCGGAAAAGGCACGGAAAATCTGCGCGCGTGCGGGCCTTTGCTCGAGCGGTTGCGCCGCCAGAAGAAGGAAGGCCGTTTCGTGTGCGCGATATGCGCCGCGCCGACGGTGCTTTCCGCGGCGGGCGTGCTGGACGGCGAACGCGTGACATGCTATCCGTCCTGCGCCGGCGACATGGGATGTCCGGTCGAGGACGTTCCCGCCGTCGCCGACGGACTCGTCGTGACGGGACAAGGCCCCGGCTCGGCCGTCGCGTTCGCCTTGACCGTGTTGGAACGGCTTCAGGGCCCTGAACGCGCAAAAGAAGTTGCGGAAGGGATGGTCGTGGCGTCATGAAAAAGCGGCTGCTCGTGGTTGGGGCGGTGTTGGCCGCCTTCGGATTCGGTTTCTGGTTGGCGACGTTGCGTTCGTCCGGCGCCGGGAACGCCGCTCCAAAACGGCCGGCCGGGGAGATGTTGGCGTCGAACGTCGTCGCCGTCGTGAACGGCCATGAACTGACGCGCGCCGAAATGTTCCAGCGTGGCGAGAATCTGCTGCGCGACGCACAACGCACGGAACACCTCGTTTTCGCGCCCGAGAAGCGTCCCGAAGCGCTTGCGCATTACGCCAAGCAGGCGCTGCGCACGTGGATCGCCAAGGAGGTCATGCTCTACGGTGCCATTTCCGCCGGCGTGAAGCCCACGATCAAGGACGAACAGGACGCGTTCGGGGAAATCAAACGCGTTCTGGCCGCACGCAAAATGACGCCCGAAGAATTCTTCAGGGAAGGACCTTTGGACGAAGCCGTCAAAAAGCGCGATTTCTTCGACGCCGTCATGGTGTCCCGTTTCGTGAAGGACCACGTCCGCTCGAAAATCGCGGTGACCGAGAAGGATATCGACGCACGCGTCGCGGAGTTGAAGGACCTCAATGTCAAAACGACAAAACCCGGGCAGAAGCCCAGGTTCCACACGGATCGCAATTCCGTTCGGGCTTTGCTGCTGGCGGAACGCGAGACCATCGAAATGCGCCGCACGTTCCGCGAACTCTTCCCGAAAGCCGGCGTGAAATGTCCGTTTCTCCCCGCCTTCGAAACGGCGGAAGGCGTCGAACCGCCCATGAAGGCGAATAAATGAACTGGCTCTTTCTGGCGGTCCTGCCCCTCATGCCGATGGCCGACAGGGCGTCGGCGCCCTCGGCCACGGGCGTATCCGCGAACCGTTTTCCCGATGCGGACGTCGTGACGCTCGACGACCGCACGTGCGTCATGTACGAATCCGACGGCACGTTCACGGAGTGGAACGACGAATGGAAAATGGCGCTGACGGAAAAGGGGCGTCGCGCCCTGCGCACCGTGTCGCTGGACGTGTCCAGACGGTATGGCGACGCGGAAATCCAGACGCTTGAAATCGTCGGCACGAACGGCGTACTTCGCGTCGTCGACTTCGCCAAGACGCTGAAAGAGGCGACGGACAATTCGTCCATGGGGATGAACATCTACGATCCGCTCGACCGGATCATTTCCTGCGGCGCGCCCGATGTTCGCGTCGGCGAGGTGCGCCACCTCGTCACATGCCGCCGCACGACGAAGCCGATGATGCGCGGCGCATTTTCAACCGCCAGCCTCTTTGAATCGACGCAGCCCGTTTTGTCCGCTTCGTTCGCCGTCGACGCGCCGACGAATCTGCCGATCGCGGCGGCGAAACTGCGGTGTCCGCTTTCGAATACGGTGGAACGCCTGAAGGACCGCGTCCTGCCGAACGGCAGGATCCGTTCCGAATGGCGCGCCAAGGATGTTCCGCAGGCATTCCCCGAGCCCAACATGCCGTCGTTCTCTTCCGTGGCGCAGAAGGTGCTCGTCTCGACGAATCCCGATTGGCCAACCGTGTCCCGTTGGTACTGGAATCTCTGCGTGCCGCATTTGGCGAAGACGGACGCCGCCATGACGAACAAGGTGCAGGAACTCGTGCGGGGTTGCGCCGACAAGCAGGCCAGGATCCGCGCGATCTTCAAGTTCGTGTCGCAGGAAGTCCGCTACATGGGCCTCACGCTGGAAGAGGAATCGCCTGGTTTCGCGCCGCACGACGTGTCCGTCACGTTCCACAACCGCTACGGCGTCTGCCGCGACAAGGCGGCCTTGCTCGCGGCGCTCTTCCGTATCGCCGGACTGGAGGCGTACCCCGTGCTCATCATGGTGGGTCCGAAGTTGGACGAAGACGTCCCGACGCCGTTCTTCAACCACGCCATCACCTGGTGCGAAGGGCTGCTGATGGATTCCACGGCGGAGTCCACGAAGGATCTGCTGCCCGCCTACCTGATGAACCGTTCGTATCTGATTGCCCATCCCGAAGGGCGCGCTTTGGCCGTGTCGCCGGTGACGCCGCCGTCCGCCAATGCGCTCACGGTCGAGACGTCGGGAGCGCTCCAACGCGACGGTTCCGCCACGCTCGCCGCCACGTTGCGGTTCGGCGGCATCAACGACAACGCCTACCGCGGCGCGTTCCTCAAAATGACGCCGGTCGAACGCCGGCGGTTCTTCGAACGCAATCTCCAGTCCGTGGCCGAAGGCGCCGAGGTGCTCGCGTGCGACATCAAGCCGAACGACTTGCGCGACACGGACGCGCCGCTGGTTGTGACCGTGACGATGCGCCTGCCCGATCTTGTGCTGAAAGGGGAGACGCGCAGCGCGTTTTCCGCGCCCCTGGTTTCCTCGGAATTCGGCGTCGCCAATTTCCTGCTCGACGGCAAGACGGCGCTTTCGGAACGGCGTTTCCCGCTCGTCGTATCCACAACCGCCGACGTCGTGGAGACGCTTGTGTTGTCGTATGACGACGATGTCCTGGGCGACGTGATTTCCCTGCCGCCCGCGGTTGACTACCGCGCGGGCGGATACCGCCACGTGCGTCAGTTCGCCGTCACGAACGGCACGTTCTACGCCCGCCGCAGCACATCGGTCGCCGACTTGGAATATTCGCCCGTCGATTACCAGAAATTGCGCAACGCCAAGAAGGAAATCGAAACGGCCTCGCGCGCCCATCCGCTTTTCGAGTCACCCGATCCGTCCAAGTCCGAGCACCTGCGCGCGTTGCTCGACCGCACGGACGTCGAACTGCTCTCGCCGTACGATCGCGTCGTCACGCGCGAAACCGTCGTTGAAGTGCTGGACGCCCAGGGTAAGAAGTCCGCCGCCGAACGCACCTATTCGTTCAATCCGCTTTTGGGCGACGTCGAAATCGTGTCCGCCACCGTTTCGAACCGCGACGGACGGGTTCACGCCGTGACGGACAAGGAGATCAACGTGATGGACGCCGGGTGGGTGGCCGGCGCGCCGCGCTATCCCGCCGGCAAGATGCGCGTCGTTAATCTGCCTTCCGTGGAAATCGGTTCCGTCATCCGCATGGTCACGCGCAGCGTCGTCACCAACGCGCCGTTGCCTTGGACGTGTCTCGCGACGTTCGACGGCACCGCCCCCATGGGCCGCAAAGAACTGCATGTGCACGGTGCGCCATTCGTCGTCGGAAATCCGTTCCGCGGATGCGCTTTCTCGGCCGTCACGACGAACGATTGGCAATACGCCGTCGACAATCCGAAACCCTTGCCGCGCGAATCGTCCACCGCGCCCGCGCTCCTGTGGCGCGACGCCACGCTGTTTTCCGCCGGCGATTTCGAGCCGTTCGGCAAGAACTTGATGCAGGCCATGGACAAGGCGCGTGACAGCGGCTCGACAGAAACCGTCACGCTCGCCCGCAAGCTGATCGAGGATGCATCCGCCGACACGACGGAGAGCAAAATCAAAGTGATTCGCGATTATCTCTACAAGCGCGTGCGAATCGCCGGACCGACATTTTCCGAGTTGCCCTTGGACCGTTGTTTTTCCGCCCCGGACGTGATGCTTGCGGACGGTTACGCCACGGCGTACGATTGGTTGAATCTCTACTTCACGATGCTCGAGGCCGTCGGCTTCGATCCCGAATTCGTTCTTCTCGGCGGCGACCGCGGCACGGATGCGGAAATCAAGCGCCTCGCCCGCCGGATTCCGCAGGTGGACGATTTCAACAACCTCGTCATTCGCGTTTCCGTGCGGGAAGGGGGCTGGTGGCCGTTTGGCGACGTGCGCACGTACTGGCTCGACCACGAAAACGAATATACGCCGTTGGGAGTCCGCGCCTATCCCGGCCAGACGGCTTTTCTGCCGGCGTCCGGCACGTTCGAGGAACTTCCGGAGAAAGCGGGAGATCTGGATTCCGAATCGTGCCAGGGAATCGTTCTCCGTGAAAACGGTGACGCCGATTTCATCGTCGAAAATCGGATCTGGGGCGTCGCCGTTGGTGCCAGCCGAAAGCTGTACGCCGAGATGCTTCCGGAAGCGCGTGCGCGGCATTTTCGCGCCATTCTCGGCGATTTGGCCGAGAACGCCGACGCGACCCGCGAATTGGAAACCGATTTGACGGGCTATCCGTTCGTGCGACGCTACGAGGCGTACGTGCCGGGATTCGCCACCATTCAGAATGGTGCGATGACCGTTGAACTCAACGCGTTTCGCGCAGGCTTCTTCTCGGCCGACGAACAGACGCGCGAATCGCCCATCGGCCTTTCCGCCACCGGAAGGACCCGTACACGCTTCACCATCTCGTTCCCCGAAGGGTATCGGACGCCCGAATCGCTGCCCGCCCGTTGGACGATGACGCTCCCCGGCGAAGACGCGCCGGAATGCGATTTCGACGTCCGTCATTTCATCAACGACGAAAACCGTTTGTGCGTCGTTCTCGAGCGCACCCGGCAACGCCGCGCCGATCTTGTGCTGCAGCCCGTTTGCGCGGGTCTGCTCCGCGCGTGGAACCGGCGCATCGCTTCGCCCGCCGGACGGACGATCGTCGTGCGCAAGACGGCCGTCGGGCGTTGAGTTCGCACAGTGGTTGTGATACACTTCTTTCACGAGGAAACGACATGAAAATTGCGGTGATTGGCGATGGCGGTTGGGGTACGGCGACGGCGCTTCTGCTCAATGGTTACGGACATTCGGTGACCGTGTGGGGTCCGTTCCCGGACTACATCGAAGAGATCAAGTCCACACATCTCAATCCGCGCTACCTGAAAGGCGTTTCCATCCCCGATGGCATTGCGTGGACCGCGGATCGGGCCGAAGCCGTGACGGGCGCCGAGATCGTCGTTCTGGCGCTCACCTCAAAATATTTCGGCGCCGTGTGCGAAACGTTCAAGGGTCTTATCGCGCCCGAGACGATCGTCGTCTCGCTCACGAAGGGCCTGTGCGAGAAGACGCATGCGCGAATGAGCGAACTGGCCACGTCCATTCTTGGGCTTAAGCGCGTCGTCGTGCTTTCCGGTCCCACGCATGCGGAGGAGGTTTCGCGCGGGATTCCCACCACCATCGTCGCGGCCAGCGAGGATCCCGTGGCGGCGGAGACCGTTCAGCGCGTGTGGAGCGGTCCCAAGTTCCGCGTGTACACATCCTCCGACCCCGTGGGCGTCGAAGTCGGCGGCGCGGTGAAGAACGTGATCGCCATCGCCGTCGGCGCGTCCGACGGACTCGGTTTCGGCGACAACACGCGGGCGGCGCTGATTACGCGCGGGCTCGCGGAAATCGCCCGTTTCGCCGCCGCCCTCGGCGCGAAGCCGCAGACCGTCTACGGCCTTTCCGGCGTGGGCGATCTCATCGTGACGTGCACGTCCATCCATTCCCGCAACCATTCCGTCGGCGAACGGCTTGGGAAGGGCGAGAAGATGGCCGACATCCTCGGGTCCATGCAGATGGTCGCGGAGGGCGTCTGGAATTCCAAGGTCATTCACGGCCTTGCGAAATCGCTAAACGTCGAGATGCCGATCACAGAGCTCGTGTACAAGCTCTGCTACGAGGATTATCCGGCGCAGGATGCGATCGCGGCGCTCATGTCGCGCGATCTCAAGAGCGAATGAAAACATTGGCGTTTGTGGCCGCATTGGCGGTGTCGTGTGCGTCGTGGGCGGAGGTCGCGTTCGACCGCACCGCGCTGTGGCCGGGGTTCGACGGAAAGTGGTGCAAGATCCAGCCGTCCGTCGCGACGGACGGGAAGGGCGTCGGACTGATGACGTACCAGCACCTGCTCCTTTCGGGCATCGACGTTTTTTCGGGGCAGCACATATCGAAGACGACGGACGGCGGCAGGACATGGTCGGCGCCCGTCCTCATTCCCGACTCGAAGGACGTCGTCGAGCGCGGCCTCAGGGTGGCGCGGTACGTGAACGTCCACTACAGCGCCTTCCACGGGAAGTGGTACGCGACGGGCATCGCGTCGATGTACGACGGCGACGCGCGGCCTTTCCAGAAGTACGTGGACGGCAAGCCCTACGGCTACTCCGTGCAGGGTGATGTCGACATCACATCTGGCATGGTGTCGAATTTCCGTCCGCTGCCGTTCCCGTTCGAGTATCAGAACGCCGTGCGCTTCGGCCAGATGGTCGAATGCGACAACGGCGACGTGCTTCTGCCGTTCTACTTCAAGCCGGCGTCCGGCGACAAGTACGCAGCCGTCGTCGTCCGCTACCATTTCGGCAAGGACGGCCTTGAGCCCGTCGCGGCGGGAACGCCCGTCGCCGACGAGTCGCACGCGCGCGGCATCTGCGAGCCATCGCTCGTGACGTTCCGTGGCAAGTACTACCTGACGCTCCGCACGGACGAGTGCGGCCTTCTAGCGGAAAGCGACGACGGTCTCGTCTTCGGCAAGCCGATTCCGTGGGCGTGGGCGGATGGAACGCCGATCGGCAACGCCAACACGCAGCAGCACTGGGTGCCGGTCGGGGACAGGCTGTATCTCGCCTACACGCGCGTCACGCCGACGAACGGACACGTCTTCCGCAACCGCGCGCCGATCTTCCTCGCCGAGTTCGATCCGGCGAAGCGCTGCCTCCTGCGCGAGACCGAGCAGGCCATCGTGCCCGAGCGCGGCGCGCGTCTCGGAAACTTCGTCGTTGCGCCCGCCGCACCCGGCGAAAGCTGGCTCGTCACGGCCGAGTGGATGCAGCCGCTCGGGTGCGAGAAGTACGGCAGCGACAATTCGATCTGGCTGGTGCGGATGCGCCCGAGGAACGTGGCCGCGGACAAGCGGGACCTTCGTCTGGAGGCGCCCGCCGCCGGCTCGCGGAAGATCGAAACGATCGACCCGAAGGGCGCGGACCGCGTCGTCGTCCATGTCGACGTGCCCGCGTGCGATGTGCAGGAGATGTGGATGCCGTCCTGGCTTGTCCCGCGGCAGGAGCGCAAGTGGTGGCTATCCGCCGAGTCCGCGCCGCAGCTGGACATGCCGTATGTCGCCTATTTCAACGTCACGGGGCGCAATGCGTTCTCGATCGGCTCCGCGTCCCTCGAATGGGACACGAAGATCGACTCGAAGATCAACCAGGAGAAGGGCGTTTGGGAGGTGACGATCACCGTCGCCGCCGGACCGGAGGGAACGCTTCGTCCCTTCGACGTGACGCTCGACCGCCGTGCGGTCGGTTGGACGGACGCGCTTGACGACTGGCGGAAATCCCTCGCGTACCCGAAGGGAATCTATCCCGACGGCGCGTGGAAGCCGGTCTACTGCTCGTGGTACGCGCGGCATGCGGCGATCGAGCAGGCATGGGTCGAACGGACGGCGGCGATCGCGTCCGATCTCGGCTTCAAGACATTCATCCTCGACGATGGCTGGAGCTACGACGAGGCGAAGCGCGTCAATCCCGAGACGATCAAGACGTGGTATCGCGACACGGGACGCTGGGATGCGTTCTCGCAGGTGAAGTTCCCCGACTTCAAGGCGCATCGCAAGAGGATGCGCGCGCTCGGGCTCAACTACGTCGTGTGGGTGTCGCCCTATTTTGTCGGGACGCGCTCGGAGGCCTACGCGAAGTACGGTTTCGACAAGAAGGGCGACAAGCCCTTCGAGGGGAACGTCCTCGCCGATCCGGCGGATCGAGCATTCATGGATTCGGTCGACGACCAGCTCGTGCGGCTGATGAAGGAGTCCGATCTGGACGGACTCAAGATCGACTTTCTCGACTACATTCCGCCGTCCGTCGAGAAGCCCCGCGGCGCGGCATCGCTCGCGTATGTCGAGGGACTGATGGCGAAGCTCCGCGCCGTGAAGCCGGACGGTCTCTTCGAGTTCCGTTCGGGCTACGCAACGCCGATCACCGCGCACCTCGCGACGCAGTTCCGGGCTGGCGACGTGCCGTTCGAGTGGCTGCCGAATCTTCTTGGGATTGCGCAGATCCGCGTGACGATGGGCGACGGCGTGCCGATCCACTCCGATCCGATCTTCTGGGCGGCGACGGAAACGCCGGACAACGTGAACCGTCACTTCCTCGCGGCGATGGCGGGCGTCCCCATGCTGTCGATGGATCTGGAGAAGCTTTCCGAAAACGAGCGCGCCGTCGTACGCCGTTGGATCGACTTCTACGCCGCGCACGTGGAGAAATTCCAGCGCAAGGGGCATTGGCGCGTCGCGTATCGCAACGGCGGCATTTCGCATCTCCTCGCCGCGCTCGGGGACGAGCGGCTCGCGATCGTCAACGACGCGGATGCGTTCGGCCGCATTCTTCCCGAACTGAAGGGCCGGAAGTCGGTCGTTCTCAACCTGACGTACGAAACGCTCGATCTCGGCGGGGGCCTCAAGCTCGCGCCGGCCGACGCCATGACCATCGTTCTGAAGTAGGTGGCGTCACGGCGTCATGCGTCTCGTGCTGATCGTGCGGCAGGGGCTGTTTTTGCAAGGGCGAGTTGGATTCGCGGATTGGATGGAGCATTGGGCGACGGTGGGGCGGAAAGTGCAAACGCCAAACGCCGGCCAGTTCGTTTACGGTTGAGTTCCCGGTCTCTTTTGTAGTACAATTCACACGGTTGTGAAAGGACGAGCGACAGATGAACGTCTACATTGGAAAAGATAAGCTGGACATGGCCGCGCATGCGGCGAAAATGGCGGGCGATCGCATCCGCGAGGCGATCAGGTTGCGCGGTGAGGCGCGGATCATCGTGGCGACGGGCGCGAGCC
>DCIH01000073.1:5317-5572 GCA_002317575.1 Verrucomicrobia bacterium UBA1731 | reverse complement strand
GAGCCAGTTCGAGTTCCTGGAGGCGCTCGTGAAGGAGCCCGACATCGACTGGACGAAGGTGTCGGGTTTCCATCTCGACGAGTATGTGGGACTGCCCGTGACGCACAAGGCGAGTTTCCGCGGTTACATGCGCGAGCGCTTCGTCGCGAAGACACCGCAGCCGATGAAGGCGTTCAACGAGGTGAACGGCGAGGCCTCCGATCCCGAGGCCGAAATCGGCCGCCTCGAGAAGCTCCTGCGCGTCGCGCCGATCGA
>DCIH01000073.1:5139-5266 GCA_002317575.1 Verrucomicrobia bacterium UBA1731 | reverse complement strand
GACACCTCGCGTTCAACGATCCGCCCTGCGACATTGACTGCGAACGCGCCTACAAGGTGGTGCCGCTGGACGACACGTGCCGGATGCAGCAGGTCGGCGAGGGCTGGTTCGCGACGAAGGACGACGT
>DCIH01000073.1:4345-4994 GCA_002317575.1 Verrucomicrobia bacterium UBA1731 | reverse complement strand
GCTCGTTCATGCAGCTCCATCCCGATTGCGGCATGTTCCTGGACACTTCGTCGGCCGCGTTGCTGACGAAGTGAGGGGTCGGGGGCGGGAAGATGACGGCGAATCGGCGGGAGTTTCTGGTGGGGGCGGCGATGGCGGCGGGAACCGGCGTCGTCGCGGGGTGTGCTTGTGCGAAGGGGAGATGCGGAGACGCGGTCGGTGCGCCGATGCGGAACTTCCGCTGTGCGCCGATGAAGAACGGGGTCCGCGTCGGCGTCGTCGGCTGCGGCGCCCGCGGGTTCGGGATGAAGGAGCACTACGGCGCGGTCAAGCGCCTGACGTGCGTGCCCGGCATCACGATCACCGCCGTCTGCGACATCCGCAAGGATTTCGCCGAGGCGGCGGCGCGGCACCTTTCCGAGACGACGGGGCGGCGCCCGCGCGTCTTCGCCGGTTCGGCCGAATCGTACAGGGCCCTGTGCGATTCCGCCGATGTCGATGTCGTCTACAACTGCACGTCCTGGGACGCGCATGTGCCGGTCTCGGCCTATGCGATGAAGGCCGGCAAGCACACGTTCGTCGAGGTGCCGGGCGCGATGTTCCTCGACGAGTGCTGGGAACTCGTCGAGACGGCCGAGAAGGCCCGGGTCCACTGCATGCAGCTCGAGAA
>DCIH01000073.1:0-4327 GCA_002317575.1 Verrucomicrobia bacterium UBA1731 | reverse complement strand
GAGAACTGCTGCTACGGCGAAGAGGAGCTCCTGGCGCTCAACCTCTGCCGGCTCGGGATGCTGGGCGAGCTCCTGCACGGCGAGGGCGGCTATATCCACGACCGCCGCTGGCAGATCTTTAACGACGCGCAGTGGGAGCGCTGGCGCAACCACTGGAACGAGAAGCACGCGGGCAACTACTATTCGACGCACGGGCTCGGCCCGATCGCGCTCGACATGGGCATAAACCGCGGCGACCGGTTCGACTACCTCGTCTCGGTCGATTCGCACCAGGCCGGCTACGAGGCGTTCGCCCGCGCGACGCTCAAGGCGGACGATCCGCTGCGGAGCGAGCGTTTCGCGATGGCGGACATGAACGTGACGACGATCCGCACGGCCCGGGGCCGCACGATCATGCTGCAGCACGACGTGTCGAGCCCGCGCCCCTATTCGCGCCTCAACCTGATCGCCGGCACGAAGGGCGTCCTGCGCGGCTATCCGCGTCTCGAGGTTTTTCTCGAAGACAAGGACGCGTGGCCGACGAGCGGGGAAGGTCACGCGTTCACGGACGAGATGACGGCGCGCGTCAAGGACGCGTTCCGGCATCCGCTCTACCGGCAGGTCGGCGAGATCGCGAAGAAGGTCGGCGGCCACGGAGGCATGGACTTTCTCATGGACCTCCGCTGGGCGTACTGTCTGCAGCAGGGCCTGCCGCTCGACACCGACGTCTACGACCTCGCGAGCTGGTGCGCCGTCGGCGAGCTGACGGAACGGTCCGCGCGCAACCGCGCGCAGACGATGGACATCCCCGACTTCACGCGCGGCGCCTGGAAGACGCCCTGCAACTCGAATCTGATGGATGCGTCGTTCGACATGACGAAGCTCGGCTTCAAGGACGTCTGACCATGAAGGGCGCGCTTTCCTTCCCCGACTTCGCCGTCATCGCCGTGTTCTTCACGGTGATGGTCGGCGTGGGCCTGTTCTACAGTCGCCGCGCGAAATCGTCCGATCAGTTCTTCGGCGGCGACAAGTCCGTCCCCTGGTGGCTCAGCGGCATCTCGTTCTACATGAACAGTTTCTCGGCGCTGGCGTTCGTGATGTATGCGGCGTTGGCGTACAAGTTCGGCTGGGTGCCCGTGACGGTAAGCTGGCTTTCCGTGCCGGCCGTGCTGCTGGGCGCGTGGTTTCTTGCGGTGCGGTGGCGGCGCGCGGCGAAGACGAGCCCCATCGACTACGTTGCCGAACGCTACACGCCCGGCATGTGCCGAACGCTGGCGATTCTCGGCTTGCCGATGCAGCTCCTGGACAACGCGCTCAAGCTCCTGGCCATCGGCACCGTCGTGGGCGTCGGCATGGGCTTTCCGCTCTTTTGGTCCATCTGCGCGTCCGGCGTGATCATCGTCCTCTACACGTTTCTCGGCGGTCTTAAGGCGACGCTCACATGCGACTTCATCCAGTTTCTCGTGATTCTCGCGGTGGTGTTCACGCTGCCGTTCGCGTGTTTGCGGGAATTGGCGCCGCCCGGCACCGGGGTCGCGGGTCTGGTCGAAGGTTTTCGCACGTTCCTCGAAAAGACGCCGGACGGGTTCTTCGCGTTCACGAACGGGCAGTACACGTGGGGCTACATGCTCGTCTTCTTCTGCTGCGTGGGGTCAACGCTCTCCACGAACTGGTCGCTCGTCCAGCGCTACTACACCACCAAGAGTGAGAAGGACGCGCAGAAGATGGCCTACCTTGTCGCGGCGCTGCTTTTCCTGGGTCCGCCGCTCTTCTTCTTTCCGGCGATGGCCGCGCGCGTCTTTCTGCCGCCCGTCGCCGAGGCGGACATGAACGGCGTCTACGCACTGCTCTGCCGCGCGGTGCTGCCGGCCGGTATGATCGGCATGGTGATCGCGGCGATGTTCTCCGCCACGATGAGTTCGCTCGCCGGGAATTTCAACGCGGCCGCCGCGGTGGCGGTGAACGAGCTTTACCTGAAGCTGGACAGGAACGCGACGGAACGCCGCCGGCTCGTGGCCGCGCGCGTCGCCACGGTGCTCGTGGGCGGGCTCGTGGTGGCGCTCACCTTCGTGATGCAGTACGCGCAGGGCGCGGACGATCTCTTCAATCTGTCGAACAAGGTGTTCGGCGTGTTTCTGCCGCCGATCGCGATTCCCATGTTGTGCGGCATTCTCGTGCGGCGTTTCTCCAGGCGTTCGGGCATGTTGGCGCTGGTGGGCGGCATCGCGACGGGGTTGGTTCTCTTCGCGCTGGGCGCGAAGGCGGAGTTTGCCCATCTTCGGCAGATGGTATGGATATTCCCGGCGACCTCGCTTGCGACCTTCGCGTTCTTCTTCGTCGGCTCGGCGCTCTTCAAGGACACGCCCGAGGAACGCGCGCAGGTGAACGCGTTCATGGACCGGATCTCCGGGAAGGTGGGCGTACGGTGAAAGCCGGATGGGTCGATTTGCAGGTGAACGGCTACGCGGGCGTCGACTTCAACGCGCCCGGACTCACGGTTGAGGCCGTCGAGACCGTGGTGGCGCGGTTGAACGCGGACGGCACGGCCCGTTTTCTGCCCACGCTCGTCACCGGCGACCCCGAGATGCTGATCGCGAACGTGCGCACCGTGCTCGCGGCGCGTCGCAAGTCGACGGCGTGCGAGAGGGCGATTCTCGGTTTCTTCCTGGAAGGTCCGTTCATTTCGTCCGAGCCGGGTGCGGTCGGCACGCATCCCCTCGAATGGGTGCGTCCGCCGTCGATCGATCTCTTCAACCGCTTCCAGGACGCCGCAGAGGGCCTGATCCGCATGGTCAACGTCGCGGCGGAGCTTCCGGGCGCGGCGGATTTCATCCGCGCGCTGAAGGGGGGCGGCGTCACGGTGACGCTCGGCCACCAGATGGCGCATCTGCCTGCCGAACTCGAGCCGGCGATCGTGGCCGGCGCGACGGCGTACACGCATCTCGGCAACGGACTGCCCAATCTCGTCCACCGGCGGGAGAACGTCATGTGGGAGGCGCTGGCGGACGACCGGATGTCGGTGATGTTCATCCCCGACGGACACCATCTCACGCCTTCGATGCTCAAGGTCTTCGCGCGTGCGGTGCCGCTGAAGCGCCTTGTCGCTGTCTCGGACGCGCAGTATCCCGCGGGATTGCCGCCGGGCGAATACGACGTGTGCGGGGCGCATGCGCGGCTCGAGCCGAACGGGCTCCTGTGGAATCCCGCGCGAAACTGCCTCGTCGGCGCCACGACGCCGATCGCGAAGTGCATGGCGATCCTGCAGGAGTGCACGGGCCTCACGCCGGACGAGTGCCGTGCGGTCGGCCACGACAACGCGCTCGAGCTCATCCACGCGAATTGACCGGAAAAAAGATGATCATCAACGAGAAAGACAATGTGGAGGTCCGCGAAGACGGGCACAAGTACGCGCGATGCGACATCGCCGCGGGCGAGAACGTCGTCAAGTACGGCATGCCGATCGGCCACGCGACCTGCGCCATCGCGAAGGGCGAGCACGTGCACGTCCACAACGTCGCCACGAACCTGGGCGACGTCCTCGAGTACCGGTACGAGCCGTCCTTCGCGAACGTCGAACGCAAGGAGGCGCCGACGTTCAAGGCGTTCCGCCATCCCGACGGACGCGTGGGCATCCGCAACGACCTGTGGGTGATTCCGCTCGTCGGCTGCGTGAACCGCCTCGCCGAGCGTCTCGCACAGCGTTGCGGCGGACTCTCTCTCCAGCATCCGTACGGTTGTTCGCAGATGGGCGCCGACCACGAGATGACGGCCAACCTGCTCGCGCAGTTCGTGCGCCATCCGAACGCGGGCGGCGTCCTCGTCGTGGCGCTCGGCTGCGAAAACAACACGCTCGAGAGCTTCAAGCGGCGCCTCGGACTCGACGAGACGGACCGGGACGGCGCGAAGATCGGCGTCAACCTGCGGTTTCTCAGGGCGCAGGACCCGGGCGACGAGTTCGAGAAAGGCGTTGCGCTGCTGCAGGAACTGGACGCGGCGCGTCCGAAAGAGCGCGTCGACGTGCCGGCGAGCGAGCTCGTGGTGGGACTCAAGTGCGGCGGGTCGGACGGCTTCAGCGGACTCACGGCGAATCCGCTCGTGGGGCGCTTCAGCGACTGGCTGGCGGCCCGCGGCGGTTCGACGGTCCTCACGGAGGTCCCCGAGATGTTCGGTGCGGAGACGCTTCTCATGAAGCGCTGCCGCACGCGCAACGTCTTCGACAAGTGCGTGAAGATGATCAACGACTTCAAGGACTACTACACGGCGCACCATCAGGTCTGCTACGAGAATCCCTCGCCGGGCAACAAGGCGGGCGGCATCACGACCCTGGAGGACAAGTCGCTCGGCTGCG
>DCIH01000123.1:4551-11095 GCA_002317575.1 Verrucomicrobia bacterium UBA1731 | reverse complement strand
CGTGAAGCGTCTGATTGAAATCACCGGCCCCGGCTTCGCGTGGTTCGCGCTTACCGTTGAGCGAACGCTTGAACAGCGCGCGAAGAAGGAGGCGCGGATGCATCGCGAAGCGGAACCGCCCCCTTGGGCGCGGCGCAGGACAGGGTAGGTGACAATCCGCAGTTCGGGACGAACTGTCTGGGACCGCATGCGGCGTGCGCGGCGCGCACGCCCTATCAACGCACCAACCCAGGCGGGTCGGCCTCGCCGCGCTTCTGCGCCTCGATCAGCTTTTTGAGCTTTTGGCGGTAGGCCGCCTTGCGGTCTTTCCACACCATCCAGTCGGACAATTTGTCCACGGCCTTGAGGCACTCTTCGTAGCGACCGTTCGCGTAGAGCGCGTTGGCGCGGCGGTCGAGCCGGTTCGGCGGATTCCGTTCGCCGGCCTTCAGATTGTCGCCGAACGCCTCGTAGACGCGTGACGCGTTCGCCCAATCGCCAAGATGGTAATAGGCGTCGCCCAAAAGCGGGTGAACCCACGGATCGAGACGCTTCGGATCGAATGTCGGCCCCAGCAGACCGACCACGCCCTTGTAATCCTCCAGCCGCATCATCGCCTCGATCAATTCGCGGTTCCAGCTGCCGATCTTCCGGGGATCCTGCGCGAGACCGGCCCGATACGCCGCCACGGCCTTCTCCATGAGACGCTTGTCAGGCACCTCGTAATAGCGCATCGCGAGCGCCTCGTAGTGCGCGCCGAGCGCGAAGAACGCGCTCGTGCGCGCACTGGCGGTTTCTCCCATCCGCGCACGCTCCCACAACTCGCGCTCGGCTTCGTCCGCGCGGCCGAGCGCCCTCAGGCACTCGCGGCGCCTGCCGAAGAACCCCTCGGCCTCCTTCGGGCCGAGATCCGCGATGGCGCGGTCGCACACCTCGAGCCAGTATTCCGGCGTGCCGGTGCGGTCGAGCCCGTAGGTGGGCGTCTGCCAGCTGGTGTGGACGAGCAGATGATCGAAATACGATCGGCGCACGCGGACGTCCTTCTCGTCCTTGACGGCCTCCCAGCCGTCCTTTTCGAAGTCCATCCCAGGTACGCCGCTCTTGAGCAGCGACAGCTTACCCGCCGCCGAAAGACCCGGCGTCGCGTAGGCCGCGCGCATCGCGTCCTCCCACTTTTCGGGCTGGTCGTCCTCGGCCGCGCGGTACTCGAAGCGCGCGTAGTCGAACGCGTAGCGCGCCTTGTCGTCCGGCTTGGCCGCGAGCGCGATCGCCTCCTGGAACGCGGCGCGCGCTTCCCGGGTGAAGCGCAGGTTGAGCGGTTCGGAATACGCGCGCGCCATCAGGTGACGGATCTTCGCGCGGTCGCAGTTCTCGGGCGCGCCCTCCTTGAGCGAAGCGAGCTTGTCCAGTTCGGCGGCGGCTTCGGCGAGTTTGGCGAAGTCCTTCTTCTCGCCGATTCTGCCGGGCGCGTGGCGCGGCGTGCCGCCGTAGGACGCCGAAAACGACCGCATGAGAAGCTCCGCTTTGCGGGAATTCTCCCGCACGAGGTTCTTGAGGTCCAATCCTTCCAACGCGAACGCCGAAACGACGGAAAGCGCCCACGCGAGCGTCATGAGAGGTTTCATCACTTGGCCTCCTTGTGTCCGAAAATCTTCTCCGTGGCGTATTTTTCGTACGCGCGTTTCATGTCGTAGCCGACGTTGAAGAGCTTGTCCTGCGCCATTTTGTAAAACGCGTCGCGCTCGGCGGGCGGCCGTTTGGCGAAGGTGGCGATGCCAGGACCGAGCGCCTTGCCCGCGTTCACGATCTTGAGCATCTCGGGACGGAACGCGGGGTCTTCGTTTTCGTTCACGTAGGTGCGGCCGGCCGCGCGCTCCGTCTCCTTGAACGGAACGACCCAGCCCGTGGGGTCGACGTAGGAATTGCCGTAGGAAATCTCGGGCGTGCGGATGAACGCGTTGAACTTCGCCCAGCCCTTGCGGAGCGTCGCCGCTTCAATGGCCGTCTTCTGCGCTTCGGTGAATTTCGGCCAGCGCAGATAGCCCGCCTGCGAAATCTGGTGGACCGCGCCGCCCCAGGTGCGGCCGCCCGCGGACCACCGGATCACGCTCAGCCGCCAGAAGTTGTCGGCACGGTCGCCGAAGATCGGCAGACGGTCGCGGAACGCCGCCCAATCGTATCGGATGCGGCACAGGAAGGCGTTTTCGAGCATGTCCTCCGTGCACGTCATGAACGGGCGCACGTGGCGGAAGTCGCGGTCCTGCACGACGTCCGGATACTCGCGCATGTCGGCCATCGGACCGGCCGTCATGTTGTGCGGCACGATCGCCTCCACGTCCGCGTCGCCCGGCATCACGAAGATTTCGATCGTGGGCGACGCGAGCGCGTTTGTGGTGGCGTAGGCGTTCGCGAGCGACTTGTCCGTGCAGAGGACGCTCACGGTGAAGCCCTCGGCGTCGCAGGTCACGGAAACGCCCGTCAGGTCGACGTCCGTCGACGCGCCCTGCACGGCGGCGCGCTGCACGGCGGGATCGGACACGAGCCATTCGGCGGACGATTTCCGGTATGGACGGAAATTGAAGTTCCAGTCGCTCGTGGCGCGCACCTCGGCCGGGTCGGACGGGAGCGTGCGCCAGACGACGTCCGCGCAGTTCTTGCCGAGGAACGGTTCCTTCTCCGCCGCCGATCCGACGCTCTTCGGCGCAGTGGCGCATCCCGCCACCGCAAGCGCCGCCAGCAGACATTCCAGATGCATTCTCATGGGAAGATCCTTTCGTTTTCCGCGCGGCTCATTTGCCCTTCCGGGCGGCCATGTCCTGAAGCGTCAAGATGCGCTCGGCGACGCCGGCACGCAGCATCCGCAGATCCGGCGCGTCGCGCATCGTCTTCTGCAGCGCGGGGTCGGAACTGTCGCGCTCGGCGCGGTCCAGCCAGCGCAACGCGCGCTTCGCCTCGCGGCGGAGGTCGTTGTCCGGCGAGTCGACATGTTTCGTCGCCAGGCGCTTCAGGCACGTGTAGTAGCGCACGTCCTCGAACGCCTCGCGGAAACCCTCGAACGCGAGCTTCTTGATCCATCCGCCCTTCATCGGGTACGCGAGGCAGAAGTTGCGGTAGGTGCCGTCCCCGCCCCAGTCCACAGCCCATTCGTTCCAAGGCGTGCGTCCCTGGCGGAAACCGTGCATCATCTGTCCGTCGAACCCGGCGAAGTACATCATCGCGCCCGGCCGCATGCGGAACCACATCGGGTTTTCGCTGCCCGGGAACGGGTCGGAATAGTTGATCACCTCGTCGCCCGCGGAATGCCACCGCTGCGCTTCCTCGACGGAGATGGACGTCGTCGCGTGCATGTCCTCCGAATCGGTGGCGTAGCGCGAGTTGTTGTCCCACCCGTGCGCGAAAAGCCGCATGCCGAGATCGTGCAGCACGGGGTTCTCCTCGCCCTGCATGAAGCCAAGCGTCATCCAGGCGCTCGACTCGGAATGGTACAGCGCCCACTGTTCGGAACCGGGGAAGTTCTTGTCGAAGTTCCGCTTCCAGCGCAGCGACGCGCGCTTCGCCGCGCGCATGCCGGCCTCGCGGTCGGCGGCGGTGAGTTCCTCCTTGTCGAAACCGGGATAGAAGCACAGCCAATACGGCGGACGGCCCCCGCCCAGCTTCGCGTGCGGCAAACCGAAAATGCGGTCGGGCACGAGACCGGCCTCGCGGGCGATGGCGGACGACTCGGGCGACTCCCACGCGTCCGTCAGATGGTTGATCGAATGCTCGTGCGCGTCCTGCATGATGCGCTTCGCGAAGGCGACGCGTTCGGCGTAGGTCGCGCCTTCGGCGGGCGGCATCGAATTCACGTGCGTGATGTACGTGCGCTCAAGGTTGTTGTAGGGCGAACCCTGGTCCGGCAGTTCGATCGGCAGCACCTTCACGAGGAGCTTCACCGTTTTCTCGCCGGCGTCCGTGCGGATCGTGGCCGTGCCGCGGTAGTCGCCGGGCTTGACGCCCTTCTCCGCGCGGAACGTGATCAGGAGCTGCTGGTTGCGTCCCGCTTCGGGAATCGTCACGGGCTGGAGCACGTCGGCGTCCCTGAACGGCAGATCCGGCTTCCAGCCCAGGAATCCCTTGTCCGGATCGGAACAGTCCGCATAGGTGCGTCCCGTGGGCCAGTCGAGGCGCAAGTAGTCGCGCGCGGCTTCCTCGTCCACGCGGATGAGGTCGTCGTCGTGTAGCAGCAGATCGGGCACGAGCACGCGGAAGCGGCGGTCGTTGTGGTACGAGAGCCACGCGCCGCCGGAACGGAACCAGCGCTTCACGAGCGACACGTCCGTGCGCGCGGCGGGGATGCGCGCGCCGCCCGGTCCGACCAGGTCGGAGACGGCCACCGTCTTAACCACGAGCTTTTGGAACGCGTGCACGACGATGGACACGGCCTCGCTTTCGTTTGGACACATGAATATCCGCGCCTCGTCCGTGAATGCACCGCGCGTGGGAATGTCGTGCGGCAGCACGGGCTCCTGCGAGAGCGCCTCGGTCACCTGCACGGCGAAGCCGTTCGCCAACGCGGCCGCCGGCGCGGCGGCGAACGTCTTGGCGTGCGCGAGGTCGCGCCGGAGGTTCTTCACGGACGCGACGGGTATGGACGGCAACGCCGCGCACGCCTGCGTCGCCAGCAGATTCTCCGCAAGCGCCGCCAGGCGCGCGGCCCACGCCTCGAGCCCCGCCGTGGGGCCAGACTGCGCCAGCGCGTTCGCTTCCGCGCGCACGACGGCGAGCGCCGCCGTCGCTTCGTCCTTCGCCATCGGCACGAGGCGTTCCGATTCGAGCGCGTTCGGCCACATTTTTATGTCCGCGAGCGTGCAGCCGCGCGCCGCGGTTTCGCCGACGCGGGACAAGCGCGGCAGCTCGAGATCGGCGTTTTCCCAGCGCCAATGGCCGTCCAGATAAACGGACGCGCGCCGCCGCATGAGCGAATAGTTGAAGGCGATGTGGTGCCACGCGCCCTTCGAAACGCCCGCGGCGACGGGCATCGTCCAGTCGCCGAGGATTTCGTCCGGCGCGCCCTTCAGGACGAGCGAGACGTCGCCGGCGGCGTCCGCGCGGCAGACGACGCCCGGCGCGGGCGAACATTCCGCCGGAAAGGAAGCAAACCGGACGTTGAAGGCGACGGAAAGCTCGTCCTTGGGACCGGCCACCGCCATCATCGCGCACGACACGAACACCGCGCCGCACCCCAGAAACAATTTCACGTTCATGCACGTAGTATACTAAACCGACCGCTCGGACAACACCCCCACCACCTGGGAGGTGCTTGCAAACCGACGGGACCTTCCTCGCGCGAAAACGGACAAGGTCATGACGATTTCTACGCGATCAGACGGATCTTGCGCCAGGGGCCGCGCGTCCAACGCCACACCGTGCCCACGAACATCAACACCACGTACACGATCATCGTCCCCCACAGCGCCGTCATCGTGGGATGCCACGCATAGACCGCGAACACGAGCGGCAGCCACACGCCGAACGCGCACGCGAGCATCCAGATCATCACGAAACGCGTATCTCCCGCGCCCTTGAGCGTGCCGGAGAGAACGACGTCGACGGTGTCAAAACACTGCCAAGCCACCATCAGCAGGAATAACTCGAGCCCCAACGCATGAAACGCCGCCGCATCCAACGCACCGGACGCGGCAGACCCGCCCGACAGAAACAAATCGATGATGGGCCGATGGAACAACAGCACCGACGCGCTGGCCACGATCACATACGTGAGCGACAACACCACGATGCGGTTGCCGGCACGCCCCGCCTCCACCGGATCGTCCGCGCCCATGCGCTGTCCCACCAAGATGCCGCCCGCGACGGAAAAGCCCTCGATGGGCGCGATCAGCAGGTAGTTCACCGTGAACGCCGCATTGGACACGGCGAACGCCATATCGCCGACCTTGCCCGTGATCAGCACGAAGACGGCGAAGGACAGCAGATTGAGCGCGGCGTAGACGCCGGCGGGAACGCCGTAGCGGACCATCTTCATGAAAAGATCCCGCAGCCCGACTTCCCGCGCCTCCCCGTGGCGCGGCGCGCACCGCGCCGCGCGGCAGTCCCGCCACGCCAAGAGGCACAACACGGCCATCTGGAAGAGTTGCGCCGCCACGGTGGCCCAGGCGGCGCCGGAAATGCCGCAGGCGGGCACGGGGCCGCAGCCGAAAATCAGGACCCAGTCGAGCAACACGTTCAGGGCGTTGCCCGAGAGATTCACCCAGAACACGAGACGCGTATGACCGCGGCCCGTGAAATAACCGCTCGCGGCCATTTGTCCGCACAGGGCGAATCCGCCCAGCATGACGACGTCATAATAGGCCTTTTCGCGGACGACCACATGGGCGGCGTGTCCGGCGAGATTGAAGATCCAGCCGCCGACGGGAATGAGACACCAGAGACACAGGGCGCTGATCAGCGTCAGCCACAGGCCCGCGAAAAAGCTTCTCCGCTCGCCCGACGCGTCCCCGGCGCCGTGGTATTGGGCGACGAACGTGCCCGAGTACGCCACCACGGACTGGAAGAAGCAGATGAACAC
>DCIH01000123.1:4285-4491 GCA_002317575.1 Verrucomicrobia bacterium UBA1731 | reverse complement strand
TTCGCCAGGAAGACGCGGTCCACGAACTGCATGACGGCGTTGTTCGCCATCCCCAGCGCGAGCGGCCACGCAAGCCGGAATGCCTCAAGGTATTTTCCCATCGTTCCCGTCAAAAAAAGAAAGCCGTCCGAAACCGGACGGCTTCCCTTTCTGAAATCAGCAAGCCAAAGCTTACTTGATTTCGACTTCGGCGCCGGCCTTCTTGA
>DCIH01000123.1:4013-4135 GCA_002317575.1 Verrucomicrobia bacterium UBA1731 | reverse complement strand
CGGCGGACTTGAGGATCACGTCGAATTCGGTCTTCTCTTCCGCGGCGGCGCCACCACCAGCGGCGGGACCGGCAACGGCGACGGCAGCGGCGGCGGAGACGCCCCACGCTTCCTCGAGAGCC
>DCIH01000123.1:2327-3949 GCA_002317575.1 Verrucomicrobia bacterium UBA1731 | reverse complement strand
GATTTCTTCGTTCGTCATTTTCTTTCTTCCTTTTTAGTTAAACCCGCGCCGTGTTTCATGCGTGGGAAATGGTTTCTTTCGATCAAGCGGCGGGCGCTTCCGCGCCGCCTTCCTTCTTGGCCTTCTCGGAGAGAACGCGCGCGAGACGCGTCGCCGGCTCCTTGAGGAGCATGAGCAACGTGGCGCGGAGCTCGTTCTTGCCGGGAACCTTGGAGAGGGCGTCCACCATCGCGGCGTCCACGATCTTGTTGTCGTAGTCGGCGCCCTTGACGGAGGCCTTGCCTTCGGAGGCCTTCACGAACTCCATGATCGCCTTCGCGACGGCCGTGGGTTCGCCCTTGCCGGTGACGACGCAGGTGGGACCCTTGAACATCGCGTTGACGTCTTCGGACCAGCCCTTTTCCTTGGCGACATGGCCGAGGAAGGAGTTCTTCACGACCAGGACGCGGGATTCGAGCGGCTTGAGAGCCGCGCGGAAGCCGGCCATCTGGGCGACCGTGACGCCACCGTGGTTGAGGATGAAGCAGTAGTCCGAGTCCTTGACGCGGGCCACGACTTCGTTCATGATCGCAACTTTTTCGATTCTCATGGTTCTGCGCTCCTTTACTCGGCATCGGCCGCGAGCACGCAAGGCACGCCCACGCCCATGGTGGAGGAGATCGTGAGGGACTTGATGAACTGGCCCTTCACGACGGCGGGTTTCGCGGCCTGGATGGCGGCGACAACCGCGTTCACATTGGCGACGAGCTTGTCGGCGTCGAACGAGAGCTTGCCCGCGATCACGCACACATTGCCCGTCTTGTCCATGCGGAAGTCGACCTTGCCGGCCTTGGACTCCTTGACGGCCGTCGCGGGATCGTCCGTGACCGTGCCCGTCTTGGGGTTGGGCATGAGGCCGCGGGGACCGAGCACGCGAGCGCACTTGCGGACGCTCTTCATGGCTTCCGTCGTGGCGATCGCCACGTCGAAATCGCACCAGCCGTCCTTCGTGATCTTCTCAATGAGATCGTCGAGACCCACGTAATCGGCGCCAGCTTCGCGGGCCTGGTCGGCGTGTTCGCCGCCGGCGAACACGATGACCTTCACCTTCTTGCCGGAACCGGCCGGAAGCTTCACCGTGCCGCGAACGGGCGTGTCGCCCTTCGTCAGCTCGGAACCGAGGCGCATGGAGACGTCGAGCGTTTCGTCGAACTTCGCCGCAGGATGGGCCTTGACGAACTTGACGGCTTCTTCGACGGAGACGGCCTTCTTCGGCGCCGCCTTCACGATGTTCTGATATTTCTTACCGCGTTTCATGGATCAATCCTTTCAGTCGACGACTTCGATGCCCATGTTGCGCGCGGTGCCGGCGATCATGCGCATCGCGGCTTCCACGTCCGTGGTGTTCAAATCGTTCTTCTTCATCTCGACGATCTTCTGGAGCTGGGCCTTCGTGACCTTGCCGACCTTGTTCTTGTTCGGCACGCCCGAGCCCTTCGCGAGACCGGCTTCCTTCTTCAGAAGCACGCTCGCCGGCGGCGACTTGAACTGCAGCGAGAAGCTGCGGTCGGTGTAGACCGTGATGATCACGGGAATCACGAGACCGGCGTCCTTCGCCGTCTTCGCGTTGAACTCCTTGCAGA
>DCIH01000123.1:745-2307 GCA_002317575.1 Verrucomicrobia bacterium UBA1731 | reverse complement strand
GCATGATGTTCACACCAGCAGAACCGAGTGCCGGACCGACCGGCGGCGCGGGATTCGCGGCACCGGCCGGAATCTGGAGCTTGACCACGCCTTTGACTTTCTTGGCCATGTTCTTCTCTTCTTCTTTTCCGCGGATCCTCCCGGCGTCCCTACCGGTGCGAACGGATCGCGAGACTTGACGCGTCAGATGGCGGGATTGGCTTCGATGACCTCTTCGACGGTCATCTTCTCAACCTGCCAGCACTCCACGTCGACAGGGGTTTTGCGGCTGAAGATCTGAACCTCAACCGTGAGCTTGCCCTTGTCGGGATCGACGACTGTGACGGTGCCCACCTGCCCGAGGAAGGGCCCGTCGTTGACTTTCACCGTGTCACCCACGTTGAAATTGACTTTCGGACGCGCCGGCGGCTCGGTCTTCCCGCCCTTGCCGGAGCTCAAAATGGCGTCCATCTCGGACTTCTTCAGCGGAACCGGACGTTCGCCGCCGATGAATCCAATCACGCCAGGCGTTTCACGGAGGAACTGCCACGTGCGCTCGTAAATGGCCTTCTTGCCCGTGTTCGGATCGACCCCGCGCGCATCGTCGTAAAGCGCGAGCTCGCAAAGGAGGTATCCCGGGAAGAACTTCTTGGTGAAGGTGCGCGACTTGCCGTTCTTCTTCTCAGTCATCTTCTCCTGGGGAATGATGCACTGCCCCACGTACTCTTCCATCGCCTCGAGTCGCGTGCGGGCGATGATCGACTTCTGGGCCTTGTTCTCCTGCCCGGTCAACGTATGAAGGACGAACCAATCCTTTTTCATCACAGCCCCCTTAATCACGCGCCGGCGTGAACAATCTGCAGGAACAGCTGAATGACCTTGTCACACGCCAATGTGGTCACAGCAAGAATGAAGATGAAAGCGATCACCACAAGCGTGGAATCGTAAAGCTCGTGCTTTCCCGGCCACGACACGCGCTTGGCTTCGCCCTTGACTTCGGCGAGATAACCCTTGGCGCGATTGAAAAAATCCTTCATTTCATCCCCTGGAAATTTGGCAGGGTAGGAGGGAATCGAACCCCCATAGGCGGTTTTGGAGACCGCTGCACTGCCATTGTGCTACTACCCTAGAAATAGCTGGGTCTTACTTGACCTCTTTGTGGACCGTGCGCTTCTTGTCGAAGGGGCAGTATTTCACCTTCTCGAGACGCTCGGTCATCGTCTTCTTGTTGCGCGTCGTCACATAGTTGCGACGCTTGCATTCCGTGCACGCCAAGATGGCCAGATCACGCGGCATTTTCTTCTTCCCTTCCGTCTTCTGGAATCAGAGCTTCCTCCTTTCCCCGGCCGACCCTCAAGGGGCCGGGTACGGGAGGAAGCATCCCACAGAAGACGATCTTGTTACTTGATCACCTTCGAGACCGTGCCGGCGCCGACCGTGCGGCCGCCTTCGCGGATGGCGAAGCGCATCTTCTCTTCGAGCGCCACGGGGGCGATCAGCTTGACCTTGAGCGTCACGTTGTCGCCAGGCATCACCATTTCGACGCCCTCGGGGAGCTCGATGTCGCCCGTCACGTCCGTCGT
>DCIH01000123.1:443-693 GCA_002317575.1 Verrucomicrobia bacterium UBA1731 | reverse complement strand
TGAACGCCGTGTGGCGGCCGCCTTCGTCCTTCGTGAGGACGTAGACCTGGCCTTCGAACTCGGTGTGCGGCGTGATGGAGCCCGGCTTGGCGAGAACCTGGCCGCGCTCGACCTCTTCCTTCTTCGTGCCACGGAGGAGGCAGCCGATGTTGTCGCCGGCCTGACCCTGGTCGAGGAGCTTGCGGAACATTTCGACGCCCGTGACGGCCGTCTTCGCCGTCGGCTTGAGACCGACGATTTCGACGTCTTC
>DCIH01000123.1:0-359 GCA_002317575.1 Verrucomicrobia bacterium UBA1731 | reverse complement strand
GTCTTCGATCGGCATGAGGAACGGCAGGTCGAGCTCGCGGGCGGGCTCGGGGATGTACGTGTCGAGAGCGTTCATGAGCTCCGTGATGCAGTTGCACGCCGCATCGTCCTTCGACGCGGCCTGCGTGGCCGGATAGGCCGCACCGCGGATCACGGGAGCGTTGTCGCCGTCGTAGTCGTACTTGGAAAGGAGCTCGCGCACTTCCATCTCGACGAGATCGAGCATTTCGGAGTCGTCGACGAGGTCGCACTTGTTGAGGAACACCACGATCTTCGGCACGCCGACCTGGCGGGCGAGAAGCACGTGTTCGCGCGTCTGGGGCATCGGGCCGTCAACGGCGGACACGACGAGGATCGCGC
>DCIH01000005.1 GCA_002317575.1 Verrucomicrobia bacterium UBA1731 | reverse complement strand
GCTGGGCTTCTGCGCGTCGGTCGCCCTCCGCACAGCCAGCACTCCTATCAACATGCCATTATCTTTGTTGAGTAGATTCCTTTCATTCTACAAGTCCAGCCAAGCTTCGCTTGGCACACCATCAACGACATCCTTTGAAATCCGCCACGCGCACTTGGGCGACTACCAACGGTTCTTGTGGACCTTCGCGGGATTCCACTTGTCCTTCGGCGGCGGATTTTCGGCGGGATGGCCAATCGGAATGATGTTGAGCGGCATGAAGCCCTCGGGGATCGCAAGGATCTTGCGCACCGCCGCGATGCGGTCCTCGCCCGGATAAACGCCCGTCCAGACGGCGCCGAGGCCAAGGCCCTTCGCCGCCAGGAGGATGTTCATGCTCGCGGCCGAACAATCGTGTATCCAATATTCCTTGCCGCGCCCGGGGAGTCCGTTGTCGAGATTGCCGCACACGACAATCGCCGCCTGCGCGCCGTTGCCGACACGCGAATACGGCAGGGCCTCGCCAAGCGCCTTCAGCTGCGCAGCGTCGCGCACGACCACGAATTCCCACGGTTGCTTGTTCATCGCGGAAGGCGCGCACATGCCGGCCTTGAGGATCTTCCCGATCGCCTCGTCCGAGACCGCCTTCGACGGATCGAACTTCCGGATGCTCGTCCGGCTCGCGATCGTCGCGAAGACGCCGGGATCTTCTCCCGCCTGCGCCTCGGCCAGCTGTCGTTTCAGCGACGTCACCCGGTCCCGAAGCGAAAAGATCATCACCGCCATCGTGATCATGATGGTCATCGTCATCGCCAACCGGAACAGCTGCAACATGAATCGTTTCATTTGTGCGTCTCCTCGTAATGTCGTCGGTTGCCAAACTATCGTTCTTCCTGAGCCTCGGCCGTGGCGATGAAATGCCTGCGCTCCGCGTCGGAAAGATCCGTCCAGCGGACATTCCATCCGCAAACGCACACCTGCAGATCCTTGTACTTCTCCGGATGCGCATAGGCGTCCTTCAGCGTCGCCACATCGAAGCAATTCAAATGCAGGCACTGACCGCCCTGCGCGAAATACGCCGCAAGAACGTCCGCGATCTGCCGCGCACCATGCGGACTCGTCTTCAGCGTCGCCGGCAGAAGAACATCCATGACGTGCCCGTCCGGAGCCTCCGCAAGATCGAGCTTGAGATTGGAATGCATCAGCGCCAAAGGACCCTCCGTGCCGCAACCCGCCGTCGCGACGTTGTTCCGCGACAGCGTATCGCCCTTGCGGCGTCCGTCCGGCGTCGCGCCCGTCCTGGCGCCGAAATGCATGTCGAGATAGATGGACCACGAACCCGCCTGGTAGTTGCCGCCGTGTCCGTTCTTCGCCGCGTTCACGCGCGCGGTCGCCGCCGCGTAGACGCGCTTCGCGAACGCGTCGGCGCGGTCGTCGTTGTTGCCCCACTTGGGCGCGGCGCGGCGAGCCGTCAGGCGCAATGCGTCATGCCCCTTCCAATCGTCCTTCAGGATCGCCGCCAGCTCCGGCATCGAAACGGCCTTCGTCTCGTCCACCAGGTGCCGCACGGCCGCCAGCGAATCGGCGACCGTTCCGATGCCGATCAGCACGACGCCCGACGAATTGTAGCGGCAACCGCCCTGCGAGTAGTCGCGCGCCGAAGCGACACAGTCGCGGAAACCGCCCGAAAAAAGCGGTGCGGGATGGATTCCGTACCAGTGCTCCTCGGCGTCGCGGGCCGCCGCCATCGCGCGGTCGAGAAGACGCGAAAGCTCGTCCAGATAGGCGCGTTCGAAAGCGACCGCGTCCGGCGGAAGCTCCGCCGCCGGACGCGACAGCACCGTCTCAAGCGGTTTGACGAGATTCACGTCCGCCGCCATCGAAGCGATGATCTCGCGGCCGCCGATGCCCGGTTCGTAGCAACCGACGAGCACGTAGTCGGCGAGATCGCACGGTTCCTTTCCGCGCCGCCGAAACGCCTCGTAAAGCGTTTCTTCGCAGGCGAAGACGACGGACGTCTTCCCGGCGGCGAGCCAGCGCGTCACCTTCTCGAGCTGCTCGCGCGGCGTCTTGCGTCCGAACCGGTAGGTGAGTTTCGGATTGATGCGGCCGAGTTCCCCGAACACCTCGAACCCGAGTTCCGTGAGTTCGTTCCACACCGGCGCGCCCTGGGCGTCGTAACCGCCGAAGGCGACGTTCTTTCCGTTCGGATGCTGCTGCGACCACAGCCGCGTGTACCAGTCGGCGATCAGGCGCTTCGCGCTCTCGCGCGTCTCGCGTCCCGCGGCGAGGTCGTCGCGGTAGTAGTGGATGAAGAGACGGTCGAAAAGTCCCTGCGAACGGACGTCCTCGCCTTCGACCTCCTGCGCACGGTCGTAGACGAGCGCCCACTGCAGGGCCTCGCGGAACGTCCGCGGCGCATGCTCCGCGTTCGCCCGCAGAACGGCGGCGACGTCGCGCATGCCCTTTGACGCCGCAAAATCCGCCCAACGGACGCATTCGCGCGCCAACGCGTCGTAGACCTCCGCCACGCAGTCGAGGAAGAGGCGTTCCTCGTCCGTCCGCGCCGTCTTGCGCCGTTCGCGCGCCCGCGCGGCAAGGCCCTTCGGACCGAGCTCCAGAACGGATTTCCAGTCGGGACACGTGTGGCTCGTGTCGAGCCGGCAGTTGAAGCCGCCGTTCTCGGCCATCCACGCGCCGGCGAGCGCGTGCTCCGGACCGGATTTCGCGAACACCGACAGACGCTTGTTCTTGCCGGCCTCGAGAATGCCGCCGTCCGCATGCCAGTGGACGAACAGGTCGTTCGTGTTGACGCCGAGGCGCACATGGTCGAAAACATGCGCCAGCGCCTTCGTGCGCCAGACGATCGTCGGCCGGTCCGCGCAATCCTTCTCGAGCCCGTCCAGCGCCTTCACCAGCGCCGCGCGGTCCTGCGCGTTCGCCCCGCCCAGTTCGACGCCGCCAATCGGCGTCGTCTCAAGCCACGGCCCGAAGGCGAAAGCGACCCGAGCCGCCAAACTGACGCCCGCAACAAGAACAATCTCGACAAACGCACGCACGCTCAAACGGGATTTAAATCAACCGAACAGGAAGGTCTGGAGCGAGCTCCGGTAGTAGGCGTCGACTTCCGCGTCCGTCACCTTGAATTCGCGGAACAGCGCGTCGTCGAAATCCTGCGTCTTGCGCGCGTAGGAAACCATGTAGTCGTGCACGTCGCAGTCCGTGCCGAACATGAAGCGCTTCGAGACCGTCGGCCGGAACGGCGAACCGTACATCCGCATGAACGCGTCGCGCCGCCAGATGCCGTGCGCGCCGGGGGTCGAGTCGATGAACATCTTCGGTGGAACGGCCTTGGCGACCGGCTTGCGGAATGTCGCGTTCGGGCGGTTGGACCAGTTGTCGTCGGCCGAATACATCTTGCCGAAGACCGCCATGCACTCGTCACACCACGGCCACGAAATGTGCGCCAGACAGAAGCGCAGCCCCTGCGCGCGGAGCAGCGGTTCGAAAACGACGGGGCGGAAATACTCGCTGGACGGAACGCCGTCGTAGAGGATGCCCGAATGGAACGTGACGGGCTTGCCGTAGCGCGCCATCCGCCGATAGGCGTCCAACGCGGGGCCGTCGCACGGATAGCCGTTGTTGCGGATCACCTTGAAGCCGCAGATGCCCTTCTCGACGGCCATGTCCACAAGATCGACCGCGTCGTGGCGCGAGGGGTCAATCCAGTAGAACGGGTACAGCGTCGGCGAAGCCGAGCACCATTCGATCACGTTGTCCACGATCTGCTCGGGCGTGAGCGCCGACGAATTCGAGAGCCGCGGCTCTGGCGTCTGTTCACGCGAATAGACGCATCCGCCGGCGAGACCGGCCTCGGCGATGCGCGCCGCGAAAGCCTCGGGCTTGGCCGGGCCGTCCTTGTAGACGTGGATGTGCTCGTCGTAGCGGCCGGCCGGCAGCGTTTTCGCCTTACCCAGATCCTTGCCGGCGATCAAGGGCAGCTCAACGGACACCTCGGCCTGGACGTTGCGCGCCGCCGAAACGGCCGCCCCGAAACACGCTGATCCCAACAAAAAACTTCTTCTGCTCGTCATTTTCAGTCACCTTTCCCTTTCGAAATTTCACGCTGCGACGGCACGACGGCGGCCGTTCAACATCACCGCGGCCGTCGTGTCCCCGGAAATGTTTAGCACGGTGCGGCCCATGTCGAAAATGCGGTCAACGCCGGCGACGAGCGCGATGCCGTCCAGCGGCAATCCCGCCGCGGAAAGAACCATCGCCAGCATCACGACGCCCGCGCCGGGGACGCCCGCCGTGCCGATGGACGCGAGCGTGGAGGTGACGGCGATCGCCACCATCTGTTCGACGCTGAGCGAAATGCCATAGCACGCCGCGATGAACACGGCCGAGACGCCATGGTAGATCACCGTGCCGTTCATGTTGATCGTCGCACCGAGCGGCAGCACGAAGGACGCGAGCGAGCGCGGCACGCCGAGCGATTCGGCGCAACGCATGTTGATCGGCAACGATCCGACGGAAGACGAGCTCGAAAACGCGAACAGGATCGCGGGCGACATTTTGGACAGGAACTCCCGCGGCGAAACGCCGGCGAACAGTTTCACGCAGAGCGTGTCGATCACCAGCAGATGGAACGCATAGCAACCGTACGCGACCGCGACGACCGCCGCAAGCGAACCAATGACCGTCGCGCCGTTCGCCGCCACGACGGGGCACATCAGGCAGAAGACGCCAATCGGCGAAAGCTTCATGATCACTTCAAGCGTCTTCACGCAGAGACCGTCCATCAGCCGGACGCCCTGCTCGAGGCGCTTGCCGTTTTCGCCGCCGATGAGAATGATCGCGATGCCGAAAAGAATCGCCATCACGATGATCTGCAGCATATTCGCGTCCATGAAGGGCTTGGCGAAATTCGACGGAAAGATGCCGATCAGCATGTCGGCGACGGTCGTCGAAGGCGGTGCGGCCGGCGCCGCGCCGGCCGCGGATTTGAGCAGCGGGAACACGCCTTTCACGGCCATGCTCGCGAACAGCGCGAACACCACGGCGACGAGCGATGTCGTGAAGAAGCACGCCAGCGTCTTCGCGCCGACGACGCCGACCTTCTTCAGGTCGTCCATCGACACGATGCCGCCCATCACGGAAAAGAGCACGAGCGGACAGACGATGTACTTGATGAGGTTCAGGAAAATCGTCCCGCCGGGTCCCAAGAACCGTCCGGCCAACTCACCCTGTCCCGCGAACTGCAGCCCGAGCCCCACGGCGACGGCCGCCACCATCGCCACCAGAATCTGCATCGTAAACGAGAGTTTCAGCACATTCCTCCTCCACCCATGTCCGCACATTTTAGCAAAAACATGAAATCGTGAATACGGTTTCACGAACTGGAGTTTACCCATTTTTTACCCG
>DCIH01000026.1:17653-17963 GCA_002317575.1 Verrucomicrobia bacterium UBA1731 | reverse complement strand
TCGGCGAAGAGGTGCAGTTCGGCGGGCACCTTCAGCTGGCGCAGGCGGCGGTAGACGTGCGTCGAGGCGAACGGCGAAACCGGGTCGGCCCCGCCGTGGAGCAGGCACATCGGCGCGGTCTTGGCGTCGAACTTGAAGAGCGCGTCGAGCGTCACGTCGGGCGCGTCGCCGTCACGTGCGTTGATCTCGGTCAGCCCGTCCGTCAGCGCGTAGGCAATCGCGCCCGTAATCGCGAAGTTGACGTGGCACGGCGTGTCGTCCGCCGCGTCGACGCGCGCGTAGGCGGGCGTGAGCGCACTCGTCGCGAGCA
>DCIH01000026.1:11268-17560 GCA_002317575.1 Verrucomicrobia bacterium UBA1731 | reverse complement strand
AGCCGCACGGCGCGCTGGCCGTCCTCCCACGCGGACTGGTAGATGGGCAGGCCCTTCGGACGCCCCGTGCGGTAGACGAGGTTGACGCACTGGAAGCCGAGGCCGGTGTACTTCTTGCGCCAGTCGGCGACGAGGTCCACGTCGCAGCAGCAGTTGTACCCGCCGCCGGAAATGAGGATCATGCAGCCCTTCACGGCCTTCGCCGGATCGGGCGCCTCGCACCATTCGAGGAACGGCCGGCGGTGCTCGTCGGCGACGAAGCCCGGCTTTTCCGACACGTCCGTCATCGCGGCGATCTGGTGCGGCTGCGGGTGGGGCATCTTGCCCTCGGGCCACAGCCACTCCACGTCCGCCGCCACGCCGCAACGGGCCATGCCGCACAACGCCAACGCAATAACTGTCCTTTTCATCTTGTCGTATCTCGCTTTCCCAATCGAGGCGGTTGCCAAACCTCCGCAACTGGCAGGGCGCGTCGCTCCGCGACCGCCGCATGTTGCGCTTGGCGGCGCGGAGCGGAGCCCGCGCCCTACCGCTGTACGCATACACGAGGAGGTAGGGCGTGTCGCTCCGCGACCGCCGCACGTTGCGCTTGGCGGCGCGGAGCGGAGTCCGCGCCCTACCGCTGTACGCATACACGAGGAGGTAGGGCGCGTCGCTCCGCGACCGCCGCAATCGTCAAAAAACTTGTCGTATCTCGCTTTCCCAATCATGTCCGATCTTTGCCGCAGGCGGTGCGTCACCGCGCCGGCTCGAACGTGCGCAGGTAGACGGGGCCGAGGATGCCGCTCGGCTGCAGGTCGTCGTTCTTGTCCCAGTGCTTCCACGTCGTGAACGTGCAGCGGCCCGTCGGGGACTTCTTCCCCTCCTTGACCCACTGCGGGATCTCCTTGACGCCGATTTCCTTGACGCCGTTCAGCACGCTGCCGCGCCACGTGCAGTCGTCCTCGTGCTCGCGGTCGTCGCCGATCAGTCGGTTCGCCCAGAGGTTCGCGACGCGGACGGAGAGGTCGATCGGTGCGCCTTCCTTCACCGCGTCGGTGATGTCCACGCGGAACGGCGGCTTCCAGAGGACGGGATAGGTCTTGCCGTTCACCGTCACTTCGGCGAGGTTCTTCACGTCGCCCAGATCGAGCCACACGCGCTTGCCCGCGACGTTGCCGAGTTTCGCGCGCAGCGCTTCGCCCACATAGACGTATGTCGCGATGCCGGAGAAATGCTTCGCCTCGCCCGCGAGCGTCGTCCAAGATGACAGCGTCTTCATCGGCACGGATTCGGGACAGCCCCAACCCTGCGGGAACATGAGCGCCCACGGACCTTCCACGGACACGGTTCGCGCCGCCGCCGGCGCGGAGACGCGCTTGATTTCCTGCGGGAGCGCCTCCTTCGTGGGCTTGCCGAACACGACGAAGAACGCGTCGCAGGGTTTCACGTCGAATTCGATTTCCGCGCGACCGTTCCGCTCGCGCCACCGCGCGGCGGGCGCGATCGTTCCCGTTTCGGGATCCCAGATCTCGGGCTTGCGGCCGTTTTGGCGGAACGAGCAGCCGATCGTGGCGGCGTCATCGCCGCCGTAGGCGACGAAGTACAGCTCGCGGCCGTCCTTGAGCGTGCGGTGTATCCAGTTGACGGGCTTCTCGGTGCCGTACACGATCACGTCGGGCATGATGCCGTCGTCCGAACGACCGCCGTACACGAAGACGGCGCCGGCCTTGCGCAAGCGGCCGAGTTCCTTCAACGACTCGGGAAGGATGTGCGCGTTTTCGGGAATGACGAGCCGCGCGTAGGTGGCGCCGCTCGGGGCCACGAGCCGGCCGTTCTCGACCTTGAGCGCCGTGAGTGCGTCCGCACCGACCGCGTCCCAGGCCAGCTTCTTCGAGGGATTGGCGGGCATGCCGCTGTTCGGCGCGTCGTCGCCCACGTAATAAAGCAGATCCGCCACGGGCAGGCCCTGTTCCAGCAGGAACTGGCAGCGCGCCTGGTATTTGAGCCACGGACCCACCATCGGCCACCACGTTTCGGTGCGTTCGAAATGCGTGCCCCACGGGCCCATCGTCATGCCCGGCAGGCGCGCGGGCTCGGTCCACGGCTGGTGCGCCCAGCGGTGGTACACCATGCGCGTGACGCCGCCGGCGTACGCCCAGTCGCCGACAGCCTTGAGGCCGAACGGATCCTTGAGCCACTTGCCGCCGTGGTTCGGATGCGCGGTGAACGCCTCGGCGTCCACGTGTTTCCGTCCCCAGAAATGCGCCGCGCTCGCCACGACGCGCGCGTTGACGGCCGGACCGCGCTCCGTGAGCGCGTCGCCCGGCTTCACCCAGAATTCCGTCATCGGGACGTCGACGTTTTTGGCGTAGCTCGTGTTGTCCGCCGGCGAATTGCCGTACGGTTCGATGGCGAGCTCGATGCCCGCCGCCTGGCACTTCGCGCGCAGACCGCCGGCGTAGTTCTCGGCGAAGAGCTCCGCAATCACGCGGCGGAAATCGCGGAACGCGTTCGCGCTCTGGTCCACGCTCCCCACGATGCGCCCGGAGAAACACGCGAGATACGGCACGATCGAATAGCCCCAACGCGCCTGGAATTTCCGCTCCAACCCCTTCGTCCAGTTCTGGCATCCGACCTCGTAACTGTCCACGAGCGTGGCCTTGATCGCCGGCAGTTTCGCGAACTTGCCCACGTACGCGTCGAAATGGCGGCCGACCGCGGCGGCGTCCAGCTTGTCCACTTCGGGGCCGATGCCGTACTTGGACGCCGGCGCGCACTTGGCGCCGTTGTACGCGCAGCCGATGCGCATCAGGCACCACAAACCGCCCTTCGGCGCGGTCCACGCCACCTTGCCCGTGCCCGGATCGAGCTTGTCCGTGACGTCCACGACGCTCTCGAGCGGCACGACGCGGTCGCGGCCGATCTGGCCCGTGGTTTCGGGCACGTTCCCGCGCAACCGGTACGTCACCGTGTTCATGCCGGCGAGGGACGTGCGTTTGTCCAGCGCGAAATGCTTCACCTCGAATCTGATCGGACGCGGATCGTCGTGCGGGGAGTCGATCTTCACGCGGAAGAACTTCCCCGTCACGGGTTTCGAGAACGCCACGAGCTTGCGCTCGTTGTTTTCGACGTGGCAGTCGCAATGGCCTTCGCGACAGACCATGTCCTCGACGACGTCCGCCTGCACGAACGTCTTGCCGTCGTCGCTCGTCCAAACGGTCGCCTTCACCGCCTGATCCCAGCGCCACACGTCGTAGGTGATGGACAGCGTGAAGCCGTAGGCCACGTAGGGCTTGGAGGCGGACACGAGAAACTCGTTCGTGCCGATCGGCATGGACATCAGCGCCGCGTCCGCGCCGCCTTCGCTTTCGGACGGCGGCAGCGGAAACGCGAGCGTCGCGACGTCTGCGTAGAATCCGGATTCCTTCCCCTGCGGCGGCAGAACGCCGGTGAACGTTTCGCCGCCCTTGACGACGGCCTCGGAGAACGTCACCTTCTTCATCGCGTCCTCGGGCTTCACCCACGGTCCGCCGGAGGACGAATAGCCGGACGAGTTGACGAGCGTGATCTCGAGACCGAGGCGCTCGGCCTCCTTTGCCGCCCATGTCACGTGCTCGTCCCAGGCGGGCGTGTTGAACGCCACGGGCCCCGCCGGGATGTCGCAGCCGACGTCGAACAGGTGCGCGCCGCCGACGCCGGCCTTGGCCATCGCCTCGAGGTCCGCCGTGATGCCGGCCTTGGAGACGTTGCCGTTCATCCAATGCCACCACACGCGCGGCTTGTTTTCGTTCGGCGGATTCGCGAATCCGTCTTCCAGCGCGCCGGCGAATGCGCACGCACCCGCGGCGAACGCCGCCAACGCCACCCATCGTCTTCTCATGCCGCCTCCGGCGTTTCGCGACCCGTCACCGCATGTTCAGTTTTTCGGACGCCTCCAGCACGGGCGCGTCCATCAGGCGGAATTCGCCGGGTTCGAGCGTGATGAAGTCCTTTTCGCCGAACCAATGCAGCACGCACTTGCGCTCGTTTTCGTAGTCGAGGTTCAGCAGGCAGATCTTGCCGCCTTCCGGGAAGTACGAGAACGCGATCCAGTCGCAGTCGGCGTCGAGATTTTCGAAATCCTTGCCCGTGATCCACACGTTGCCGCGGCCGAGCTTGGCGGCGTAGCGGTAGATTTCGCCCATCATGCCGCGCTGTTCGACGCGCGCGCCGCAGCCCCAGTCCTGGTTGACGGCGGCGGGGTACGCCCACGCCGTGAGCAGGATGACGCGGCCCTTGCCGCTCTTGATCTCCACCACCACGGGATCTTCCGTCTCGTCGTCCGTGGCGAGTTTCTCGTAGTCCTCGGGACGGCCCACGTACTCGATCTTGGCGAGCGGCACGCCCATGTAGCCCCAGCGGCGGCGCGCGACGAAACCGACCTTGTTCGGCGTGCGTTCGGGACCCGTCGCCCAGAAGAAGCGGTGGTCTTTCTGCACGACCTTGACGTTGCAGAGCTCCGTGAAATCACCGCCGTTGACGAGCTCATCCTTCGTGAACGACGAGAAGTTGCGCGTCTTGTTCGTGGACAGGTGGCACACGCCCGCGACGAGCGTGCCGCCGCCCTTCACGTAGTCGCACAGCACCTTGTACTGCTTGGGCGAGCAGGTGTTCCAGCCCGCGAACATGAGCACCTTGTAGTTCTTCAGCAAGTGCTCGGCCGTCATGTTGTCGCACGCGAAGGACGCGAGGTCGACCTGGCCGAACGGCGTGCCCGAGAAATGCAGGTTGTAGTCGGGCGCGAGCATCGGGGGACGCGGCAGCAGCTGGTTGAGCGCGACCTCCCAGCTCTGTTCGGGCAGACCGAAATACCAGCGGTTGTCCGCGTCGGCGATCGCGTAGGCGTTGCAGATCGCGTAGCCGGCGATGTAGCGCGCGTCGCCGAGATCGAGATTGCCCTTCACCACCGCGATGGTGGTCTCGGGCTGGCCCTTCGGGCACGGGTTCTTCACGCAGAAATCATAGAAGTCCGAGATGATCTTGCGGTACTTCGTGGCGACGGGCGAGCGGACGTCGATGTAGGCGAACTTCTTTTCCGCCTCTTTCATGACCTCGGCGTTGAAGCCGCTGCGCTTGTCGTTGGGACTGTACATGCCCACGGGATTGCCGCGCAGGATCGGCATGAAGCTCATCGGCGAGTCGGGGCACAGCGAACTCTGCAGCTGCCAGTTTCCGGACTCGTTGATGATCATCTTCGAACCCGCCATGTACTTGAGCTGGAACGCCGTCTTGAGCGTCGTCATCTTGTACGGGTTGGTGTGCGGAATCCAGCTGTACCACTCGTGCGCGAGGTGGCTGCCCCACATCGGGAGGTCGTACTGGCGGTAGAGGCCGCGCGAGAGCGCGGAGGAGAGGTTCAGGTCGCCGAACGGGAAATCTTCCGTGCACGGAATTTCCGCGCCGGCCGCCACCTCGTAGTCGAGACCGAAGTTTCCGCTCGTCGCCTGCACGTTGCCGACGCCCTTCTTGTGGAGCTTGTTCACGTGGGCGTGGACGCGCGCCATGTAGTCGTCTGCCAGCGTCTGGAGCGTCGTGGAGCCGACGCGGCCGTCCTTGGCGACCTGGGAGCTGTCGTTCACGTTGAACGAGAAGCGTTCGCCGAAGTCGAAGCCGAGGTAGTCGTCGCCCATTTCCGCGACGAACTTCTTGGTGTCCGCTTCCGTGTCGCCGGGCTGGCCGTAGAGGAACACGCTGGTGATGCCCTTCGCGCGCGCCTTGCGGGCGAGGTCGCAACCCTGGTTGCCGCCGCGCCAGAACTGGAGCGTGTTGCCGACTTTCTCCTTGGCGCACAGCTCGATCGTCTCGTCGTAATTGGGGTGCTTCGGCTCCCAGTAGGTGAAGCAGTAGCCCGTGCCCATCAGACGGCCCGTGCAGGGATACACGCCGGAACCGATGAACACGCCCTCCTTCGGGAATTTGACGGGCGTCGTGACGCGACGCGGAACCGCGAGGATTTCCTCGGCGGTCGTAGGGGCCTTTTTGGCCGCTTCGGCGGCGGGAAGCTGGATGGCGGCAATGGCGCAGGCCAGCGGCAACAGATGTTTCATGGGATTCCTTTCTCGAGCGCTTACGCTTCGACGGTGACTTTTGAAATCGTGACGGCCTTCACGGGCACGTCGTCGTAATAACCCTTCGTGGTCGTTTCGACGGCGCCGATTTTGTCCAGCACGTCGAGGCCTTCCACGACCTTGCCGAACACGGCGTAGCCGAAGCCCTGCGGCGTGGGATTGCGGAAATCGAGGAAGCCGTTGTCCACGAGGTTGATGAAGAA
>DCIH01000026.1:11060-11207 GCA_002317575.1 Verrucomicrobia bacterium UBA1731 | reverse complement strand
GCCATCGCGATCGTGCCGCGCGCGTTCTTGAGGCCGTTCATCGCCTCGTTCTTGATCGGATCCTTCGTTTCCTTCTGCTTCATGTCGGCGGTGAATCCGCCGCCCTGGATCATGAATCCGGAAATGACGCGGTGGAAGATCGTGCCG
>DCIH01000026.1:10479-11038 GCA_002317575.1 Verrucomicrobia bacterium UBA1731 | reverse complement strand
CGTAGTGGCCCGCCTTCGCGTAGTCGCAGAAGTTCTTCACCGTGATCGGCGCCTTCGCCTCGTCCAGCTCCAGCGTCATCGTCCCCAGGTTCGTCTCTATCTTCGCTTTCATCGTTTTCTCCTTTGAACGTCAAACTCATTCGTCCAACTCGATCGCGGTACCGTCGTCGGTGTCGTCGAACGAAATGTCCTTCTTGCGCTCGCTCGCCTGGAGCTTCGCCATCACGCGCTTCAAGCGTCCCACACAGCTCGACTTGAGCGCGTACTCCTCCTCGTTGTACGTCGTCGCCTCCTGGGCGTAGCACTTCTCGGCCGTCTTCCAGTCCTCGAGCTGCTCGGCGACCCAGCCCTCGGCCTGCAGGACGCCGCGGTCGACGCAGCCGGGGTTCGTGACGCGCGCGACGCGGTACATGCGCGCGGCCATTTCGTAGTTCTTGAGCGCCGTCCATCCGCGCGCCTCGCACAAGAAGAGCGACGCCTTTTCGCCGGGATCGAATTTCACGTCCTGCATGCGCGCCTCGGCGAAATCGATCGCCTTCTGCGGCTGGCCGCCGGCCAG
>DCIH01000026.1:0-10354 GCA_002317575.1 Verrucomicrobia bacterium UBA1731 | reverse complement strand
TCCTCGGCGAAGATGCGGTTCGTCATCATCGTCCTCACGCGCAGCAGCGACAGCTTCGCGCGCTGGACGGACTTGAGGTCCCTGACCTTCAGGAAGGCGTCGATCTCGCGCAGGGCCTCGTCGCGGTGAAGCATGTCGCTCAACATGCCCACGAGCGCGGCGACGTGGTCGTAGCGCGTGCGCGTGGGGATCGTTTCGTCGTGTGCCAGCTCGCGGTACAGCGGAATGGCGAGATCCCAGCGGTTGGCGTTTTTGTATTTGGAGGCGAGTTCCTCGCGCTTCGCGCCGGCCGGACGCGGCTCCACGTCGCACGCGAGCGGCGGCAGTTCGGGCGGCGGCTTCGGGAGAACCTCCTCGGGTTCGGGGCCGACGAGCGCGATCATCTCGACGATCCGGCGCGCCGTCTCGCGGCGGAACGCGAAGAGGTCGATCACCGTCTCGGGATCCTGCGACTCCATCCACAGGAGGTTTCTGAGGCCGGCGTCGCGGATCTTGCGGTCCTTGGTGCGGATCGCCGCCTCGCAGCGAAGCTTCAGGAGCGACAGGTAGCGGATGTCGTCCAGCCCTTCGCGGACCCCCTCCCAGGCCGTGGACGCGATGAGTCCGTCGTAGGTGGGATACACGATCACGAACTGCGAATACGCGCTGCGGAAGGTGAAGTCGTTCCACGGGTTCTCGCCGCAGTAGAAGCAGTATTCGTGGTGGCCGTCGTAGTCGCCGTAGTAGTAGCGCAGGCCCTTGGTGCGGCGCCAGATGTCGGGACAGAGCGGACCCGTGAAAGGTCCGGCGTAGGTGACCGCCTTCGCGCCGCCCGCGTGCCAGTTCCACGCCTCCACGTGGCGCGCGCTCGCCGGCACGTCGTTCATGCTCACGCTCCAGCTGATGTCGCGCGAAACGCCGTAGTCGGTCCATGTCTTGAAATCGTTCGCGTGTAGCATCGACCAGGTCTGGTAGCTCGCGCGGTTGAAACCCGTGTCGCATTCGTCGGCGCTGCAGAAGTAGCAGTCGCGGTGGCCTATGTACTTGTCCAGCACATTCGCCTGCGTGCGGATCATCTTCGCGTACTCGTTCGTGCCGCTTTCGTGGAACATGAAGGACATGCCGTTGATGAGCAGGCGCACCGCCATGCCCTCCTGACGCATCATGATGAGCGAACGGACGGCGTAGTCCTCGGTGGTGTCGTTCCCGAACGCGCCGGGACCGCTCGGACAGTGGCAGTTGTGCTCGGCCAAGGACCTGTACACGTTCCGGAGGCGCGTTTCGGCGACTTTCATGTCCTTGGATTTCGCGAGTTCGCCGCCCAGGGAGGGCGTGCCCATCCACGCGGAGATGAACGGCTGCGACGTGTCGTAGTGCGTGCGCGCCATCGGCAGCGAGAACGGATACACCTCGATCTCGACGGGGATCGCGCCGGCTTCGACGCCGCCCTCCTTCACCGCGAGCGAACCGCGGTAGACGCCGGGCTTCGCCGTTTTTGGGACGCGCCACGTGAACCAGTACTGCTGCCAGCGGCCTTTCGTGAGATTGAACGGCACGAACGTCTTCGTGTCGCGGATCGGGTGCAGGCCGTGGTTGAAGGACTCGCCGTGCTTGCGCATGTCCACGTACGCGGGGCCTTCGGGATAGTCGATGCGCACCTTGATCGTGCGCTTCCAGTTCTCCTTGTCCTCGACGACGCGCACGAGGTCGTCGTCGTGGATGACGAGGTCGTTCATGAGTTCGGGGTTGCCCAGGCTGCCGCACCAGCTCGTGCGCCAGCGCCCGCCCGCGCGGTACCACACCTTCACGAGCGCGAAGTCCGCCGCGGACGCGGGGATCCTGGCGCCGCCCGGCCCGATCAGTTCGGACGGCACGAAATCGACCTTCTTCAGATCGCGCGACGGCTCCACGGAGAAGGAAATCGTCTCGATCTCGCCCTGCGCGGCCGCGCAGGAAAGGATGTTCGTCTCCACGCCGTACTTGGGCGCCTTGTCCGGCAGATACGGCACGTCCGTGTACGGATCGACCCACAGGAGCCGGAACATCTCGCCCCATGTGGCGGCCTCGGCGGAGGCGGCGCACAGACCGGCGAACAGCAACGCGGAAACGGCAAGGAGTTTGGTCGTCTTCATGGTCAGAACGCCTTGTCTTCCAGCTGGATTTCGTTGGGATCGTAGTCCACGTCCGGCTCGTCCGGCAACGACGGCGGCGGGGGCGGCGGCACGTACTCGGGCGGCAGCTTGCCGCTCCAGCGGTCCTCGAGGTACTTCGCGCGCAGCTCGCTCGTCCGATAGGACATGTAGTAGTACTTGTCGAGCGTCCGGTAGATGATGCGGCGAACGCTGTCGGGCTCCTTGTTGAACTTGGGACGTTTGTGTTCCTTGTCCGTCCAGAAAAGCTGCCAGCCGTTTTCGTTGGCGTCGAGCAAGGGCTTGACGACGTCCTTGTAGAACACGTGGTCCGTTTCGAGGTCGTAGCGGTGGAACGCCGGCTTCTCGGTCGGCGCGTACATGTAGCGGCTTTCGGCGTCTGCCGTGGACCACATGTCCGCCACGCGCGCGAGCTCGCCCTTGTAGAAGTCCGTCATCGTGCCCGTGCCGATGCGCGAGGCGAAGGCCATGTAGTTGTCCTCGTGGCCGCGCGGCCACAAAAGCCGCGCCGCGATCGGCTTGCCCGTCTCGGGGGAACGGTCGAGCCCCACGTACCACAGATCGAACTTGCCCTTCCGGAGCATCGGCCAGTGGCCGAGGAACGCCGACCACCCGAAGGAAACGGTGACGCTGCCGCCCGGACCGTTCCGGTTGCCGCTCCAGCCGCCGCCCCCGGGCCGCGGCATCGGATAATCCGGCCCGTACTCGCGCGCCTTCGGACGCGTCGACACGCGCGAATACCCCACGCCGTACGCGATGGAACCGTAGCGGAAGCGCTCGTCGATGCCGAAGAGGAACCCGTCGCGCCCGACGGCCGGCGCGCGCCGGCTCGCATACCACTGCGGATCGAGGTCGCAGTGGAAATGGTACGGCAGCCAGTCGCCCGGCTTCTCGCCTGGAAGATAGATGCTGAAGTCGAGAAATTTGCCGGGCGAGGTCCAGCCCTTGATGGACGCGTTGGTGGTGCTCCAGGTGACGGAAAACCCGCCCGGGTTCGCGCTGAACGACAATCCGCCGCCGAGATTCGCGGAGCACTTGCCGGCGAAGGGATTGCCGAGCTTGATCTGCTCGGGCTTCTCGGCCCAGTCGCCGTACGGCATGAACGGCAGCGTCTGCGGTTCGATCGGCTTCGCGCGCGTCGTCGGGAGATCCGCCGCCGGCAGCTTCAGCAACTGCTCGAGACGGCGCGCGTAGCCCACGGACTCGAGCCGCAGCACATCCAGGTTCTCCCAGTCGGCCGGCATCCAACCGAACCAGTAGGTGACGCGGCGGTGCTCGGTGCGGACGAGCCCCTTCTTGCTTTTCGCGGCGAGCTCGGAAAGCTGCTGCAGGTACAGGAGAATGCGCCAGTCCTCGCGCGCTTCGTCGAGCGCCTGGCGCCAGCTCGGCGGGAGCTTCGCTTCGTCCACCGTGAGCCACACGCCGTCCGCGCGCGCGGCGAACGCCATGAAGCCGCACGCGCGGCGGAACGCGTCCGCGCTGCCTTCGGGATCGAACGCGACCGTCTGCAGCAGCTTGACTTCCATGTCCTTCCACGAATGGACCAGATGCCGGCGCGGCATCAGATCGAACGCCACGGCGCTCGCGCAGTCGGCGTAGTTGACGAACGCCGGCTTTTCGTCGAAGAGTTCGTGCGTGACGACGAGCGGCAGCTTGCCGGCGTCCTTGGCCTGAGACGCCTTCTCGCGCGTCGGCTCGGGCACGAGCGTGTACGCGCCCGTTTCCGACGGCGTCAGGAGCAGCATCTTCGCGTGTGCGTCGGGCGCCGCGAACGCGCAGGACGCCAACACCAGGAGGATCACACCCGAAAACGCAAAGCGATTCAACGTCATTTCGTCCGTCTTTCCAATCGGAGGACCGTCATTTCTTCACGCGCCACTTCGTCATCATGATGCACGTGTAGTCGTCCTTCGCGGGCGACTGGTAGTAGATCGTGACGATCGTGCCGTCCGGCAACTGGGCGGACGCGGGATACCCGAGATCGCCGTTGAAGTGCTTCGCGAGACATATCTCGTTCGCCAGATCCCATGTCTTGCCGCCGTCGTCGGAAAGACAGGCGTACTCGCCCCAGACGTCCTTGTTGCGGTTGCCGTACACGGTGAGGAGACGTCCGTCCGCGAGCGTGATCAGGTGCGGCGGCAAACCGACGATGCCGGTGGGCGTCATCTTCGTCCACGTGCGGCCGCCGTCGATGGATTCCGCCTGGACGATGCCGCCCCACGTGCCGGGACGCGCACAGCCGTGCCAGCGCACCTGCGCGACGAGACGGCCGTCCGGCAGTTCCGCGAGATGCGGCTCGTGGAGGTCCTTCGTCTGGACGCCCTCGGCCGGCGCGAGTTCCGCCACGACCTGCCAGCTGCGGCCGCCGTCCTTGGACTCCTCGAAGAGGATGTGGTGGCCGATGTCCTTGAAGCCGGGTTCGTCCTCGAGCACCTGCCCTTCGCCCGACATCCTGCGCGTGACGCCTGCGAGACGGCCGTCCTTGAGCGGCGTGAAGGCGTGCGGCAGCTGTCCGTTCGTGCGAACGGGCTTGGACCACGTCCGCCCGCCGTCCGTCGAACGCGTCACCCACGCGCCCAGCGCTTCGCGCACGCGTTCGCGCGGCAGCGCGTGGTAGTGGCGGCAGTATTCGGCCTGGGCGTCGCGGCGGTCGGGGACGTCCGCCTTCTTGAAATACGTGTAGAACGCGATCGAGGTGAACCAGTTCAGGACGAGCGTGCCGTCCTTCAGTTCCGTAATGCCCGCGTCGCGGTCGTCGATGATGCCGTTCTGGATCGTCACGGGATCGGACCACGTGCGCCCGTCGTCCGCCGAACGGATCAGCTGCACCTTGCCCCAGGGACACACGTGCGCGTCGCGGTCGCCGGAGAAGACGACGATCAGTTCGCCGTTCGAACGGCGGCAGATTGTCGGCCAGCCGAGATAGCGCCCCGGCTCGCGGCAGATGGTGCGCACCTCGAGAATTTCGGCGCGCGCCTGCGCGTTCGTCGGCACGTACGCCGGCATGTCTGCGCCGGAGGTGGCGAGCGCCGCCGATGCGAGCGCGGCCACAAGAAACATAAGGGATGATTTCATGCGCGCATTATACCAAGTCGCCGCCCACGAAATCAACTCCGGAAGACCTGGAGTTTACTCGCCTCAGGAGCCCCCTGACAGGAGAAGCGGCGCCCTCGCCGCTTCAACCGCCCGCAAGGGCGTGCGCGCCGCGCACGCTCACTTCTTGTTCTTCTTCGCTTTGCGCTTGAAGAACTCGGCCGCGATCGACGTGGGCTTCTCCACGACGACGTCGACCTCCTCCTCGAGCTTGTACGAGGGATCCACGCCCTTCGTCCAGGACGAGAACCAGCAGCCCTCGTTCGGCGTGGCCTTCACCGTCACGGACTCGCCCGCCTTCACCCAGGCGAACTGCGGCTCGATCGTGCCGTTCTCGCATTTCTCCGCCTGCAGACGGAACGCGATCGGCTCCCACGTCCACGTCAGCGTGCACGGATTCGCCGCGTCGAGCGGCGCGACGACCTGCGCACCCTCGCCTTCCGCGACCACGGCCCCGCCTTCGGCGGCCGTGAGCCGCCAGCCCTTGACCTTGTACGCGACGCCCGTCGTCTCGTTCGTGGCGACCGCCGCCGCGCGGCAGACGAGGTTCGATTCGCCGCGCGCGGGCAGATACGTGCCGGGACGCGGGAACGTCGCCGATTCGGGCACGTCGCCGGCGGCCACGCAAAGCGCACCGCGCTTCATGCGCCGGAACATCGCCTCCTCGGGAACGCGCCACTTCTCGCCGAACCCGTGAACGGCGAAACCGAGGCGTTCCTCGTCGCACGGGCCCGCCGCGCCGCGCTCGTTGAACATCGCGATCTTGAATGTGTGCCATCCGGCCTTTTCGTTCTGCACCGTGCAGTCGCCGCGCCAGTTCGGACTCGTCTCGAGAACGCGCTTGCCGTCGAGCCAGAGGATGGCGTAGTCGTCGATCGGGAGCATGAAGCTCGTTTCGCCGGCCGGCAGGAGGATTTCGCCGCGGTACATCCAGCAGCGGTTGATGCTCCAGCGCGTCACGTCCTGGCCGTCCGCCACCGCGTACACGACGCGTTCCACCGCGGAGGACTTCGTGTTCTCCACGCGGTCGTACGCCGCGTGCGGCACCTTGTACGGCTTCCAGGTCGCGGGATCGCGCGCCATCAGCGAGCGGTTCGTGAGAATCGCGAAGCCGCCCTCCACGCCCGCGCCGCCGCCGAAGCCGATTTCGGCGGACGCCGTCCACACGAGGCAATTCGTCACCGTGCCGCCGCGCGGACCGATCCGGGCGTTCTTGTCGGCGAACACCACGTCGTCCAGCACGGCGTTCGGATGCTCGAGGACGAACGGCGCGCCGTTCGCGCACGACACGAAGGAGCTGCCATCCGGCCGGCCGACGACCGCGATCTCGTTGCTGACGATCACCGTTTCGGTCAGTTCGTGCATGCCCGCGTCGAGTTCGAACACGGCGTAGTCGTGCGCCGACTTCACCAGCTTCGCCAGATCGTTGGACGGCGAAATGCGGTAGTGCTTGAGCGGCGTCTTCTCGACCGTCCAGGAAACGCGGCGGTACTGGACAGGATCGGGCATCGCGCATTCGCACGCGGCGCCCTCGCCCTCCGCGACGAGCTTGCCGAACGTGTCGTAAAGCTTCCAACCCGTCGCGCGCGTCGCGAGCGTCTGCGCCGCGTTCGTCCACGCGGGGAACGCGCAGGCGATCTTCTCGCCGGCCTTGTGGCCGACCGTGACGCCCCAGGCGGGCTGCGGCGCGCCGAGCGGCTCGGGCGCGCCGACGACCTCGAACGCCGTCGCGCGGGAAATGAGGTTGCCCTCGAAGAAACGGCGCACGTCGGCCGCGCGGTTGAACGCGGCCTCGGCTTCCGTGAGCGGACGGTTGTAGACGCGGATGGCGTAGATGGCGCCCTTGTACGGCGTGCCGCGACTGTGGCGGTTGCCGATCGAGGTGCCTTTGCTGCCAGCGCCCCAGTGGTCGCAGCGGTCCTTGTTGAGCGCCAGGGGCATGCCGTTCGTGAAGCACGATTGGGCGACGGCGTTCTGCAGGAGGACGGAAACCGTGTTCGTCTCGCCCTTCTTCGTCCACCACGGCATCATGGGACGCGCGACGTTGCTCGCCAGAATGGTGCCGCCCTGGTAGGATCCGTACGTGACGCCCGAAGCCGGGGACGACTGCAGCACGACGGCGTCGCCGGTGACGTCCGCGGCCAGCACGATTTCCACCGTGCCGTTCGTGGCGCACTGGAACGTCGAGACCGTGTTCGACTCGGAAAGCCAGCCGACCGACTGCTGCGTGCCGGCGAAGACCACGCGGTCCGCCTCGACCTTGGCGTTTTCGAGCTTGAACGCGAAACCGCCCACCACGTCGCGCCACAGGTTCGTCGCCTCGTGGCGGCCCGCGCCCGCGTTCTCCACGCCGTCCCAGAACGCCACCAGGCCGTCCTGCACATAATCCGCCGTCGTGTCCGCAAAAAGAGCCGCGGACAACGCCGCGGCGACCATTCCAACCGTCAACTTCTTCATCACGTTCTTTCCACCTGCAAAACAACGAAATTTGGGCGCGTAGTATACCACAAAACACACGCCTTCCACTAAAGAACGCGCGAAAACGCCAAACCGTTCAAAAATTAATGCGCCAGAGGCGGATCCCCGCCCTCACATCTCAGCCAGGGGGTCGCGCCGCTCCGCCGGCGCGACCATGCTCGACGACCGAATCGTCAGAACTGCATAACGAGGCCCGTGCTCACCACGAGGCCGGAATAGTCGACCTCGGCGTCGAACGCGCCGACGGATGTCTCGGCTTCGTCGATCCATTCGTACCCGACCTCCGCATACAGGCCGACGTTGTCCGTTAAGAACGCCGCGACGCCCAATTCCGCGCCCAAACCGAATCGGCACAGCGTTTCGGCGGCGCTTCCGTCCGACGAATCGAGATCGAGCCGCGCCAAATTGCAGAGCGCGCTCACGCCGGCGTAGGCGTCCAGCCACTTGAAGGCGTGGCATGTGCACTTGGGGCCAAGTCCGATTTGGTAGAGGTCGCTGCGCAGGCGCGCGCGCACCACCTCGCCGAGAACGGCCGTCTGGACGGACGAATAATTTTCCCGATACGGGACATGGGGCGTCGCGTCGGTGTCGAACCCCGCAAAATCGGTGTCGGACGGAACGGGACCGCCGCTGAACAGGAAGTAATCCGTCCATCCCGTCACCGTCTGCACGCCGCCGGCCGTCGCGCCGCCGCGGGAAACATCCATGCCCCAGTACCCTGCGAAACGCAACTGCGCGCCGACGGAAAACCGCTCCGACACGTCGAAATCGTAACCGAGGTTCAGGCGGACGCCAAGCGGACTGTCGTCGTCGCGGCCGCCGAACGACGAACCGGCGTTCGGCATGTAAGCCGTCTCCGTGTAATGGGCGACCGCGGCCCACTTGGTCAGACCTGGCATCGTGGGATAATCCGGGTCCTGCACCTCCACCACGTTGCCGGGCGCCACGTCGGCCGCCGTCCAGTCGTGCTTGTTCGCGACGTCCCGATCGTAGCCGCCCGTCACCGACGCAGCCCGCCGTTCGGCGCCGCCGGAAATCTTTCCTTCGACGCGAGCACGCCAGGCGGGCCCCGCCGACACATTCCAACCGCCCGCCATCGCCGACAGCCCAACGGACGCCACAACGCCCACAATCATCACCTTCTTCATGTTCATGCTCATTTTCGACAAATGTCACTTCACCAAAATCGTGCGCAGGAATCCCGTCTCGCCGACCGGCGCGGACACTTCCAGCGTAACGGTACCGTCCGCGTTTTCGCGTGCGGACGGCGTCAGCGTCTCGGCGGTGCCGTCAAGCGTCCGCAAATGTTCGACGCGGATGGCGGACGCGTCGACCGCGCCCCACGCGGCCGCGCGGTCGACGGAAAGCGTCAGCACGACCTTGCCGGGTTTCATGGCGACGCTCGACATGGACACGCCCGTCACGACGGCGTCCGTGCGCACGGTCACATTCGGCAGATTCTGCTTCAGCCGCGCCATGTAATCTGCGTCGGCGGCCAGCGCCGGATCGAGATGAACCGTCACACCGCCCACGTCCATGCCGCAGCTCCGGAACGGCATGCTTCCGACGTCCGGACGACCCAAAATCGTGATGGAACCCAAATGGCGGCAGTTCATGAACGCGTAATTCCCGATCGAGGCGATTTCCGCCGGCAACGTCAGTTCCTCCAACGGCGTCTCGCTCGAGAACGCATACGCGCCGATCGTGACGGCGGCGGGCTGCGTCGGATCGTTCCATTTCCGCGCAGAAGCGAACACGACCTTCTTGAGCGACGGCGCGTTCGCCGTCGTCTTGATGGTCGTGAACGCCTTCTCGCCGATGTTGGTGCAGAATACTGGCAGAACGAGTTCGATTGCGCCGCATTGCGAACTGGCGAACGCCCTGGGCGCGATTTCCGTCACGTACTTCCCGTCTATCATGTCCGGAATGACCAACCGCTCCGTCTGCTGGGCGGGATTCACGAATCCAAGGATGCGCGCGCAATTCGCGCCAATGGCCTCCCACTTGAAAATGGAGACGTCGCACGTCGTCGCGTCGACGGTCCATTTCGCGTACAGCACGTGGTCGCCGTGCTTGACAAACGCGCCCTGCGACTGCGCTTGGATTCCCGTCCCGGAAGGCGACGCAAACCAACCGCCGAACAAATGGTCGTCACGCGTCGGAACCGGCAACTCGCCATAGGTGGACTGAAGCTCCTGCGTCACAACGGAGCGTCCGGAAACCGTTCCGCCCATGGCTTCGAAAGAGACCTTCGTGGTCGTCACGACGGGATTGCCAACGGCCGCAATCTTGCCGAAGACGATCGTCAACGCGTAGTTCTCGATTCGCGTACCGACCAAGGGCACATAATCGAACGTGTTGTCCACAAGTCCTTCAGATTCCGCGACCACCGTCGCCCAATTGGAGGTCGCGATGCCCTCACCCGCCACGAACGATCCTGCGGTTACGCTCAGATTCGTATACGCATGCGGCGTGCCATCATAGACGAAGTCCGTCTTCGTCCCCGATGTCACCGTCACGCACCGACCGGTAATCAACACCTTGGCCGCATGCACCACGTCCGCATAGTTCGCGCTCGACACGCGATACCACACCGTCGTCGCCACCACATCCTTGAACGTCGGCGCGCATGGTAGACAAGCTATGGGTTAAGC
>DCIH01000064.1:50816-50983 GCA_002317575.1 Verrucomicrobia bacterium UBA1731 | reverse complement strand
GACTGGATGGAGAAGTACGCGCCCGACTTCACGGAGAACTTCTCCTCCGCCAAGTCCCCGCAGCAGATGCTTTCCGCGCTCGCGAAGAGCTACTGGGCGGAGAAGAACGGCGTCGATCCGAAGAACGTGCACGTCACGTCGGTCATGCCCTGCACGGCGAAGAAGTA
>DCIH01000064.1:50652-50794 GCA_002317575.1 Verrucomicrobia bacterium UBA1731 | reverse complement strand
GAAGTACGAGATCTCGCGCGACGAGCACATGAGCTCGACGGGCGTGCAGGACACGGACGTGGTGCTCACGACGCGCGAACTCGCGCGCATGATCAAGCAGGCCGGCATTGACTTCCTCTCGCTCCCCGAGGAGAAGGCGGAC
>DCIH01000064.1:50379-50580 GCA_002317575.1 Verrucomicrobia bacterium UBA1731 | reverse complement strand
ATGGAAGCCGCGCTCCGCACGGCGTACTGCCTCATCACCGGCGAAGCCAAGCCCCCGTCCATCGAGTTCTCGATGGTGCGCGGCATGGAAGGCGTCAAGACGGCGAAGCTCAACATCGCCGGCAAGGAGGTGAACATCGCCGTCGCCCACCAGATGGGCAACGTCGAGGCGGTGTTGAACCAGGTCCGCGAGGACATCAAG
>DCIH01000064.1:49761-50216 GCA_002317575.1 Verrucomicrobia bacterium UBA1731 | reverse complement strand
GAGGTGCAGGCGCTGTACAAGGACTTCCTCGACGGCAAGACCGGCGCGCAAGGCGGCGAGAAGGCGGAGCACCTCCTCCACACGAACTACCACAAGCGCGACACCTACAAGTTTAACAAGTAAACTTGTGGACGCGATGGTCTCCATCGCGTCAAAGGCGAAAACGCGGCGCGGCCAGAAGTCCGCGCCGCGTTTCGTTGGAAGGGTATCATGCACGCATCGTTATCTGACATTGTCGCGGACGTGGCCGCGAATTCCATCGAAGCCGGCTCGGCGCTCGTGGAGGTGTCCGTCGTCGAGAAGAACGGCGCCATTGAACTCAAGGTCGTGGACAACGGCAAAGGCATGCCGCCCGAAATCGTCGCGCGTGCGTTCGATCCGTTCTACACCGAACCGGGCAAGCACGACACGCGCAAGATCGGCATGGGTCTGCCGTTCGTGAAGCAGACGTGCGA
>DCIH01000064.1:48456-49750 GCA_002317575.1 Verrucomicrobia bacterium UBA1731 | reverse complement strand
CGACGCCTGCGGCGGCACGGTCGATTTGACGAGCGAACCGGGCAAGGGCACGACGCTCGTCTGCACCTTCCGGGCGGACAACATCGATTTGCCGCCGATGGGCGATTTGGCCGAAGCGGTGCTTTCGCTCTTCAACTTCGAAGGCGATTTCGATCTCGTCTTTACGCACGAGAAGGGCGCCGAGTCGTATTCGATTTCGCGCCTCGAGCTCAAAGACGCCGTCGGCGGTTTCGATTCCGTCGAGGGGCTTTCGCTCGCGAAGGAATTCCTGCAAGGACAGGAAGAGTCGCTTTAGCGCGTCGAGGGTTTGAGCTCGGCGAGGGCGACGGAAGCCGCGAACTGCGAGAGGGGTGTGGTCAGAAGACCCACCCCTTCGCGTTCGGCGGCCGTCTTCATGTCGTCGGGAACGGGCCGCCCGTTGCAGATCACCACCGCTTCGATGCCGGCGAGCGTGCAGACGGCGATGGCGTTGAGGTGGTTCTGGATCGTGATCAGCACCGATTCGTCGCCGCAGTGGCCCATTACGTCCGAGAGCAGATCGCTCGCGTAGGCGAAGTTGACGTTGGCGTTCGGATTGTCCACGACGACGGTGCCGTTGACTTTGGCGGTGAGTTCCTGAAAGGTCATTTTAGGTTGAACGTTGAAAGTTGAAGGTTGAAGGATAGGCGCGCTCAGAAATTCGTCAGCCGGGGCGAGATTCGCGTGGCCTTCGCCTCGAAGATCGCCTTGAGACCGGCGACGGAGAAGTTGCCTTCGGCCTCGGTCCAGACGCGGGCGACGTCGTCGAGATTGTGGGCGTCGGACGAGCGGATCACGGCGTAGTCGCCGATTCTGGAAAGCCAAAGCGTTTCGTCGGCCGTGCGCGAGAGTTCGACGGCGTCGAAGTAGCGTCCGGCGGGTTCGCCGGGCAGGGGCTCGGGGATACAGCCCAGGGCGCCGAAGACGGCGTGGTTCGGACGGTCGACGTGGGCGGCGACATAGAGACCGCCGAGTTCGTGCACCTTCGCGGCGGTCTCGGGGATGAGCCGACGGCAGCCCATCGCGAGGATGCGCCATTCCATCTCGACGACGTCGTCGTCCCACGTGACGACCGGCTGGTCGCCGAACGTTTCCGGATCGTTCACGCGCTTGGGCATCGCCTCGTACACCCAGTCCGTCATGGCGAGCGCCTGCTCGACCGTGTCGAAGAGCGCGACGGTGTGGACTTCTTCGGCCGTCTGGACTTCGAGCCCGAACAGGCACTTGAGACCGGCGCGCCGGGCGCACTCGGCGATCGCGGGCGTGTTCTTCGCCG
>DCIH01000064.1:47617-48388 GCA_002317575.1 Verrucomicrobia bacterium UBA1731 | reverse complement strand
TCGGACGGCGACATCTCGAGGTCGGCGCACGGGCTCAGGCAACTGTGGATGTGAAGGTCGAATTTCACGCCGTCCATTATAGCAAACGTCGCGCACGTTTGGTATACTCATGGCGTTATGACTATTTCAGACATCGTGAAGACGTTGGACGGCACGCTTGTTGCCGGTGGTCAGTCCGATCGGACCGTGGGATGCGTCGTGGCGAACGATCTCATGAGCGACGTGCTTTTGAACGACGGCGAGGACATGCTGCTCCTGACGTCGCTCGCCTCGGACCAGGCGATCCGCACGGCGAACATCGTCGGCGCGATGTGCGTGGTGGTGCACAACGCGAAGCCCCTGCCGCAGACCATGTGCCAGGTGGCCGATTCGCTCGGCATCCCGCTCGTTTCTTCGCCGCTTTCCAAGTACGACAGCTGCGTGCGGATACACGCGTTTCTCGAAGCCGGGAAATGATGGACTACAAGCCCACCATCCTTTCCGGCGGCGAAAACCGCAGCGACGACCAGATCATGGCCGCGCATGAGGAGAAGACCGTCAAGCGCGTTTCGGGACCCGGGCTTCCCGGCATGAAGGGCGAGGGCGAGCCGATCGTCATCATGGAGCTGCTGCAGCGGCTGCGCGTCAAGGACGTGATGCGCAGCCACGACATCGCGTCCGTGGTGCGCACGGATTCGATGCGCTACGCGGAGAACCTGATGAAGCGCTACCGCATCTCCGGCGTGCCGGTCTTGGAGGACAAGCGACTCTTCGGCATCGTGTCGATCAAGG
>DCIH01000064.1:47010-47611 GCA_002317575.1 Verrucomicrobia bacterium UBA1731 | reverse complement strand
GACATCATCCTCGCGCTCGAGGGCGAGTGGATCGGCGATCCGTGCCAGAAGCACATGTCGACGAATCTGGTGGTGCTGGAAGAGGACATGCCGCTCGCGTTCGCGATCAAGTATTTCCAGAACTACACCTTCGGCCGCTTTCCGGTGCTGAACAAGGAGCGCAACTTCGTCGGCATCGTCTCCCAGCGCGACGTGACGCGCGTATTGATGCAGGAGCTCACGAACGAACTCGCGCGGCTCGAGGGAAAGGCCATCGAACCGCAGGGGCAGACGAAGGGCGAAGGCGCGGTGCCGTACTATTCGATGCGCCAGTTCGTGGTGGTGCACAACGACCTGACGAACGCGGGCAAGGCGGCGAACGAAATCAAGCGCACCCTGAAGGAAGCGGGCGTGGACAACAAGATCGTTCGCCGCGTCGCCGTGGCGGCCTACGAGCTCGAGATCAACATCTGCATCCATTCCGTGGGCGGCACGCTCACGTTCATCCTCGAAAGCGGCAAGGCGTCCATCGTCGCGAAGGACCGCGGTCCGGGCATCGCGGACGTCGAATGGGCGTGCCGGGACGGCACGTCCACGGCCAACGACTGGATCCGCTCGATGG
>DCIH01000064.1:23641-46990 GCA_002317575.1 Verrucomicrobia bacterium UBA1731 | reverse complement strand
TCGGCGCGGGCATGGGCCTCGCCAATTCGAAGCGCGTTTCGGACACGTTCGAAATCGTTTCCAAAGTGCCCAACGGCACCACGGTCATCTGCGGCTTCAATCTGTGAAGGAAAGGTCGCCGAAAATGTACCGTCCCGCGTGCCTCGAACCGTTCCCCGCCGATCTCGCCGATTCGCTCCTCGAGCAGGCACTGGAAACGCTCGGCCTGGCGAAGGGTCGCCTGGCCGAGCTCGCCGATGACGAAAAGCGCCGGCTGGACGCCGCCGCGTGGCGCCTCGTCACCGCGGCCGACATAAGCGACCACCCCTGTCACGATTAGGGTATGCCGGGCGGGGCCGGCGTGACCTCCTGTTGTGGCCGATGCGCGGGTGCCCGAAAACATTGAACGGTCGGGCCCTTTCGGGCATTTTCAACGGGTGGACGGGTGTCTGCCCGTGGTTTTTATGTGTTGAAAAGCGGTTATGTTTTGTGATACACTCCATACATTCCACTTTTTGCGGAGACAAGCATGAAGAATAGAGCATTGGTCCTGTTGTCGGCGGGCGTGATGGCCGCGTCCTTTGGTGCGTTTGCCCAGGCGAAACCCGCGGCGAAACCGGCGGCGAAACCCGCCGTGAAGGCCCCGGCGGCCGCTGCCGCGCAGGCCCCGAAGAAACAGGAGCTTTCCCCCGAGGCCGTCGCGGCCGAAAAGGCGTTCCGCGAGGCGATCGCCGCCGGCGAGCCGCTCACGGCCGAAAACCACTTCCGCAAGCTCGTGGAGGCGAATCCGAATCCCGATCCCGAGCTCTACTGGCTCGCGGCGGAAACGGCGCGGCAGACGGGCAAGGGCCCGATGCGCCGCGACCGTCTGCAGAACTTCCTGCGCCAGTCCAAGGCGTGGAACGCGCACACGGAGCAGGCCGCGTGGGAGCTTTGCCTTTCCGCGAACGACTGCGACCAGTACCTGCGCCTCTGCGCGCACATGGAGCCGTCCACGAAGCTCTACAAGATCGGTCTCGAGATGCTCTCCAGCTATCGCCGCGCGAAGCGCACGAGCGACTATCTGCGCATCACCGAGGGCATGCTCAAGACCTTCACGTCCGAAGACGCGCGCTGCACGCTCATCGAGCGCATGGCGGAGATGTACCGCGACAAGGCGCCCGGCTTCGACCTGGAGAAGGCGCAGAAGCTCGCGCTCGACTATCCGCTCAAGGACATGGGCCGCATCTGGTGGACGATGGACGTGACGACCGACCTCTTCAACCAGAAGTGGCGCATGGAGTTCTGCTCCAAGAACAAGCGCCTGCTGCCGGCCGGCCTCTTCAACTGGGCCACGCGCATCGAGTACGATCCCAAGAAGAACCCGCAGGGCCGCGCGCTGTGGGCGATGTACGCGAAGGACCTCGAGAAGATCTGCCTGGACGATTCCTGCGATCCGCGCATCACGCTGGACTGGATGCGCATGCGCATCAACCTCACGGAGGAATTCGTTCCCGCGGTGCAGACGAACAAGTCCTCCGCCGCGCTGGCGGACTGCTTCCTGCGCGCGGCCAAGCACGAGCCCAAGGTGAGCCGCGGCGAACTCCGCCAGCTGATGTGGGACGTGGCGAACCGCCGTCTCCTGCGCAGCGAGGACATCGCCGAACTCCGCCGCAAGGCGCCGGATTGCCTCAATGACAATCTCTGCACGGGCTGGGGCGGCGTGTGCGACCTCGCCGCGAAGCGCACGAACGCGGCGCCGGTGATGGCGTTTCTCAAGAACAATCCCGACCGTTTCGACGTCGCGTGGTCCTCGGTGGGCACGCTGCTCAAGTACGGCGAAACCGCCAAGGTGCTCGAGATCCTCAACGAGCACGTCGACCGCGCGGCCTGTTTCGACGGCCATGCGGTGATGAACACGCTCTCCGACGCGCGCTTCGAGAAGCAGCGTCTCGACTTCCTGCGCAAGGCCTACGACCGCACCGGCTTCAACAGCTCCTGGGGCTGGCTGAAGGGCGACAAGAACAACGTCAACCGCTGGAAATGGCTGAAGGACGACAAGGCCGTCGCCACCTTCGTGGCGGCGATCGACCCGAAGAAGGCCGGCAGCGACAAGCTCCTGTACCTGCGCGGCCAGATGGCGGCGCTCCGCCGCGGCAACGGCAATCTCGCCCCCGAGGAAGCGCACAAGCTCATGCAGCAGGCGAACGCGGCGTATCCGGGCGCGTACAAGAAGGACGGTTCGCGCAACAGCGAGAACTGGTATTCGATCTACAACATGTACGGCGACCTCTGCCGCCACAATTCCGACAGCGCCGCGCTGATGCTCGCGAACCTCAAGGGCAAGATGTCCAAGGACATGAACTGGGAGGTCGTCAACCACGCCCTCCAGCACGCGTGGCGCGGCAAGAACGGCGCGTTGCCCAATCTGGAGATGACGGCCGAGCGCGCGGCGATCTTCAACGACTACGGCGCGTTCAACGACTACGGGATTCCCGGCGAGGCGATCGACAAGAACACGAAGCAGCTCTGCTTCAAGTTCGACTACGCGCACACGAGCCCCTACACGCTCAAGAACTTCCTCTACCGCAACATCCGCGAGAACCGCTTCCCGGCGGAACTCAAGGTCCAGCTCGTGGGCGACTTCTACCGCAACTACAAGCCGGCCACGTTCGACCCCGACTGGAACCGCGACCTGATGGACTGGGTGAAGGGCTACTGCCAGAAGACGAATTCGCTGTGCGCGAAGCTGCCGTGGGAAGAGCTTGCGCAGCACGTGCTCGACCGCGACCTCGGCCGCGGCGACATCGCCCGCAAGTTTCTCTACGAGATGTGCTGGCCGGCCGGCAAGATGGAGGAGATGCGCGGCCGCTACATGGAGAAGATGAAGGCGTTCGACGCGGCGACCTACGCCACGGAGATCATCAACCTCGGCAACGGATCGATCGTCCGCGACGGGCTTGACAAGGAAGGCAAGACGCCCGACGAATTCGGCGCCTTCTGGCACGACCGCGTCCTCCCGGCGCTGCGCGCGGTGTCCGCCAAGGACGCGCCGCTCGTGTACTTCCCGAACGACTGGTGGACCGACCGCTACGGCACCTACGTCGAGAAGAAGGGCAAGGACAACGAGCAGGTCAAGAAGGACTGGAACGACTTCTGCTCCGAGTGCGCGCGCCTCCTGGCGTGCGGCGCCCGCGGCTACTGGGTGGACGACGCCCGCGGCCGCTATCCGATGTACCTGAACGTGTTCGACCGCGCCTTCGCGGCGTCCAACCAGGTCGATCTCGTGAAGGTCTCCTACGAACTCGGCCGCTACTTCCACAACTGGCGCGCGGGCGGCGCGAACGCTCTCGCGGCGCGTCTGTCGGACTGCAAGAAGTTCAACCGCTGGCAGCCGCTGTACCTCATCGTGACGGGTCTCACGCCCGGCTACGGCGAGAACTGGATCCAGACGACCTGCGCGAAGTACCGCGCCGAAGCGGCCACGAAGCTTCCCGGCATCTACCCGGTGGGCGAGAAGGACCCCGCCTATCCGCTCTACGTCGCGGCCGACGAATACAACCGCAACAACCTCGAGCGCGCGCACGAGCTGCTGATGGCGAAGCAGAACCTCGCGACGTTCGAGCGCGAAGCCCCGAACCTCCCGCCCGACTTCGTGGGCTGGGGCATCGAGCAGCTCCGCCTCGAGCGCGGCACGGATGACGAACTCCTCGTCAAGGCGCGCAACATCGCGACGACGCTCCTTTTGAACGAGGCGAAGATCCCGGCCACCCTGGCGGCGGCGGCGATCCTCTGCCGTGCGGAATCCTACCGCGACCAGCAGAACTTCGAGGCGGCGAAACTCGAATACCAGTCCATCCGCAACTCGCAGACCTACTCCGCCACGCCTTCGGGCCGCAAGGCGATGTTCCGTTCCGTCGACCTCATGATCGACACGGGCAACATCTCCGGCGCGGAGCAGACGATCGAATACTGGCTCAGTCAGCCCGAGCCGGAGATCCAGGCGCAGGCGCACTACTTCCTCGCGCGCATCGCGTTCGACCGCAAGGACTTCCCGGAGACGATCAAGCAGATCCGCAAGGTCTTCGAGATCGACTTCACGCACACGGAAGCGCGCTTCCTCCACGGCCAGTGGAAGCTGGCGACGAACTCCGAAGTCGACGAGACGGACGTGCTGATCGGCGACCTCGCCGACCGCACGGTGATCCGTCCCGGCCAGCAGCTCACCGTCACGGTGCAGGACCGCAACCTCTCCGTCGCGGGCGGCGGAGCGTCCATCCCGGTGATTCTCACCACGCAGCCCGGCGGCGACCAGGAGCGCATTCTCCTCTATCCGTCGGCGCGCGATCCCAACCTCTTCAAGGGCACGATCGACGTGAAGCTCGGCGAAGCCGTGTGCTCCAACCTCATGCTCGAAGTGCGCGGCAACGACGTCGCGAGCTACGTGATTGAGCCGGAATTCCTCAAGCTCCGCGGACTTCCGCTGAACAGCCCGAAGGTGCTGCGCGTCGTGGACGACGCCAAGCTCGCGATCGGCACGGGCGCGCCGCGCGTCGAGGAGAAGCAGGTGAAGAAGGACGTCGAATCCGCGCTCGAGGGCGGCGATTCGAAGGCGCTCGCCTCGTCGCTGCGTCCCGGCAACCCGCTCTACGTGGTGGTGAGCGACAAGGACCGTTCGCGCGGCGAAGGCAGCTTCGTGAACGTGGAGGTGAAGACGAGCTCGGGCGACCGTTTGCCGTCCCTGCGCCTCGACGAAGTCGCGCCGTTCACGGGCGTGTTCCGCGGCAAGGTCGACACCTCGCTCCCGCCGCCGCGCGCGTTCGCGTCCGACACGGCCGCCGGCTTCAATCCGGGCGACGTGATCAACAGCACGAAGTCCGGCCACTGGAAGAGCCTGATGGACTCGCAGCCCGGCAAGTGGCTCGCGGTGGACACGATGGCGTCCCACCTCGTTTCCAACGCCGTCATCAAGATGGCCGCGCCGGAGGAAATCCGGTCTATCCGCCTCGTCGGCAAGCTCGGCGACGAGACGATGCTCCTCGGTCAGCTGCCCAAGCAGGAAGCCGGCCGCCGCGCGGGCTTCCGCCGTTTCGACACGCGCGTGAACAAGGCCGTCCACTCCATGCGCGAAATCTCCGGTCTTTTCGAAGGTTCCAAGGCCGGCCGCGGCATGATCCTCACGAACATCGCGTTCCGCGCGGACTTCTCGAAGGACAAGCGTCCGATCGTGACGTACTTCCGCGGCGCGTTTCTGCAGCCCGTGGGCCACGACTTCCTGCGTCTGCGCGTCAATCCCGAGAAGGTGCAGGGCGACACGTTCCGCGGTCTCTGGATTCAGGTGAACGTCGACGGCAAGCAGATCTTCCAGGGCCAGGGCCCGACGATCGCCGACAAGATCATCGCCTCCAAGATCACGCCCGCTGTGCACATGCTCGAGATCTACGTGACCTCCACCGCGGGCGCGGACGGCTTCGACGTCCTCTGGGAGCCCTACTCCGAAGAGGCGCGTCCCGTGCCGATGGACTGGTTCGACGCCGAGAAGCATCCGATGATCACGGAGTTCCTCGAGGACAAGGCCGAGATCGTCCGCACGAAGGAGGGCTACGAGGCGAAGTTCAAGAAGCCCACGCGCATCCGCACGCTCCGCTGGGAGTTCGCCGACCGCACGGGCCCGGGCGTCGAGGTGTTCAAGCTCGAGGTCACGGACGACCAGGGCAAGGTCGTGATTCCGTCCGGCTCCGACTTCTCCGACGCGCAGCAGAACGACACGCTTGAAGTCGCGCCCGGCGACTCGATCGGCGTGAACTACGTCGACGAGCGCACGAGCTCTGGCCAGAAGCGCATCCTGAACCGCAGCATCAACTCCTCGTTCAACAACGCGAAGGTCGGCTTCTACTTCGAGTCCGTGAAGGAGACCGACCGCGGCAACGTCAGCTCGCTCTTCTCCGCCTTCCGCTTCATGCCGGGCGACAACCTCCTCGTGGTGGTGGAGGATCCCGACTGCGACATCACCGCCGAGGCGGACAAGGTGCCGATCACGGTCACCACGCGTTCGGGCGAGAAGAAGCGCCTGATGCTCCTCGAGCAGACGAAGGGCTTCGCGAACATGTCGATGGCGGCCGACATGGAGGGCGTCCACTCGGGTCGCTTCATGGGCCTGCTGCGCACGGCGCTCGACACCGACGCGAACGCCAACCCGAAGGCGCTCAAGGTGAAGAAGGACGACATCCTCGAGCTTTCCTACGACGACCGCGAGAACACCGATCCGGGCGTGCCGTTCCTGCGCGTCGCCACGGTGCAGAGCTCGCGCCTCACCAAGCCGAAGCTCTCGCTCTTCGACTGCACGAAGCAGAAGGTCGTGGATCACTCGGCCGACGCGGCGGCGCGCCTCGCGCTCATCCGCCGCCGTCCCGGCAACGAGCAGGTCAAGGTCCTCTACACCGACGCCGTCTCCGCGACGCCGATGGACCGCGAGACGGTCGAAGGCGAGGACGAGATTCCCGTGAACGTCGCCTGCCCCGTGATCATGCGCGTCAACGATCCGTGCCGCGCCCGCCACGAGGCCTCCACGATCAAGGTCGAGCTCATCGCCGGCAGCGAACTCGCGTCCGCCGAGGCCGACGGCCGCGATCCGGAAGGCGTGACGGTGACGCTCGGCGTCGGCGCCTCCTTCGGCGGCGTCAAGCTCACGCGCGGCGGCGAATCGATGGACGAAGCGAAGGCGGCGGGCAGCTTCAACGGCACGCTCAACCTCTGCCTCGGGCAGCTCGATCCGAACCTCGAGATCCGCGAAGACGCGCGTCCCCTGAGCGTGACCGGTTCCGACACGATCCGCATGCGCGTCATGGACGAAGAGGGCAAGCCCGTCATCCAGAAGACGCTGAAGCTCGTGTCCGACGCGTCGATGGGCCTCATGGATTCCACCTGGAACGCCGAGCGCAACGCCGCGCACGTGGGCGAGCGCTTCTTCCTCCGCGTCGAAGACGCCGACCGCGACCTCACCGACCAGCCCGACCAGATCGTGGCCGAGGTGACGGCGCTCCGCTCGAACGCCAAGCGCAAGATCATCCTGTCCGAAACGATGCCGCACTCCGGCGTGTTCACGGGCATGGTGCGTCCCGTGATCCTCGGGCCGGGCGAAGTCGTGCCGGATGTCGTCACCGGCGGCGTCGTGCGCGCGGGCGACGCGGCGAGCGTCACCAACGAAGACCGTTTCGCGGTGAAGTACGGCGACAACATCAAGTTCACATATGTGGACGAGAACACGCTCCCGGGCACGACCTCGCCGCTCACGCTGTGCGCGACGGGCATCGTCCACCGCGGCGCCGACGGCACGGTGCGCATGTTCTCCAAGCGCTTCCGCGACGCCGACACGGGCGTTCTGGTGCAGTTCCGTCTGGCGGAATGCCTCTTCGAGCAGGCCAAGGAGTTCCGCCGCCTCAAGCAGAAGGAGCGTTCGGCCGAAGTGATCGCCGAAGGCAAGTTCATCCTCGAGGAAGCGCTGCGCAACTACCCGAACAGCTCGCACGTGATGCAGGGCGAATTCCTCCTCGCGAACCTCTACCAGGAACTCGCGAACGAGCAGAAGGAGCTCAAGAACGTCGAGGGCGCCCGTCCGCTCTACACGGAAGCGCTGGCGCGCTTCTCCACGATGCTCTCGATCTGGCCGGACGGCGAATACGCGGCCCGCGCGCAGTACCACAAGGCCTACTGCCTCGAAATGCTCGAGGACTATCCGCGCAGCTCGGAGGAGTACGTGAAGATGACGTACCTGTATCCGGATTCCGATCTCGTGGGCGACGCGACGATCCGCCTGGCGAACTACTACTACAAGCACGAGAAGCGCTACGACATCGCCGCGCGCATCTACGAGAACTTCCAGCGCCGCTTCCCGCAGCACAATAAGGCCGCGCGCGCGCTGTTCATGTCCGGCGCCTGCTTCGTGAAGCAGGGCGAGTACGTCGCCGAGCAGGCGGCCAAGTCCAAGAAGAAAGGTCCGCCCGTGGACGTGTCGAGCTACTACAAGCGCGCCGTGAAGGCCTTCAACAAGATGGCCGAGGAATACCGCGAGACGACGACGCCCGACCAGCGCGGCCAGGCGCTGTACTGGGCCGGCGACGCGTCGCTGCGCGCGAAGGACTACCCGGCTTCCTACCTGTACCTCAAGCGCACGGTGCTCGAATATCCGGAAACGGAATGGGCTCGCCGCGCCCGCGGTCTCCTCCTGCAGGAAGCGCGCACGTTCAAGGATCTGGAGGACTAAGGCGCGATGAAGACCTCCGCATTGAAGACGGCCGTGCTGGGCCTCGCCGCGTTCGCCGCGGCGGGCGCCTGGGGTTACAGCGAGTGGCACTGGGGCGTTCCGAGCCACGTCTACAAGGACCTCGACTTCAATCTCCGCGCCGGCGTCGACCGCGCCGTGAAGATCTTCAAGATCGCCGAAGACGCGGAAAACAACCGCAAGCCCGTGCGCGAGCTCGTGCCGCTCTACCGCGGCGCCGCCGGCGAGTGGAAGAAGGTCCAAATCATGTGCGAAAGCGAGGAGTTCTCCGAACCCCTGCTCGCCGCCGTGGTGTTCATGCAGGGCTATTCGTTCGACCGCGCGCGCGACCGCAACGAGGCGATCAAGATGTACAACGAGGTGCTCGACCTCTATCCGGACGAGGTCGACGCCGCCGTGTGCGCCAAGTGGCACATCGCCCGCGTGAAGCTCGGCATGGGCGACACGCGCGCGGGCAACGCGATCATCGACGAAATGGTCGAAGACACGCGTCCCGCCGCGGTGAAGCATCCGCTGATGGCCGAGGCGTACATGAACAAGGCGTCCCGCCTCTTCTACGCGTGCGAAGAGGACGAGGCCGGCGACTACTGGACGAAGGTGATCAAGACGCCCGCGTTCAAGCAGAACGCCTGGCGCGAAGTGAACACCGCCAAGGACATGTTCCGCTTCCTCTGCTTCGTGAGCGGCGACTTCGTGAAGCTCGAGGAGATGCTCTTCGAGGGCATCGACGAGAAGGCGACCTCGAAGATGGCCAGCGCGATCGTCAACCAGTTCAACTGGGCGATGAACGAGTACGGCAACAAGGGTTCCGGCACCTGGGCGTATTTCAACCGCAAGGAAAAGGGCAAGGAGAAGGAAGCGGCCGCGAAGATGAAGAAGTTCTTCTCTTCGTACCTCGCGTGGGGCCAGGGCAAGGCGGCCATCTTCGCCGCCTGCCACCGCGAGTTCGACTTCCAGATGATGCTGTTCAAGGCGTGGTATCTGGTCGAGACGAAGGACCAGATCAAGATCCGCTTCAACAAGCTCCTCGCCGACGTCCAGAAGGAACCGGACAAGAAGGTCGTCCTGTCGCGCATGCTCGTGATCGCGGACGCGCTGATGGGGCTCGGCGACTTCGCCACGGCCCGCATCGTCGCCGACATGATGAAGGACCAGAAGCAGCGCCTGCGCTACATCTACGAAATCGAGCGCCGCCAGTGGCACTGGAAGGAAATGCTCGACGTCGTGAACGAATACCTCGCGCTCAAGGGCCTGGACGCCGGCGAAGTGTCCGACTTCAAGTGGCGCAAGGTCGAGTGCCTCGACCGTCTCGGCAAGCTCGAGGAGGAGGTGAAGCTCCTGCTGGACATCGCCGATCCGCCGCGTTCGCTGTGGCGTCTGCAGGACGTGTACCGCCGCATGGGCAACAAGACGAAGAGCTACGCCGTGCTGAACGAGATCATGTTCTTCCCGAAGGACGCGCCGGGCAGCGTGCTCAAGCAGGCGCAGTACCGCGAAGCGGACGGCGAAAAGGACACGGCCATCGCGCTGTACCGTCGTCTCCTCTCGCAGCCGGAGTGGAAGCAGTGCGGCGAATCCTCGGCCGCCCATCAGGCCCTCGAACGTTTGGGCATCGCCACCGGCGGCGCCATGATCAACACTGTCAGGTAAAGGAGTACGTCTCATGAAAACCATCAAACTGGCCGTCGCCGCGTTGGTTCTCGTCACGGGGGTGTCCGCCCTCCAAGCCGCCCCCGCCGCCAACGGCAAGAGCGACAAAAACCAGAAGCAGGGCCTCACGCCCGAGCAGGTCGAGCAGCGTGCGCAGCGCATGGTGAAAAGCGCGCTCGCCCTCTTCAAGGAGGACGAAAACGACCGCGCCGTGGGCATGCTCGAGGCCGTTTCGCGCATGTATCCCGATTCGCAGGCGCAGTTCAACGCCAAGCTCGAACTCGGCCGCCACTTCCTCGACAAGCGCACCTTCGACCGCGCCGGCCAGGAGCTCCGCGGCGCGATGAAGGCGAAGGACGTCGAGGTCCGCGCCGAGGCGATGCTGATGCAGGGCCAGCTCCACCTCGCCAAGGGCGAAGCCGGCGAGGCGGTGATGCAGCTGCGGCGTCTGACGCAGGACTTCCCCACGAGCGACTTCTCGAACGACGCGTTCTTCCTCATCGGCCAGATCCACTTCGACGCGAAGCGCTGGACGCGCGCGACGGAGGCCTTCCTGATGGTGGGCACCGCCGTGCCCGAGACATCCACCAACGAGGTGGTGCTCGCCGAAGCCGGCCAGCGCGTGTTCGTGCACGTGCACGACAAGGACCTCGCCGTTCTCGCGCAGATCGGCGAGAAGAGCTACGTCGACGTCTCCAGCCCCTGCGGCGACAAGGAGCGCGTCGAACTCAAGCCCTTCGGCAAGGGCGACGGCGACTTCCTCGCGTCCGTGCAGACGACGGCGGACGACAGCCAGCCGAACGACGGCAAGCTCACCGTCCACGGCCAGGAGAACGTCGGCTGCGTGTACATCGACATGAACACGGAGTCCGGAAAGCTCAACAACCCGCTCGGCGCCGAGGCGCACATCGTCTCCTCCGGCGTGATCACGTTCATGGACGGCGCCCTGCGCCAGAGCGTGAAGGGCGTGTTCGTGGGTCAGCCCGCGTTCCTGAAGCTCCGCGACTTCGACATCGACAAGACGCCCGAGGTCGAGACGGCCAAGATCCGCGTCAAGTTCCTCTACCGCGAGCGCCCGCAGCCCGCGCCCGGCGAAGAGGACCTGCCGCCGCCGCCGCCCGCCGCCGACGCGCCGTGGCTCACGCGCGAGACGATGGAGATGACGCTCACGGAAACCGGTCCCCACACGGGCGTCTTCACGGGCCGCATCACGCCGCAGCTCTTCCCGGCCGACACCAACGCGGTGTTCGTGCTCAAGGAAGGCGAAGTGGGCGTCCACGCCGACGAAAAGATCGTGGTCGAATACGACGACGCCGCGCATCTGCAGGGCACGAACCAGGTGGTTCGCTCGGCCGAAGCGCTCGTGCTCGTGGGCGGCTCCACCGAGCCGCAGTCCATCGTGGCCCACGCCAACGAGGCGACGATCCAGGCCAAGAAGCTCCTCCTGGAGGCGCAGCTCTTCTACAAGTGGGGCAGCATCTTCAAGGACGTCGGCCTCGACGCCACGGCGAACGGCAAGGCCGACGAAGGCCTCGAGCGCATCCAGGAGCTCATGGATCTCGGCGCGCGCTATTCGCTCGACCGCTCGGTCGTCGAAGAGGCGTACGAAGTGAAGTGGAACCTGCTGCTCGTGAAGGGCAACCTCCAGGCCGCCATCGCGACTTGCCGCGCGCTCGTCGCCCGCTATCCCGACACGCTTCTGGCCGACCGCGCGTTCATGCAGATCGGCATGGCCCGCCGCGAGGAGAAGACGCGCGACGGCGCCGACAGCGCCATCAAGGTGTTCAACTCGATCATCGCGCTGCCCGCGTCCCCGCTCAAGGCCGAAGCGCAGTTCCGCATCGGCGAGACGCTCGAGGATTCCGTCCGCAACAATCCGCCGCAGAACGGCAAACCCGACTACTCCGGCGCGATGATGGCCTACAAGCGCTGCGCCGAGGGCTATCCGAACAGCTCCTTCGCCGGCGAGTCCTACAAGCGGATCATCGACTACTACATCTCCACGCGTAGCTACCAGCAGGCGCAGGAGACGCTCGAGCGCGTGTTCCAGGACTACCAGGACGCCCCGTGGCTCGACGAGATGCTCCTGAAGTGGGGCGTCGTGATGAACCGCATGGGCAACAAGGAAGGCGCCAAGGAGAAGTTCCGCCGTCTGATGGAGGAGTATCCGGGCGGCAAGCCGGCCCTGCAGGCGCAGAAGTTCCTCAAGAAGCTCGATTCCCAGGAAGAGGGCTGAGGCAATCTTCAATTTTCAGTTTGCAGATTTCAACTTCAAACTTCAAACTTTAAACTAACTAAGGAGTACTGAACTATGATGGGATATCTGATGGACGGTGGATGGATGATGCTGCCGCTCTTGATCTGCTCGATTGCGATGGTCGCCGTGATCATCGACCGCGTCCGCGCGTTCCGCGCCGCGGGCAAACTCGATCCGGACGCCCTGCGCCAGGAAGTGAGCGAGCTCGTCACCGCCGGCGACCTGGCGGGCGCCAAGACCGCGTGCGAGAAGAGCGAAGGCCCGGTCGCGGCCGTGATGCTCACGGGCGTGCTGAAGCTCATCAACATGCGCGAGCACCAGAAGCCGCAGACGGAAATCGAAGCGGGCGTCACGAAGGCGATGGAGGACTACGCGCCGAAGGCGATGAACTGCCTCGAGCAGCGCCTCGGTTCGATGGTGCTCGTCTCGTCGATCGCGCCCTTGATCGGCATGTGCGGCACCGTGACGGGCATGATCAACTCCTTCGCCGTGATGGCCGAGGCTGCGGGTCTTGACGCCGGCGCGGTCGCGGGCGGCATTTCCGAAGCGTTGATCACCACGGCGGCGGGCCTCATCATCGCCATTCCGGGCGTGGTCGCGTACAACATGTTCCAGAAGAAGGTCGAAGAGTGGAACATGCAGCTTGAGTCCTGCATCGCGGACATGGGACAGGCGATGGGAGCGTAAGCCCCGTGAAGCGCATCGGAAAAAAGAAGAGCGGTGACATCAGCCCGGACCTGACGTCCTTTTCGGACATCGCGAACCTGCTGATCATCTTCTTCATCCTCACCACGACGCTGGCGCGGCCGTTCGGTCGTCAGACGGACATGCCGTCCTCCTCCAAGCCCGAGACGCAGGAACAGCAGAAGAACGACACGCCCACGGTCAACCTGCTCTCCGACCGCATCACGTACGCGATCGGCGAAGGCAAGGAAGACGAGGTGACGATGGACCAGCTGCGCGCCATCCTGTGGAAGTCGAACTTCCCGCAGAAGGACGTGAAGCACCGTACCGTGGTGATGCAGACGGCCGACGACGTCCAGTACGAGCGCTACTACCAGGTGGCCACGGCCATCGCGGCGGCGGGCGGCGTGATCGCCATCATCACCGAAGACGAAGAGAAGAAGTAAAACATGGCCATCCGCAGAAAGAAGAAACCGGACCTGGTGCTGCCCCTCTCGTCGATGGGCGACATCGCGTTCCTCTTGATCATCTTCTTCATGCTCGCCTCGAACTTCATGAAAACGGGCAACGTCAAGCTGGAGAAACCCGGCTCGCCCGACGTGGAGCAGCAGGAGGCGGCGAAGATATCGGTGATGCTGGACGAAAACGGCGACTGCTGGTACGAGGGCGCGATCGTCCCCACCCGCGAGGTGACGGACAACCTGAAGCCGCTCGTCGAAAAGAACCACGACACCGCCGTGCACGTGTCCATCCACAAGACGCTTACGCGCAAAGAGTACATGCCCGTGATCGAAGCGATCAGCGAAGCGGGCGCCAAAATGATTTTGACCGGTGAAAAGGAGAATTGATCCCATGAGCAAAGTTATCGTCAAGAAGTCTGGTCCCGACGCCCTGCTGGTGAACCTCGGAAAGTCCATCATGGTGAAGGCCATGGTCCTTTCGATCATCGGCCACGTCGTGTTCACGGCCGCCACCTCCACGGGCCTCGTGCGCGACTGGTTCCGCTGCAAGTACTGCGGATCCGCGGATCTTTCGGGAACCTGTCCGATGAACCAGAAGGAAGTGAAGGACAAGGACGGCGTCGTGAAGTACGTGAACGGCGAGCACGAGAAGTTCGGCATCATGCCGCCCGGCAAGATCAACGCGATCAAGTCCGAGGTGAAGAAGGAACTCGCCGCCGAGAAGCGCCGCCGCGACCAGATCGAAAAGGCCCAGCGCGAAGCCGAGGAGGCCGCCAAGGCCGCCGCGGCCGCCGCCACGAACAAGACGGTCAAGGCCGAGAGCCCGAAGGCCGCCGGCAAGGACGGCGCGAAGGCCGATGCGGAAAAGCCCGCCGCGGACGGTGCCAAGGCCGAGTCCAAGAAGGATGCGAACGGCAAGGTCGTTCCGCCGGAAATCAAGCCGATGGACCGCGCGCAGGAATTCAAGTACGGCGACGAGCTCGACCTCTGAGGCCGACCACCCGGAATCGTGAACTTCCGATTGGTTGACGGCACATGATCAATCCCATCGAAAAAACGTTCGAGCTCGTCGAGCGGCTCCATTTCAAGCTGGCGCGTTTCTGCCTGTGGTTCTTCCCCAAGGCGTGGCGCTTCCAGAACCGCCGTCCGATCTCGCTCCGCTTCTCGCTCGCCTTCGTGGGCCTCGCGCTCATGCTCGTCTACGCCGCATGGCAGACGGGCGGGTGGACGCTCGAGACGCTCAAGTGTCCGCGCGTCGAGCAGAAGGACTACCTCTCGATCGCAGCCGCCGCCACGCTCGCGCAGCAGCAGGCGAAGGCCGCCAAGGGGCCCGACGCCCCGGTCGCGTCGAAGGTGCAGAAGGTCTCCACCGAAACCGAGGAACTGTACGAGGTCGAGGAGATCGAAGAAGGCGAATCCGTCGAAGAGGCATCCCAGAAGGCCGACGAGGCGTCGCGCAAGCGCGCCGAGGAGAAGGCCGCGAAGAAGGCGGAGGAGGAACGCCGCAAGGCGGAAGAGGCCAGAAAGGTGCTGCTCCCGGTTCTCGTGCGGTGGGACGGCTGCCTGCCCGCCACCACGAACGGCATCGCGGTTTCCACCAACTGCCAGTACGTGGCCAAGCCCGAGTACGCGGCGGACGAGAAGACGCTCACGTTCAAGCCGCGCGAGGGGTTCGTGCTCGCGGGCGTTTTCGCGAACGGCGAAGAGGTGATGACGGCGCCGCTGTGGCAGACGGGCGACTTCGTGCTCGATGTCGCCGCGTGCGAGCCGGGCACGGTGGAAGTCGAGGTGCGTTTCGCCGCCCCCGAAATCGTTCCGCTCTCCGAGATGTGGACGTGGTGGCGCACGAAGACCGAAAAGGGCCTCGGCCGCCGTGCGCGCTTCACGCTGGACGGTCCCTGCCATTACGTGCTGGCGGCGAGCCTGAGTCCGGATCTCGAGCGCTATCTCGAGACGGCGGGTCACGTTTCCGACGCCGCGTTCGTGACGAAGGTCTCGTGCATCGGCGTGGTGCTCTGCCTGCTGGCCGCGGTGATCGCGTTCGTCAAGCGCCGCTTCGCGCTCGTGCTGATGCAGATCGCCCTCGGATGGTTCTGCGCCGCGGCGTTCCTCACGATGCGCTGGTGCCTCCTGTTCGGCGCGATCCTGAACGGCGCGGACCACAAGGCGTATCCCGTGGACGCGCGCGACGAGGCGTGGACGGGCATCTTCCTCCTGTTCACGCTAGTGGTCGCGTACCTCGCGCCGATCGTGGTGGCGATGGTCACGCGCTGCGTGCGCAACTACTACCGGTCGGACATCGCGCGCGACCTGGGCGGCGAAATCATCGTCGGGTTCAAGACGGGCGGCAAGGACCCCCGTTTCCGCACGTCGATGTACTACGCGCTGATCATCACCTGGCTCGTCTTGTTCCTCCCGTATCTCATCATCTGGTTCGGCTGGGAAGAGGGCTACAAGCTCCCGAAGGGCGGCGGCGAGATGGCCGTCCAGCAGCAGGTCCAGGTGAAGAAGATGAAGAAGAAGAAGCAGAAGAAGAAAAAGCTCACGGTCAACCCGTGGAGCCCCTACATTCTCGAGCGCATGAACATCGACGAGGTGAAGACCCTCGAAGAACTCAACGAGGAGACGAAGGACGTGTACGTCGCCTCCGCCAACAAGCGCGCGGGCGGCAAGGGCAAGGGCACCGGCGGCTGGCCGCAGGGCATGGAGGACAGCGTCATCCGCTTCATCCGCCTCGAGTACAAGGGCGGCGACTGGGACCAGGACATGGGCAAGGGCGCGGACTACAACCTGCTCATCAAGTTCCACGAGTGGACGGGCATGAAGATCGCCCGCGAGACGGAGCACCGCAAGATCGAGCGCCTGAAGTACTTCCCGAAGAAGCAATCGCCGCCGTTCGTGTTCCTCACGGGCATGAAGGACATCAGCATCTCCGCCGGCGAGGCGAAGATCCTGCGCGAGTACTGCGAGAAGGAGCACGGCATGCTGTTCATCGACAACGGCGGCGGTCACTTCGACTCGTCCGTGCGCCGCATGCTGTCGATGGTGTTCCCGGGCAAGGGTCTCGTGGACATCCCGAACGACGACTCCATCTACCAGCAGCCCTTCGTGTTCCCGGACGGTGCGCCGCCGTTCTGGCATCACGCCGGCTATCGCGCGATGGGCATCCGCAACGAAGGCCGCTGGATGGTGTTCTACCATCCGGGCGACATCAACGACGCGTGGAAGGACGACCACTCCGGCGCCTCCGCCGAAGTCGCCGACCAGGCGTACAAGTTGGGCGTGAACATCATGTTCTACGCATTCAACAAGTACTACCGCCACCATTACGACCAGGACAAGGACGTCGACGACTAAGCGCGGCCGCGGCGACGAGCCGCGTCCGGAAGGCGGTCCGCAATGGCGAGGATCAAGCTGACAAAGACGGAACTGAAGGCGCAGACGGACGCCCTCAAGCGTTTTCGGCGTTTTCTGCCGATGCTGCAGCTCAAGAAGCAGCAGCTCCAGGCGGAGATCGCGGGCATCGTGGCGAAGGCCGACGCCGTCACCGCCCGCGAGCGCGCCGTGCGCGACGCGCTCGATTCCTGGGTCGGCCTCTTCGCGACGGACGAGGACCTCCTCTCCGGGCTCGTCCGGGTGAAGAGGGTCAACACCTCCTCCGCGAACATCGCGGGCGTGCCGATCCCCGTGTTCGATTCCGTGGAAACGGACGTCAAGGAAATCGACTGCTGGTCGACGCCGCCGTGGGTGGATGACGCGGTGAAGACCGCCACGGAAATCCTCTCGCTCCAGTGCGAGCGCGCCGTGCTCGAAAAACAGCGCGAACTCGTCACCGCCGAACTCGCCGCCACCTCCCAGCGCGTGAACCTTTTCGAGAAGGTCAAGATTCCCGCCTGCAAGGAGAACATCCGCGTCATCAAGATCGCCATCGGCGACGAGCAGACCGCCGCCGTCACGCGCGGCAAGATCGCGAAATCCCGCACGCCCGAGGCCGCGGACGGGGAAGGAGCGGCGGCATGATCGTCAGGATGCAGCACGTGACGCTCCTGTGCATGGCCCGCGACGCCGAGAAGACCCTGCGGTCCCTGCGCGAACTGGGCGCGGTGCACATGGATCTTTCCGGCGCGGCCGGCGAACCGTTCGCCGCCGCGAAGCAGGACTACGAACAGGCCGAGGCCGCGGTGCGCATTCTCGCGAAGGCCGCGAAGGACTGCTCCGAGCCGGCGAAGGAATTCCGGGAGATGTCCGTCGCCGAGGTGCTCGCCGAAGACGCCCGTCGCGACGAGCTCAAGGCGTCCGCCGACGAACTCCGCCGCGTCATCCGCGTCTACGCGCCGTACGGCGATTTCGATCCCGCCTTGGCGAAGAAGCTTCTGGACGCCGGCATCGACCTTTCACGGGTGGCGACGCTGCCCGACAAACTGCCGCCGGAACGGCTTTCCGTGCTGCAGAACCGCCTCGCCGAGACGGAGGCGAAGATCGCCGCCATCACCGCGTCCTTCGCCACGGCGAACCGCGAGGCGTCGCGCATCACCGCGAAGTTTCCCGATTTGAAGGACCGCATCGCGTTCCGCGCCGCCGAAGAGGCGCTCGCAAGCGCCGGGGCGGTGTCGTATCTCGTCGGTTGGGTGCCGGTGACGGAAGTGCCCGCGCTCCGGGCGAAGGCCGTCACGAACGCGTGGGGCCTCGCGTTGCGCGATCCGAATCCGGACGAAACGCCGCCGACGCTCATCCGTCCGCCGAAGCTGTTCCGCCCCGTGGCGGCCCTCTTCCAGGGGCTCGGCATCGCGCCCGCCTATTGCGAGGCGGACGTGTCGGTGCCGTTCATGTGCTACTTCTCGCTCTTTTTCGCGATGCTCGTGGGCGACGGCGCGTACGGCGCCATCTTCCTCGCGCTTACGCTGTGGGGCTGGAAGAAGACGAAACCGAAGGAAGGCGCGGGACATCGTCCGAAGGCCGTGCGCAGCTGGCTCGCGCTGATGACGGTGTTCTCCACGGCGACCGTCATCTGGGGCGCGCTCTCCAACACGTGGTTCGGCGCGGGCTTCCCGTTCGCGAAGGATTGGGCGACGGTGCGGTGGCTTGCGGATCCGAGCTACAACAACATGATGCTCCTGTGCTTCACGATCGGCGTGTCGCACCTGATGCTCGCGCGCATCTGGAACGGCATTTCCAAGATCAACGACCTCGGTTGCCTCGCGGAGTTCGGCTGGGCGGGCGTGTTGCTCACGATGTACCTCGTCACCAATTCGATCGTGGGCATTTTCCCGGCGTTTCCCGCGTGGGCGTATTGGGTGGGCGGCGTTTCCGTGGCGCTCGTGTTCGGCTTCACGGTGAAGCCGTGCGAACTCAAGACGCGCGGCATCGAACTCGGCATGCTGCCGCTGAACATCATGAGCGCGCTGGGCGACATCATCTCCTACGTGCGCCTTTTCGCGGTGGGCCTCGCATCGGTGAAGGTGGCGGAGAACTTCAACGGCATGGCGCTCGGGTTCGTTCAGGGGGAACATGCGTGGTGGGTCACGGCGATTGCTTCCGTGGCGACGGCGGGCGTGCTCCTGATCGGCCACGGGCTCAATCTCACGATGGCGGGTCTCTCGATTCTCGTGCATGCGGTGCGCCTGAACACGCTGGAATTCTCAAACCACAAGGGCGTGTCGTGGGCGGGTTGCGCCTTCAACCCCTTCCGTAAGACGAAGTGAGCGTCAACTTCAAACATCAAACTTCAAACTTCAAACTACTCGAAAGGACAGCGAAAATGGATGCAATGATTGTTGCGGGCGCGATCGCCTGCTTGGGTCTCAGCGCGGCGGGTTCCGCGTTCGGCACGGGTTTTGCGGCTTCGGCGGCCGTGGGCGCGTGGAAGAAGTGCTACGCCGCGAACAAGCCGGCGCCGTTCATTCTGCTCGGCCTCGTGGGCGCGCCGATCACGCAGACCCTCTACGGCATGATCCTCATGTTCATCATGCTCGGCAAGACATCCGTGCAGGGTGCGGGTTTCGCGTGCGTGCTCCTCGGGATTTTCGCGGGCCTCGGCATTGGACTCTCGGCGCTCTTCCAGGGGCGTGCGGCGGCGGCGGCCTGCGACGCGCAGGCGGAGACGGGCCAGGGCCTCACGAACTACTTCGGTGCGCTCGGCATCGTCGAAACGGTGGCGATTTTCACGATGGTGTTCACCATCATCGCCCTTGGCGCAATCAAGTGAGGTCTGGAGTTTGGAGGGACGGACATGGCTGAATGCTGCATATTCGCGGGACAGGGCGCGCAGGTGCCGGGCATGGGCAAGGACTTCGCCGAGGCGGACGCCGAGGCGATGGCGCTGTTCGACAAGGCGAACGCCGTGCTGGGTTTCGACCTGAAGAAGATCTGCTTCGAAGGTCCCGCGGAAGAACTCACGAAATCGAACGTTTGCCAGCCCGCCATCTTCGTCACCTCCTACGCGGCGTATCTCGCCTACCAGAAGCTGAAGCCCACGGATTTCGCGTGCGCGGCCGGTCTTTCGCTGGGCGAATGGGGCGCCTTGTGCGCGGCGGGTGTCCTGGATTTCGACGCGACGCTCACCGTGCTCGAGGCGCGCGGCCGCTTCATGCAGGAAGCGTGCGCGGCGACGCCGAGCGGCATGATCGCCATCGTGGGCGCGTCCGACGACCAGCTCAAGGCGCTTTGCGATGCGACGGGCTGCACGGTCGCCAATGTCAATTCGGCGGCGCAGCAGGTGCTTTCCGGTTCCAAGGACGCGATCGCCGCGGCGGCCGCGAAGGCGAAGGAACTCGGCATCAAGCGCGCGATTCCGCTCGCCACGGCCGGCGCGTTCCATTCGCCGTTCATGGCGCCGGCGCGCGAGAAGCTCGCGCCCGTGCTGGACACGGTGACATTCAACGCACCGAAGTTCCCCGTTCTTTCGAACGTCACGGGCAAACCCCACGCATCCGACCCGGGCGCCATCAAGGCGCTCATGCTCGAGCAGGTCACCGGCACCACGAATTGGGCGGCGGACGTGCTGGCGGCGAAGGATCTCGGCTGCACGCGCTTCGTGGAGTTTGGCCCCGGCAAGGTGCTTTCCGGGCTCGTGAAGAAGATCGACATCGCGCTCGCGACGGCGAACGTGGCGGATATGGCGTCGCTTCAGGCCGCCGTCGCGGGATGAAAACCGAATGCTTGAAAAATGTAAAACAGGTCAGACCTGAATTGCACTGAAAGGAATTTGAAATGGACGGGAATCTGAAGGGGAAGACGGCGGTTGTGACGGGCGCGGCGCGCGGCATCGGCGCGGCGATCGCGAAGAAACTGGCGGCCGAGGGCGCGAATGTCGCGGTGTGCGATCTGAAGGCCGAATGGTGCGCGGAGACGGTGGCGGCGCTGGAAGCGTTCGGCGTGAAGGCGAAGGCCTACGGCGTGAACGTGGCGGTCAGCGCGGAAGTTGACGCCTGCGTCAAGCAGGTGCTTGCCGATTTCGGCGCGATCAATGTGATGGTAAACAACGCCGGCATCACCAAGGATGGCCTGCTGATGCGCATGTCGGACGACGATTGGGACGCGGTCCTGAACGTGAACCTGAAGGGCACATTCCTCTTCACGCGCGCGGTGTCGCGTCCGATGATGAAGAACAAGGCGGCGGACGGCGCGCAGCTGGGCGGTTCGATCATCAACATCGCGTCGGTGGTCGGCATCATGGGCAACGCGGGCCAGGCGAACTACACCGCCTCCAAGGGCGGCGTGATCGCGCTTACGAAGACGACGGCCAAGGAACTCGGTTCCCGCAACGTGCGTTGCAACGCGGTGGCGCCCGGCTTCATCCAGTCCAAGATGACGGACGTGCTGCCGGATGATGTGAAGCGGAGCTACATGGACACGATTCCGCTCAAGCGCTTCGGCACGGCCGAGGACATCGCGAAGGCGGTCGCGTGGCTGGCGGGCGACGAGTCCGCGTACGTCACGGGGCAGATCATCTCCGTCAACGGCGGCATGATCGGTTGATTTCGAAAACACCTAAAGGCAGAAGCAAAGACATGAAAAAATCCATCGTCGCCGCCGCGTTCGTCGCATTGGCGGGCTGCATCGGGGTCTCGCAATCCGGGGCCGGAAACGCCGAAGTGAACGTCTCCGCCTGGAAGGGCGAGCATCTCTTCTTCTCCTTCATGCACGAAAACGCGACCGGCCGCGACCAGGCGTTCCAGCCGTCCGTCGAAGGCGCGCCGTGCTGTTTCAAGGGGCAGGCGGGCATCATCCGGCAGGTGAAGTTCGAGACGGTGCCGCACGGCAGCGAATTCGCGGCGTCCCGCGACTGGATCGCGTGGGGCGACAAGCAGGAGCTCCTGCCCGGCGAAAAGCGCGAAGTCGCGTGCGAATTCAAGGTGCCGGCGGACGCGAAGCCCGGCGTCTACAGATTCAAGGTGGGCGGCCACCGCGTCGACCTCACGGTCGTGGACCGCACGCTGCCGCCGCCCGCGAAGTGGCGCTATTACCTCGACCTCTGGCAGCATCCGTGGGCGGTGTGCCGCACGGCGGATGTGAAGCCGTTCTCGAAGGAGCACTACGAGGCGATGCGTCCGTTCTGGACGATGCTCGCGGAAGCCGGCCAGAAGGTGCTCACCACCACGATCACGAAGCTGCCGTGGAACCACCAGTGCTTCGACGGCTACGACACGATGATCAAGCGCGTGCGCAAGGCGGACGGTACCTGGACCTACGACTACACGGTCTTCGACCAGTACGTCGAATTCGGCCGCAGCTGCGGGCTCGGCCCGGACATCGCGTGCTACACGATGTGCCCGTGGAAGTACGTTGTCTACTGGGAGAACGAGAAGGGCGAAGAGCAGAAGGCGGAGGCGAAACCGGGCACGCCCTTCTTCAAGGAGTTCTGGACGCCGTTCCTCAAGGATTTCGAAAAGCACCTCGCGCAGAAGGGCTGGCTCGAGCACACGTTCATCTCGATGGACGAGCGCGGTCCCGAGGACCTCAAGCTCATCGCGGCGCTCCTCAAGGAGGTCGACTCGAAGCTCAAGGTCTCGATGGCCGGCAACATGGATCCGGAGAAGTTCAAGGATCTCACGTTCCACTGCTATTCGCAGTACATCCATTATGTGAATCCCGCCTTCCTCGAATCCGTGGCCGCGCGCCGCGCGAAGGGCCTCGTCACGACGCACTACATCTGCTGCTCGCCGACGCGCCCGAACACATTCATGGACTCCGCGCCCGCCGAGGCGTTCTGGAACGGGTTCTATCCGGCGGCGGCCGGTCTCGACGGCATGCTCCGCTGGGCGTGGAACAGCTGGCCGTTCGACGCGTGCAACGACGCGAGCTACGGAAACTGGCGCGCCGGCGACACGTTCCTCGTGTATCCGGACGGTCGTCCTGCGCGCCGTTTCCTGGAGCTCAAGAACGGCATTCAGGCCGCGGAGAAGTTCTGGATCCTCGACGCCGAGGCGAAGGGCCGGTGCCCGAAGCTGAACGCGCTGAAGGCGAAATACGACTACGCCGCCGCGTCGAAGGAAGGCGTGGACCTCGCGCCGCTCAAGGTCGAGACGCTCGCCGTCCTGAACGGCGGGAAGTGATTCGGGGAAACGGGAGATGTCCAAGGTCATCGCCATCGACGGGCCCAGCGGCGCGGGCAAAAGTTCCGTGTCGCGGATCGTCGGCAAGAAGCTCGGGTTTCTGCATGTCGACTCTGGCGCGCTCTACCGCATCATGACATGGCAGTGCCTCGAAGAGGGCGTGGACACGTCCGACCCCGCGGCCGTGGCCGCGCTCGCCGAACGCGTGCAGATCGAATGCCGCCCCGAGGACGGCGAGATCCGCTACTATGTGAAGGGCGAGCTTCCCGGCGACCGCATCCGCACGCCCGAAATCAACGCGCACGCGAGTCCCGTCGCCACGGTGAAGGCCGTGCGCGACCGCGTGACGGCGCTGTTGCGCGGCATGACGCGATACGGCGATCTCGTGGTGGAGGGGCGCGACATCACCACGGCCGTATTCCCGGATACGCCCGCGCGCTTCTACCTTACGGCGTCCGCCGAGGCGCGCGCCGCGCGCCGCCAGAAGGAAGAGGTCGAGAAGGG
>DCIH01000064.1:22958-23551 GCA_002317575.1 Verrucomicrobia bacterium UBA1731 | reverse complement strand
CGCAAGTACGCGCCGCTCAGGAAGGCCGACGGCGCCGTCGAAATCGATTCCACCGAACTCACGCTCGATCAGGTGGTGGAGACGGTGTTGGGGAGTTTGAAGTTTGAAGTTTGAAGTTGGCGCAAGACGGAGAAGCGTCCCAAGAGCCAGATGCAAGACATTTTCAGGAGAAGTGACATGACGCTGAAGGAACTGGAAGAAGGCAAGGCGGCGTCGCTCGCGGAAATCGCGGCGGCGGCGGATGCGGAGGCGGTCGAAAGGCTGCGCGTGAAGTACGTGGGTCGCAATGGCTCGATCCCAGCGCTCATCAAGGGCATGAAGGACGTCCCGAAGGAAGAGCGCCCCGCGTTCGGCAAGGCCGTGCAGGCGTGGAAGGCCGACGTCGAGGCCGCGCTCGCGGCGAAGGGCGCCGGCGCCGCCGCGGGCGGCGCGCAGAAGATTTCCGTGGACGCCACGCTGCCGGGCCGGTGGCCCGCGCCGGGCGCGGCGCATCCGCTCTCGCGTGTCATCGCCGATTCCGCGCGTATCTTCGCGAAGCTCGGCTTCACGGTGGCGGACGGTCCGGACATCGAGAACCGCTTCAACAACTTCAC
>DCIH01000064.1:22748-22930 GCA_002317575.1 Verrucomicrobia bacterium UBA1731 | reverse complement strand
GCCGCATCATCCGTCGCAGGACCGGTCGGACACGTTCTGGCTCACGCTTGCGAACGAGGGCGAGGAGGCCAAGGGTGACCAGTTGCTGCGAACGCAGACCTCACCCGTGCAGATACGCACGATGCTCGAGGCGGGCGAGCCGCCGGTGCGCGTGATTTGCCCCGGCCGCACCTACCGCCGCG
>DCIH01000064.1:22352-22730 GCA_002317575.1 Verrucomicrobia bacterium UBA1731 | reverse complement strand
GCGACACGACGGACGCGACGCACTCCGCGAACTTCCACCAGATCGAAGGCCTGTACGTGGATGTCAAGCCCGTGTCGCTCGCGGACCTCAAGAGCGTCCTGGCGTATTTCACCAAGGAGATGATGGGCGACGGCATCGGCGTCCGGTTCCGTCCGCACTTCTTCCCGTTCACCGAGCCCAGCGTGGAAGTGGACATGACCTGCCACGTGTGCAAGGGCAAGGGCTGCAACGTGTGCAAGCAGTCCGGCTGGATCGAAATCGCCGGCGCCGGCATGGTTGATCCGCGCGTGTTCAAGCACGTGGGCTGGGATCCCGAAAAGGTCTCTGGCTACGCCTTTGGCTTCGGCGTCGAACGCATCGCGATGATCAAGTACGGCA
>DCIH01000064.1:17036-22334 GCA_002317575.1 Verrucomicrobia bacterium UBA1731 | reverse complement strand
ACATCCGTTGGCTGTACGAGAACGATCTCCGTTTCCTCGAACAGACCGCCTGATGCTCTCCCTCGAACAGCGCCAGAGGCCGTCGCTTCAGCTCGCGCCGCAGCAACGCCAGTCCCTCAAGCTACTGGCGATGAGCTTGCCCGAACTGCGGCAGGAACTGGTGCGCGAGCTGGAGACGAATCCCGTCATCGAGGATTTCGACCATCCGCTCGAGACATCTCTCAGCGCGGCGGAAACATGTGCCGAGGAGCGGAACGAGTCGTCCGTGGCGCCGTTTCCTGAAGACGAGGCCGTTCCCAGCGTCAATCCGTCCGAGGACGATCTTGAGCGCCGCGAACGCTTCTTCGACAACCAGGTGCGCGACGAGACGCTGCAGGAGCATCTGGCGGCGCAGATTCCGTTGAGCGCGATTCCGGAGGCGGATCATGCGCTTGCGGAGATCCTCGTGGGAAACCTGAACGACGACGGCTACTTCAACGGCTCCCTGCCCGACATCGTCATGGTGAGCGGCGAGACGGAGGCGCACGTGCTGGACGTGCTCTCGCAGATCCGCGAGCTGGATCCGCCCGGCTGTGGCGCGCGAAACCTCAAGGAGTGCCTGCTCGCGCAGTTGGACAAGCTTGAGGATTCCCCGTATGCGGACGACGTGCGTGCGATCGTCGAAAGCCATTTGGACGATGTGGCGGCGAACCGCCGCGAGAAAATCGAACAGGCGCTCGGGTTGACGCGCGAGCAGTACGCGGCGGCGCTCAGGGAACTGCGCACGCTCGAGCCGCGCCCCGGACGGCCCTGGGCCGGCGGTTCGGACGCGACGCGCATCGTGAAGCCCGAGGTCCATGTGGTGAAGGACGAAGACGGCCGCTGGACGGCCGATGTGGACGCGCGCTCGACGCCGACGATCCACGTGAGCCCCAAGTACCTGAAGATGCTGGAGGATCCCGATTGTGCGGCCGAGACGAAGGCGTACATCCGCGAGAAAATCGCGCGCGTGAACGAGATCGCCGAGGCGATCGCGCGGCGCGAAGAGACGGTGCGTTCCATCGCGCAGGCGATCATCGACGCACAGCCCGGCTTTTTCGAAAACGGACTCAAGGGCCTCAAGCCGCTCACGCAGACGGAAATCGCCAAGCAGGTGGGGTTCGATCCGTCCACCGTCTGCCGCACGGTGAACGACAAGTACATGACGACGCCGAAGGGCGTGGTGGAGTTGCGCCGGTTCTTCACGAGCGGCGTCGAGACGGCGGACGGCGGCATAGTCGCGCGCGACGTCGTGGCGGACGCGCTCAAGAAGCTTATCGCGGGCGAAGACCGCGCAAACCCGTTTTCGGACGAAAAACTCGCGGGGCTCCTGAAGGAAAAGGGATTTCCGGTGGCGCGTCGCACGGTGGCGAAATACCGCGGCCAGCTGGATATCCCGGGCCGTGACGGGCGCCGGCGCAACGCGTAGGTTTGTGATCAAGTCAAAACAAGAAAGAGGATGATGAAATGGGAGCGGAGGAAATGTCGACAAATGTCTGCGCGGCGGTTTCCCAGGAAGCCGGCGATGCGGTTTCTTTTTTCAGCCAGGTGCTGACAAGCGGCCGTTGGATGCCGGACGCGGCCTTGAAGATGCTCGAGCCGACGAGGAGCACGCCGTATGCATTCGATCTGGCCATCATCGCGGGCGCGCTCGTCATGGGTTGCCTTGCCGCGTTCCTGGCGCGATTGCTCGTGGTGCGCTTCAGCTGCGCCATGTACGCGCGGAAAGCGAAAATGGGCGATGAAGTCCGTTCGGAAATCATCCAGATCTGCACGAGCCTGTGCTGGACGCTTCCCGTGTATGCGGTGGTGTGCTGGTGTTGGGTGAAAGGCATGCACCTGTGGATCGTATACGGCATAGCGCGTGTCGGCGGGGCCGTTTTGGCCGTGCTCCTGACGCGCGCCGTTTTGCACATTGTCAACCTCGCGGGACTCTGGTACCGCGGAACCTTGGCCGCGCAGAACCGTCCCATCGACGGCATTTTGTCGACCGTCAAGGGTTTCGTGTGGCTCGCCGGCGCCATTTGCGTGCTGTCGTCGCTTACGCATCAGTCGCCGGTTTTCTATTTGTCCGGGCTTGGCGCCGCCGCCGCCGTGCTGATGTTGGTGTTTCAGGATTCGATGCTGGCGTTGGCGGCGAGTTTCCAGGTGAACAGCAACAAGCTTGTGAATATCGGCGACTGGATTGTGTTGAAGGACAAAGGCGTGGACGGCATCGTCGAGGCGTTGTCGCTCCACACCGTCAAAATCCGCAACTGGGACCAAACCGTGGTCGCGCTGCCCATCCGCACGTTGGTGGACGAATCGTTTACCAACCTGTCGAGCATGGTTGCCAAGGGCGCGCGCCAGCTGAAGCTTGCGTTTCTGATCGACCAACGCAGCGTTCGCTTCCTGCGCAAGACCGAGCTTGAGGAGCTCAAGGGCAACGAGGTCCTCAACCAGTGTCTTGACGTCAAGATCGAGGACGTGGAGGCGTTTCGCGCCGAACAGGCGAGCCAGGGGAAGAGCATTTCCGACAGCCGCCTCTACACGAACCTCGGCACGTTCCGCGCATATGTCAAGAATGTCTTGTCGAACCATCCGAGGATCAGGCAGGACATGATCGTCTCGGTGACGACGCTCGAGCCGACGACGCAAGGCGTTCCGGTGCAGGTCTGGGCGTTTACGGACGCAACCTCGTACGCGCAGTTCAGCAAGGTGTCGGCCGGCATCACCGAGCATGTGCTGTCCGTGTTGGCGTCCTTCCAGTTGCGCATTTTCCAGGATTGCAGCGACATCTACCAGAGTTTGTCCGAACAGGAGGTCATTGATGGCTTCCGGTTCGACAAAGTCGAAGCGCCCGAATGAGGGATTGGAATGTCCAAGCGTTTCCGGCGATGAAACAGAAAGGAAGAAAATCATGAAAAAAAGCATGTTGGGGTTCGTGTGTGCGGCGGCGATGCTGCCGGCGTTTGCGGCGGAGCCGGCGGCGACGGCCGTGATCACGGTCGATCCGGCGCAGGAGCTGGGACCGATTCGCCTCATGAATTCGGTGAACGGCGGACCGAAGGTCGCGCCCGTCAAGGGCGACCAGAAGTCCGGAAACTTCGACGACTACAAGGCCGCGCGCATTCCGTTCGCCCGCACGCACGACTGCATCAACTGCGTCTCGGGCGGTCCGCACACATGTGACATCAGCGCCATCTTCCCCGATTTCGACGCGGATGAGAACGATCCGAAGAACTACGACTTCGTGTTCACCGACTACTATCTCGACAACATGGTCCGCGCGGGAACGCAGCCGTTCTTCCGTCTCGGCCAGACGATCGAGCACGGTCCCAAGAAATACGGCGTGCTGCCGCCCAAGGACTTCGCGAAGTGGGCGCGCGTGTGCGAACACGTAATCCGCCACTACAACGAGGGCTGGGGCTGGGCGACGGACAAGGCGTACACCACGAAGAACATCGCGTGGTCCAACCAGTTCAACATCGTCTACTGGGAAATCTGGAACGAGCCCGACCTCGACGTGTCGGACGATCCGGACAATCTGCCGCGCGGTCCGCGTTGCTGGGGCGGCACGGTCACGAACTTCTTCCGGTTTTATGAAACGGCTGCGAAGCACCTCAAGACGAAGTTCCCGAACCTCAAGATCGGCGGTCCGGCGAGTTGCGGACGCTTTGATTGGGGCCGTCGGTTCCTGATGTATTGCCATGACAACGATGTGCCGCTCGATTTCTTCTCCTGGCACGTCTACGCCGTCGAGCCGAAGCGGGTCACCGACATGTGCCGTCAGGCCCGCCGGATGATGGACGAGTGCGGTTTCAAGAACGCCGAATCGATCCTGAACGAGTGGAACTACGTGAAGGGCTGGACGGACGATTGGGTGTATTCGCTCGAGGTCGAGCGCGGCCGTTTCAACCAGAAGAGCGCGGCGTTCATCGCCGCCACGATGATTGACTGCCAGTACGCGCCGCTTGATCACCTCATGTATTACGATGCGCGTCCCGTGGGCATGAACGGCATGTTCGACATGACGACGCTCGAGCCGATGAAGGGCTACTATCCGTTCTACGCCTGGGCGCGTCTCCTCGACTGCGGCACGCAGGTCGCCTGCGTGGTGAAGGAAGGCCGCGGCAAGAAGATCGACGCCGCCACGGGCGTCGAGCTCGCGAAGAAGGATCCGGTCGTGGGACAGGAAGGATTCCGCGCCGTCGCGGCCAAGGGCAAGGACGGCGCGAAGGCGCTTCTCGTCGCCCGCTATTCCGAGGACAACAACATCACCGACATGGCGACGGTGTATTTGCGGCTTCCCGGCCTCGATCCGCGCCGTGCGCGTTGCCATGTGACGGATCCGATCCGCAGCCACACGGAAGTGCCGCTTGCGTGCGCGGCGGACGGTTCCTTCGTTCTGCGCCTCCACCCGAACGCGTTCGCGCTCGTGGAGTGGTGACACGGCGTTTCCCGTCGCAGCGCGGCGCGGGATGCACCGCGCTTCGAAAATTGCCCCGCCGTCTTCCGGATGGCGGGGTGTTTTTTTTTGTTTTCCGGCGTCTGGAATCAGTGCACGAGGTAAAATTGATTTAATGCCGATGAAATCTTATTCTGGCCTTTCGGCCTGATTTTGACCACACATTTGGATTTTCAAAACGGTCCTGCACGTGATATAATCCAACCAACATATTTTGGGAGATGTAGTCATGGCCAAGGAAAAAGTCGTAGAGAAGAAAACGAATGGCGCGTTGGACGCGATTTTGAGCCAAATTCGCAAGGAATTCGGCGAATCTTCCATCATGCGGCTGGGTGACGAGGGCCAGCACAACGTCGATGTGATATCCACCGGCGCGTTGTCCCTCGACCTCGCCCTGGGCGTGGGCGGTCTGCCGCGCGGCCGCATCGTCGAATGCTATGGCCAGGAGTCGTCCGGCAAGACGACGCTTGCGCTTCACGTGGTCGCCAACGCGCAGAAGGCCGGCGGCGTCGCCGCGTTCATCGACGCAGAGCACGCGCTCGATCCCGGTTATGCGAAGAAGATCGGCGTGAATCTCGACGACCTTCTCGTTTCCCAGCCGAATTCCGGTGAAGAGGCGCTTTCCATCTGCGAACAGCTCTGCAAGTCCGGCGCGCTCGATGTCATCGTCGTCGACTCCGTTGCCGCGCTCACGCCGCAGGCGGAAATCGACGGCAGCATGGGCGACAGCCACATGGGCCTGCAGGCGCGCCTGATGAGCCAGGCGATGCGCAAGCTCACGAGCATCCTCGCGCAGACGAAGACGCTGTGCATCTTCACCAACCAGGTGCGCG
>DCIH01000064.1:12310-16996 GCA_002317575.1 Verrucomicrobia bacterium UBA1731 | reverse complement strand
CCGAGACGACGCCCGGCGGCAAGGCCCTGAAGTTCTACTGCTCCTGCCGCCTGCAGGTGCAGCGCATCGGCCAGATCAAGGACGCCGCCAACACGGTCATCGGAAATCGCACGCGCGTCAAGGTCGTGAAGAACAAAGTCGCGCCCCCGTTCACCGAGGCGGAATTCGACATCCTCTACACGTGCGGCATTTCGTGGGAGGGGAGCGTGCTCGACGCGGCGCTGGTGCGCGGCGTCGTCGAGAAGCGCGGCAGCTGGATCGCCTACGGCACCGAGCAGCTCGGCCAGGGCACGATGGCCACGATGCAGTATCTCAAGGACCATCCCGAGGTTACGGCCGAAATCGTGGAGAAGGTGAAGACGACGCCCGTCAATCCGGCGCTCGTCAAGAAGCGCTGAAGGCCGGAATCGAGAAGTTTATGACTCTGAAAGAACAAGTCGAACTCGTCAGGTCCGCGCTGGCGGACAAGAAGGCCGTGGATGTCAAGACCTACGACGTTCGCGGCGTTTCCGGTCTGGCGGATGCGTTCGTCGTCGCCACCGGCACGGCGGCCCCGCACCTCAAGGGCCTCGTCGCGGGCGTTCAGCGCGCGATGAAGGAAAAGGGCGTCGATTCCTACCGCACCAGCGGCGATCCGCAAAGCGGCTGGATCGTCGTGGACTACGTGGACGTGGTTCTGCATGTGTTTTCGCCCGAGGCGCGTGCCTACTACGCGCTCGAAAAGCTCTGGGCGGACGCAAAGCCGATCTGACGGGTCTCTGTCCGTGCGGTTGTCGATCGTCATTCCGGTGCTCAACTCCGAGCGGACGCTCGGGGACTGCCTGGACGCGATCCTGGCGCAGGATTTCCCGCGCACCGAATACGAAATCGTCGTCGCGGACGCCGGCAGCGTCGATCGCACGCTGGAAATTGCCCGCGCCAAGGGCGTGGACGTGGTGACGGACAATCCGCTGAAGACCGGCGAGGCCGGCAAAACGGCCGGCATCAAGGCGGCGCACGGCGACGTGATCGCCCTTGTGGATTCCGACAATGTCCTGCCCGATTCCGGCTGGCTTTCGCGCATGATGGCGCCGTTCGCCGATCCCGAGATCGTCGCTTCCGAACCTCTGGAATACGCGGTCCGTCCGGGCGATCCCGCGCTCACGCGCTATTTCGCGCTGCTGGGCATGAACGACCCGATCTGCCTGTTTACGGGCAACTACGACCGCGTTTCCGCGGTGACGGGGAAATGGACCGGCCTCGACGTGCCGTCCGAAGACAAGGGCGACTACCTGAAGTTGTCGCTCGGCGCGTCCGCGCTGCCCACCATCGGCGCGAACGGGTTCGTGTTCCGCCGGTCGCTGTTGGACGGCAGCAACTGGGATCCGTATCTGTTCGACATCGACATCCTGTACGAACGCATCCGCCGGTCGGGCGCCGTCAAGGTCGCGAAAGTCAAGACGGGCATCGTGCATCTCTACTGCTCGCGGCTGTCCGATTTCGCCCGCAAGCAGCGCCGCCGCATACGCGATTTCCTGTATTTCGCCCAATCCAAACAGCGGTCGTATCCGTGGGATCGTCAACGCAAGACGGGCATTCTGCTGTTCTGCCTGTGCACGGCCACGGTGCTGCCGCTTCTTGCGCAAATGGCGGTCGGCGCTTTTCGCAGGCCCGATCGCGCGTGGCTTTACCACGTGCCGGTGTGCGTGGTGACGCTTTGGGTGTATGGCGTCGGCACGTTGCGCAGGCTGTTTGGCGCGCGTCAGGCGCCCGTGGACCGTTCGGCCTGGCAGGCCGCCGCGGCCGTGTAGCAACCGGAAGGATCATGCACATGAAACGTCACATCGCGTTATCGCTGGCCTGCGCCGCCTGCCTCATGGCGCGCGCGGCCGATGACATCCGGCTCAAGGCCCTGGCCGAAGCGGCCGAGGACGGCGTGTTCGTGGGCGTCGCGTCGTCCATGGAAAAGGTTTTGCCGCGCGCCGGCGCGTTGCCGAAGCCGGCGAAGGAAATCCGCGTGCGGCTCGCGCGCGGCGAACGCGAAGCCGTTCAGATTTTCGTCGCGCCCGTGCAGAAGCCGCTCGCGAGCGTGAGCGTCACGGCCACCGAACTCGTGCGGCCCAACAAGGGCGTCGCGCGTCTGGCGCCCCGCAAGAAGATACCCGCTTCCCGCGTGAAGACGTCCGTGCTGGGTTATGTGGAGCTCGTCGACGAGGCGCCGTACAAAGTGGCTCGCCATGTCCGGAAAGCGGACGGAAGCGGCTTCGACCGCGTGGAGGAGAAGGCGCAGCTCGGCTGGTGGCCGGATCCGCTCCTCGACCACCTCGGATCGGTGGACATCGCGGTCGGGGATGTCCAGGGCTTCTGGGTCGAGTTCCACGCGCCCGACGACCAGGCCGCCGGCACGTACGAGGGCGATCTCGTCGTGTCCGTAGACGGGCTTGAGATTCGCCGCCTTCCGCTCTCGGTGCGCGTGAACGATTTCGCCGTGCCGAAACGCACGCCGATTCCCACCGCGCTTTCGTTTGCGCCGTCGCCGAACTGGCAGGCCGCCAAGCCCGAGGAGATCGAACGCAACAACCAGCTGCTCGCCGACGCCGAATCGCCCGTCAACAAATGGAAACGCCACGAGGCGGAGTGGATCGATTTCCTGGCCGAACATTTCGTCACATTCGACAACCTGTACCTGAGCAGCCTCGCGAACGCCGGCCTTAAGATCAGCGCGCTGTCGCGTTTCGCGCGCGAAGGCCGTCTGGTCGGATTCAACCTCGGCCACTGGGACTATCCGAAACGCATGGACGAAACCGGAAAGGCCATGTGGCGCGTGAGCACGGTTGCGCGTTTGCTCAAGAGCTATCAGGCGGCGAAGTCCGTGGGCCTCGAACGCTATGTGTTCATCTACGGTTGCGACGACGTGAGCGAGAAGTACTTCGAGAATGTCCGCTGGGCGGTGGGCGAGCTCAAGCGCGTGATGCCGAATGTCCCGATCCTCACCACCACATACGACGACAAGCTCGGCGTGGGCACGAAGCTCGATGTCATGGACCGTTTCACGCCACTCACCGAGAAGTTCGACCCGTCCCGCGCCGAGAAGGCGCGCAAGCAGGGTCGCCAGATCTGGTGGTACATCCACAACGACCCGGACAGCATGCAGGCGAACATGTATATCGAAAGCCCCGCGATCGAAGGCCGCCTGCTGATGGGCGCGATGACGGCGAGGTACCGTCCCGACGGATTCCTCTACCAGGAGACAACGATCTGGAATTCGAAGCGCCCGATTTCCGGCAAGAGCGCGTTCACCGACTGGACGGCCCGGAGCTGGACCACGAGCAACGGCGGCTACAGCTGGCTGTGCGCCGGCCCCGACGGCGTGCCGTGCACCACCATCCGTTTCGAGAACTTCCGCGACGGTCTCGAGGACCTCGCCTATGTGCAGCTGCTCGAAGAGAAGATCAAGGCCCATCCGACGGCGGCGTGGGCCGACGACGCGCGCGCGCTCGTCGCCGTGCCCAAGACCGTGCTCGCCGGTCTGGCCGAATACACGAACGATCCCGAGGACGTGCTCGCCTGGCGCGACGCCATGGCCGACATGATTGAAAAGGCGAACGCCCGCAAGTGACGCGTCGCCGGAAACGCAAGGACTTGGCAAGGATATGAAAATGAAAAAGGTTCGGATCACCGATACGACGCTCCGTGACGCGCACCAGTCGCTTTGGGCGACGCGCATGCGCACGGACGACATCCTCAAGATCGCCGAGGCGATCGACGGCGCGGGCTTCTATTCGCTCGAGTGCTGGGGCGGCGCCACATTCGATGTATGCATGCGCTTCTTGCGCGAAAATCCCTGGGAACGCCTGCGCCTGCTGAAGGGCGTCTGCAAGAAGACACCCCTTCAGATGCTGCTGCGCGGCCAGAACGTGCTCGGCTACAAACACTACCCCGACGACGTCGTGGAACGCTTCGTGGCGCTCGCCCGCGAAAACGGCATGGACATCTTCCGCGTCTTTGACGCGCTGAACGATCCGCGCAACCTCGAAACCGCGATCAAGGCCGTCAAGAAATACGGCGGCCACGCGCAGGGCACCATCTCCTACACGACGTCGCCCGTCCACACGGTCGCTGCCTACGTGAAACTCGCCAAAGAGCAGGCCGCGATGGGCGTGGACACGCTGTGCATCAAGGACATGGCCGGCATCCTGACGCCGGGCGCCGCGCGCGAACTCGTTTCGGCGCTCGTCAAAGCCGTTCCCGACGTGCCCGTGCAGGTCCACTCGCACATGACCAGCGGCATGGCCGCGGCGATGTACATGGCCGCCGTCGAAGCCGGCGCGGGCTGCGTGGACTGCGCAATCTCCACGATGAGTTCCTTCTCCAGCCAGCCGCCGTGCGAGTCGGTGAAGACGATCCTTGAATCCGAGGGCTTCGACACCGGCCTCGACGCCTCGAAGCTCGCGGAAATCAACGCCTACTTCCGCGATCTCAAGCAGAAGCGCCAGCCCGCGAGCTGCCGTAAGGTCGAGCCCGTGGACGCGGGCGTCCTGGTGCACGCGATTCCCGGCGGCATGATTTCCAATCTCCGCAGCCAGCTCGCCCAGCAGGGCGCGCTCGACCGTCTGCCCGAGGTGCTCGAGGAGCTTCCGAAGACGCGCGCCGATCTCGGCTATCCGCCCCTCGTGACGCCCACCTCGCAGATCGTGGGCGTGCAGA
>DCIH01000064.1:0-12274 GCA_002317575.1 Verrucomicrobia bacterium UBA1731 | reverse complement strand
GGCAAGCGCTATTCGATGGTGACGGACGAGACGAAGCACTACGCCGCCGGCTACTACGGCCGTACGCCCGCGCCGATCGCGCTCGCGCTCCGCAAGAAGCTGTGCGGCGGACTGAAGCCGATCACCTGCCGTCCGGCGGATCTTCTCAATCCCGGCCTCGCCGCCGCCGCGAAGGAGATTCCGGCCGGCCTCGTGAAGGCCGAAGAGGACATTCTTTCCTACTGCCTCTTCCCCGAAGTGGCGCTCGGCTACTTCAAGTGGCGCGCACAGCCGGAGGGCAAGCGGGATCCAATTCCCGCCGACCAGGAGGCGACCGCGCCCGTCGCCGCCGCGCCCGCTGCCGCCGCGCCCGCGTCGCCGTCGGCGCCTGCGGCGTCTGTCGCCGCGCCCGCCGGCACGCCCGTGCCGGCGCCTTTGAACGGCACGTTCTACCGCAGCGCGGGACCGGGCAAGCCGGAGCTCGCCGCGGACGGCGCCGCCGTCAAGGCCGGCGACGCGGTGTGCATCGTCGAGGCGATGAAGTTGTTCAATCCCATCAAGGCGCCCGCGGGCGGCAAAATCACATTCCTCGCCAAACACGGCGAAGTCGTGGTCAAAGGCCAGACGCTCGCGGTCGTGAGTTGATGGTTGAAGCGTTCGTGCTGACACCTAACCCCTAACCCCTGACCCCTAACCAAGGCAAGAACATGGACGTTTCGCGAAGGTTTTTCATCGGCGGCGCGGCGAGCTTCACGGCGCTCACGGGCTGCAGAATGTTTCCGGGGCTCGCTTCGGGCGGTAAGCCGAACATCACATTTGGCGTGGTGAGCGACATCCACATCATCGCCGAGGACATTGACCGCGGCGGACAGGGCAACACGCGCGTCCTGAAGCACACGTTCCGCTGGTTCCGCGACCAGGGCGTGGACGCCGTGGTCATCGCCGGCGACATGGCGGACGCCGGTCTCATTTCGCAGCTGCAGGCCGTGGCCGACGCCTGGGAGTCGGTGTTCCCGAACGACACCGCACCGGACGGGCGTCACGTGGAAAAGCTCTTCGTCTACGGCAACCACGATTACGAGGGCTTCAACTACGGTTACATGATCTACGGCCAGCCCTCGGGAGAACTCAAGCGCGAGTTCCTGCCGAACATCGGCATGAAGAAGGCGTGGGAGGAGGTCTTCCACGAAGAATACGCGCCCATCTACCGCAAGACCGTGAAGGGCTACGACTTCATCGGCGGACATTGGGATCCCGCGAACGGTTCCGCGTGGGGAAAAGGTCCGGATCTCGAATCCTGGATGAAGGCGAACGGCACATCGCTCGATCCGAAGCTTCCGTTCTTCTATTACCAGCATCCGCATCCGAAGGACACGTGTTACGGTTCGTGGGCGTGGGGCCACGACGACGGCAATTCGACGCGCGCGCTCACGCCGTTTCCGAACGCCGTGGCGTTCTCGGGCCATTCGCACTACACGCTCCTGGACGAGCGCGGATTCTGGCAGGGCGCGTTCACGTCCGTGGGAACGAGTTCGCTGCGCTACAACGGAAAGCCCTACGACGAATTCCGCGACACCGGCTACGAAAACAGCGGCCACCGTGTGTTCAAACCCGTGATGCTCGCGGACGGACAGGATGCCTCCGAAGCGCGCGAAGGCATGTTGTGGCGCGTGTACGACGACCACGCCGAAATCGTGCGCCGCAGTTTCAGCTACGACGAAGACCTCGGTCCCAATTGGATCATGCCGCTTCCGGCGGCCGAATCCAAGCCGTTCGCGTTCGCGGGTCGTGCCGCCAAGGCGGTCGCGCCGGAATTCGCGGCGGACGCCAAGGCCGTGGTGAAGAAGGCGGAGACGGTCCGGAAGGAGGAGAAGGACGGCAAGAAGACGGAAACGAAGGTTCCGTACTTCGACGTTTCCTTCCCGGCGGCGCTCTGCACCGACGCGACGCGCGTGCTCAACTACACGGTCGCCGCCGAGACGAAGGACGGCAAGACCGTGCTCACGAAGCGCGTTCTTGCGGACGACTATTATCTGCCGCGTTCCCGCGTCGGTCGCAAGGGTCGCGTCGGATTCGCGTTTTCCGAACTGCCGAAGGACCAGGAAGTCCGCTTCACGGTCCGTCCTGGCGAATGCTTCGGCAAATGCGGCAAACCCCTCGTCACGGAATGGGTGAAGGCATGAACTTTCTTTCGGCAGGATGGCTTTGGCTGTATGTTGGCGCGGCACTGATGCTGGCGGAGATTCTGACGCCCGGATTCGTGGTGTTCTTCTTCGGTTTGGCGGCGGCCACGGTCGGTGCGCTCGTGCTGGTGCTGCCGGACGCGCTCCATCCGTCGCTCAATTGGCAGCTCGGGATGTTCTCCATCTTCTCGGTGGTGTATCTTGTGGCGTTGCGCCGCTACGTGAAGAGCGTATTCATGGGCGATACGGACGAATCCAAGGCGATCGAGAGCCCGTACATGGGGCGCATCGGCAAGGTGATCGCGGCGATTCGCGTGGAAGTCCCCGGGCGCATCCTGCTGGGCGACGCGGAGTGGACGGCGTCGGCCGACCAGCCGATCGCCGAGGGCGTGGAGGTGCGCGTCATCGCGCAGAAGAACCTGACGCTGAAGGTGGAGTCGATCTGATGGCGGGCTTCAACGAAACGTGCCGCGTGCTCGAGCACGTGGACGCCGCCCCCGGATACCGGTTCCTGGTGCTTGCGGCGCCGAAGATCGCCGCGGCCGTCACGGCCGGCCAGTTCGTGCACGTGCGCGTGCCCGGTCTGGAAAAGACGGCGTTGCGCCGTCCGTTTTCCGTGTTCGACGGCGGCGACGGCAAGCTGACGCTGCTCTACAAGATCGTCGGGCGCGGAACTGAAGCGCTGAAGGCGGCCCCCGTCGGTTGCGAAATCGAGGTGCTCGGTCCGCTCGGCTACGGATTCCCGTCCACATGCGACGGCGTGCCGTTGCTGGTGGGTGGCGGCTTCGGCGTCGCGCCGCTCCATTTCCTTGCGAAAACCTTGCTCGCGAACGCCAAGCCGGACGCGCCCAAGCCGATTCTCTTCGTGGGCGGGCGCACGGCGGGCGATTTGCTGGCGCTGGACAGGTTTCGCGCGCTGGGCGTCGAGGTGCGCGTCGCGACGAACGACGGTTCTGCCGGCGTGAAGGGATTCGTCGTCGATCCCCTGGACGACGAACTGGCCGCGTTGCGCGAGAAGGGCGAGACGTTCGAACTGTTCACGTGCGGCCCGGACGGACTCCTGCACGCCGTTGCGATGCGCGCGACGGGAACCGGCATGAAGGGATGGATTTCGATGGACCGCCACATGATCTGCGGCGTCGGCGCGTGCTTCGCGTGCATCCAGAAGATCAAGGGCGCGGACGGCAATGTCTTCAACGCGCGCTGCTGCGTGAACGGTCCCGTCTTCAAGGCGGAGGACATCGTATGGTAGACCTTTCCGTCAATGTCGGCGGCCTTGCGATGCGCACGCCCGTCACCACGGCGAGCGGCACGTTCGGGTACGGCGCGGAATACGCCGACGCGCTCGATTACGCGAAGCTCGGCGCCGTCACCGTGAAGGGCGTTCGCATGGAAGAATGGCCGGGCAATCCGATGCCGCGTCATTGCGAAGTGTTCGGCGGGCTTGTGAATGCCATCGGTCTGCAGGGCCCCGGCGCGGCGCCGTTCGCGGAGCATTACGTGCCGCACTATGCGGAATCGGTCAAGGACGCGCCGCCGTTGATCGTCAACATCTGGGGCGGGTCCGTCAACGAATACGCCGAGACCGCCGCGACGCTGACAAAGGCGGCGCATCCGCTGATCGCGGCGATCGAGATGAACGTGAGCTGTCCGAACGTGAAGGCCGGCGGGCACACGTTCGGCCAGGATCCCAAGATTCTCGCCGAGGTCGTGAAGGCCGTGCGCGCCGCGACGGCGTTGCCGCTTTTCGTGAAGCTCGCGCCGAACGTGCCGGACTTGCGCCCCTACGTGGCCGCGTGCGAAGAGGCCGGCGCCGACGCGCTGTCGCTGATCAACACGATTCCCGCGATGGTGATCGATGTGAAGACGCGCAAGCCCGTGCTGGGCAACAAGACGGGCGGACTTTCCGGACGCTGCGTCCACCCCGTGGCGGTGAAGTGCGTGTACGATGCGCACCGCTTCAGCAAACTGCCGATTCTCGCGATGGGCGGCGTGTATGACGCGAACGACGCCATCGAACTCATGCTCGCGGGCGCATCGGCCGTGGCCGTGGGCACGGCGACATTCACGAATCCGAATGCGGCGGCGGAAGTGTGCGACGGCATCGCCGCGTATTGCGAGGCGAACGGTTTCGCGTCCGTCCGCGAATTGACGGGCGCGTTGGCGGAATGAGCGTGATGAAGCGGCGCGGGCGCCGCTTCTCCATGGGAGATCCGAAATGAGGGACTTTGGCGAGATTCTCGAAGATGTCGAGAGGCGAATCGCCGCCGCGTGCGTGCGCGCCGGCCGCGCGCGCGACGAGGTCGAGATCGTGGCCGTCACGAAGACGCACGCGGAGGACGTCGTGCGCGAAGCGTGGGAGCACGGGCTCAGGATCGTCGGCGAAAACAAGGTTCAGGAAGCGGCCTGGAAAAAGCCCGCGAGCGTGTCCGGCCCCGACTGGCATCTGATCGGACACCTGCAGAAGAACAAGGTTCGTCCCGCGCTCGAGTTGTTCGACTTCTTCCATTCCGTTGATTCCGCCGCGTTGCTGGACCGCATCGAAACGATCGCGTCGGAAATCGGCAAGCGTCCGCACGTGTTGCTGGAGGTGAATGTCTCCGGCGAGCGCAGCAAGAGCGGGATGAAACCCGAAGAGGTTCCGGCCGTTCTCGAACATGCGTTCGCGCATTGTCCGTCCGTCACGATCGAGGGGTTCATGACGATGGCGCCGTTCGTGCCCGAAGACAAGGTGGAGGAGACGCGGCCGTTCTTCCGTCGGTTGCGTGAACTGCGCGACGAAATGGAAACGCGCTTCGACGCCGGGTTTCCGCGGCTTTCGATGGGCATGAGCGGCGATTTCGAGGTGGCGGTCGAAGAGGGGGCCACATGGGTGCGTCTGGGAACGGTACTCTTCGGCGAACGTCCGAAAACGAAGATTGTCCGCGCGGCCGAAGACGCGGACGAAACGACCGTGAAGGTGATGGACTGATGGCCGATGTGCTTGAGCTGAAGGATTTTGCGGTCGACTGCGTGATCGGCGACCTTCCCGAAGAGCGTTGCCGCGAACAGCGGCTCGTGCTTGATGTCGCGATCGAGATCGATTTGTCCCGGTCGGCGGCGTCCGACGATCTCGCCGACACGGTCGACTACGCGGCGCTGGCGGCGAAGATTCGCGACGCGCTCCGGGCGGCGAAATGCCGGCTCGTCGAACGCGCGGCGGACGTCGTCTGCCGGATCTGCCTCGAGGACGCGCGCGTCAGGCGCGTGCGCGTTGCGGTTCGGAAATCGGGCTGCGTTCCCGGTCTTGGCGCCGCCGTCGTGCGTCTCGAGCGCGAGCAGTGAAGGAATTTCGCCGTGTTCGGATTCTTCAGCCGCAAGCCCAAAACGACGCTTCCCGTGCATGTCGGCGGGCAGGCGGACGCCGACTTTGACGCGCGGACGGACGACGCGTATGCGCGCGGCATGAAGAGCGTCAAGCAGGGCGAATGGGGCGAAGCCGCCGCCGCGAAGTCTCTTGAAGGGAAGGGCTGGACCATCCGCGGACGGGGCGTCAGGCCCGTGGCGGGCGATGCGCGGTGCGAACTCGACCTGATCGCCGAAACGCCCGAAGGAACGCTCGTCTTCGTGGAAGTCAAGACGCACAAGAAGCGCTCCCCGTACGCCACGCGTCTGGCGGGGATTGATCGTCGGAAAAAGCAAAATCTTCTGCGGGCGTGTGCGAGCTGGTTGATGAAGAACCATTGGCACGCCAGTTTCCGCTTTGACGTGGTTGAGGTGTACGGTTCGCGCGAAAACGGTTCGCCGGACGCCGTCGACCATTTGGAGAACGTGCCGCTCTTTCCGCCGAAATGGCGATTTTGGTGATGCCGTTGTCGGCATGACGTGCTATAATGCCCGGTCATGAAGACGTGGCTCGCATTTTGGTACGGCATTTTCAAGAACAACCCCACTTTCCGTCTGGTGCTCGGCCTGTGTCCCACCCTGGCGGTAACCACGAGCGTCGAGAACGCCGTGGGCATGGGTCTGGCGGCCACCTTCGTGCTCGTGTGCTCCAACGGCCTCGTCTCCGCGCTGCGGAAGGTCATACCCGCCGCCGTGCACATTCCCTGCTACATCGTGATCATCGCCACGTTCGTCACCACGATCGATCTGGTGCTCCAGGCGTACCTGCCGGCGCTCTCCGAATCACTTGGCATCTTCATTCCGCTGATCGTCGTGAATTGCATCATCCTCGGCCGCGCGGAGGCCTATGCCTGCAAGAACGGTGTGATTCCGTCGTTGGCGGACGGGCTCGGCAGCGGTCTCGGCTTCACGCTTGCGCTCACGCTGGTGGGTGCGGTGCGCCAGTTCGCCGGTCAGGCGATCACCATCGCGATCCTGCCCGCGGGCGGCTTCATTGTGCTCGGGCTCCTTCTGGCGGTCATCAACCGCTTCACCGACTGGAACGCGCGGCGGAAGGGCGCTTTGCCGCCGCCGCCGATCAATCTCGACTGCCGCCATTGCACGCAGTGCCCGAACGGCAAGTGATCGGAAGGGACGCGCGCGATGAAATGCCCGAAATGCGGTGCCGACGAAGACAAGGTGCTGGACTCGCGCGCGGTGCGTGACGGCGCGGCGATCCGCCGCCGCCGCGAATGCGTGACCTGCGGCTGCCGGTTCACGACGCACGAGGAGATCGACCGCGACGAAGTGATCGTCGTGAAGCGCGACGGACGGCGCCAGACGTTCGACCGGAAGAAACTCGAGGCGGGCGTGCGCGTCGCGTGCGCGGGACGCAAGGTGTCCGACGAGCAGATCCGCAGCCTTCTGGATGGCGTCGTGTCCGCCATCGACACGGACGAAATCGCCTCCGAGAAACTCGGCGAACTCGTCATGGACCGGCTTCACAAGATCGACGAAGTGGCGTACATCCGCTTCGCCAGCGTGTATCGGCGTTTCACGGACGTCAACCAGTTCCTGTCCGCCATCACGGACATGGTGAGAAAGTAGGGTGAGAACATGGGCGGTTTCTGTGGCGTCGCTTCGAAAGAGGACTGCGTGCCGGATTTGTTCTTCGGCACGGACTATCATTCGCATCTCGGCACGCATCGGGGCGGCCTTTGCACGGTCGAGGACGGCCGCTTCGACCGCTCGATCCACAACATCTCCAATGCGCCGTTCCGGTCGAAGTTCGATCACGAATTCTCTCGCATGCGCGGCCGCACGGGCATCGGCGTCATTTCCGACACGGATCCGCAGCCGCTGGTGATGTGCTGCCGCTTCGGCACGTTCGCGATCTGCACGGTGGGCCTCATTTCCAACATCGAGGAAATCAAGCGGGAACTTTTCGAGCAGAACAGTGCGCAGCTCCAGTATTCCACCACGAGCGGGATGGTCGGCCCCACGGAGGTGGTCTCCGCGCTGATCGCGTCGTCGCCCACGATCGTGGAGGGCGTCAAGCTCGCCCAGTCGAAAATCCAGGGCAGCTGCTCCATCTTGCTGATGACGCAGGACGGCCGTCTCTTCGCCGCGCGCGACAAATACGGCCGCACGCCGATCGTGATCGGGCGCCGAAACGGCGCCACGATCGCGCTCATGGAATCGTGCGCGCTCACGAACCTCGGCTACGACTACGAGCGCGATCTCGGGCCGGGCGAACTGGTGGAGATCACGCCCGAGGGCGTCACCACGCTCATCGCACCCGGCGACAAGATGGCGATCTGTTCGTTTCTCTGGGTCTACTACGGATATCCCGCCTCCTCCTACGAGGGGCGCAACGTGGAGATGGCGCGCTACCGCTGCGGCGGCCATCTCGCGAAGCGTGCGCCCGTCGAGGCGGACGCCGTGGGCGGCATCCCGGACAGCGGAACCTCGCATGCGCTCGGTTATGCGCACGAAGCCGGCGTCAAGTTCGCCCGGCCGTTCGTGAAGTACACGCCCACCTGGGCCCGATCCTTCATGCCGAGCGACCAGCGTCAGCGCGAGAAGGTCGCGGCGATGAAGCTCATCCCCGTTCCGGGGCTCATCCGCGACAAGCGTCTCGTGATGTGCGACGACTCGATCGTGCGCGGAACGCAGCTCGGCCAGCAGGCGAAGCGCCTGTACGCCGACGGCGCGAAGGAAGCGCACGTGCGCATCGCCTGTCCGCCGCTCCTGTATCCGTGCGAGTTCCTCAACTTCTCGCGTTCCAAGTCGGTGTACGACCTCATCACGCGCCGGTTCATCCGCAGCCAGGACGGCGAGAAGGCCGACGTTTCCGTCTACCGCGATCCGGACGGCGCGCCGTACAAGAACATGGTCGAGTACGTTCGCCGCCAACTGGGCCTCACGTCGCTCGCGTACCAGCGCCTGGACGATCTCGTTGCGGCGATCGGGTTGCCGAAGGACCGTCTGTGCACCTATTGCTGGACCGGCGAGGATGTGTCCAAGCCCGCGCATTGCGCGCATGGTTGCGCCCATTGCCCCGCCAAATGCCCCGCGGCGTGCTGACGCCGCTTCCGAAGGAGGTTCCTCATGCCTGCAATCATCGTTGCGCTGACGGCGTTCGCCGTCTACGCGAGTTCGCTTGCGCACCACGCGCTGCCCGGCGAGTCGGCCCGTCTGGCCGTGGAGCGTCTGGGGCTTGACGGCGCCGGCTCCGCGCTGCATCCGCTGTGGTCGCTCTTTGCGGGCTGGTTCGCCCACGTGCCGCTTTTCGCCGGCGTCACGCGCCTGAACGCGTTTTCGCTGCTGTGCGGCGTCGCCGCCGCCGGATTGCTGGCGCGTCTCGTGTCGCGTTTCGTGCGCGCCGTCGCCACGTCCGACGAAACGCGTCCGTTCGCGGCCGCGGCCGCGAACGCCGCGGCGTTCGCCGCGGGCGTCTCGTTCGTGTTCGCGATGGCGCCGTGGGATGCGTCCACGCATCTGGATTACCGGATCTTCGACGTCCTGTGGGCGCTGCTCTGCTTCGAACTCGTTTCGGGCGTCGTCCGTTTCCCGCGTCTGGCGTGGCTGTTCGCGCTGGTTTCCGGCGGGGCGCTCGCCTGGGGGTGTGTCGAGAGCGTCTCCGTCGCGATGGTGTCGCCGTTCGCGCTGTGGGCTTTCGTGGCGACGTGCCGTCGCCGCGGAAAGCCGGCCGGCGGACTGGTCTTCCTGTACGTCTTGTCCGGCGTCGCCGGCGCGCTCTGGTCCGTGTCGTTCGCAGCCGGCGTCGCGGAGACGTCCTTTCCCGCCGCGTTCAAGGCGATCTTCGGTTTCCACAAGGGGCAGGCGCTGTCGTGGTTCTTCCACGCCGGCTGGAAGCCGATCGTGGCCACGCTCGTGCAGGTCGTGCTGCCGTGCGGCGGTTTCGCGGCCTGCGCGCTCATCGCGCGGCGGGGGCTGAACGCGGAACGCACATGGACGCAGTACTGGTTCCATCTGGCGATGACGCTGTGTGCGGCGTGCCTGCTCGCGACGCCGCTTGCGCCGTCCGCCGTGTGGCTCGCGACGGCCTCCGCGCCCGTGGCGAGCTGCGCGCTGGCAGCCGCGGTTGCCGGCTATCTTGCGGCGTATTGGTTCCTTCTCGCGAAGACGCCCGAGGATGAAGAGCGCTGGACGCCCGCGATGCGCGCCGGCCGCGCGCTGGCGCCGGTCGCCGGATTCGCGTTCGCGGCGGCGGTGGCGCTCGCCGCGGTCGTCAATTTCTTCGTGCACGACGCGTCGCGCGGCGACTTCGCCGATCAGTTGGCGCGCGAAACGCTCAAGCGTCTCGGGGACCGCGCGTGGCTTGTGACCGACGGCACGCTGGACGACAATCTGCGCCTCGCCGCGGCGGCGGAAGGCCGCGAACTGACGCTCGTGTGCCTGCACCGCGATCTGGACGACGCCTACCTCAAACGTCTGGCGGTCCGCGCCAAGGCGCTCGAAAAGGACGTGCCCGGCGTGGATCTCGAAGGTGCCGCGCTGCTGGGCGTGCTGCCGTTCCTGCAGGACTGGTTCGCAAACGATCCCAGGGTCGCCGGGAAGGCGGCCGTCGCGGGCATGCCGGACTTGTGGAGCATCGCCGCCGCGCAGCCCGTTCCGGACGCGCTCTTCTTCCGCGGAAACGCGGGCACGAACGGGTTGGACGGTGCGGCGCTCAAGCGGGATTTCTTCGCGTTCTGGAACGCGTTCAAACGCCCGCTCAAGACGGCGAAGCGCGGCGCGGGGTCGCTGTCGGCGGCCGCGTGCGACGACCCCGTCGAACGTCAGAAGCTGAACCTGCGCCGGCATCTGGGCCTCGTCGCGAACGACCTTGGCGTGCTGTTGCAGGACCTGGGCCGCGACGAAGACGCGTTCGAGACGTACGAACTCGTGCTGAAGGAGATCGATCCGGACAACCTGTGCGCGCTCTACAACGAATTCGAGATGGTCCGCGCGGATGTCCCCGTGGCGCGCAAACGCGCGAAGGAAGTCGAGAAGGCGCTTCAGACGCTGGTGGACGACCCGAAGCGCCGCTACCACCTGTGGGCGCTTTCGCGCTGGTACGGCTACATCCGCAATCCCGGGATCTTCGTGCGCATGGGATTCGCGTGGGCGGCCACCGGCCAGTTCGGCAGCGCGCTCGCGCAGGTGAAGCGCGCCATCGACATCCTGCCGGAGAACCGCCAGGCGGCCATGCTCAACATGATGGCGGCGATTTACGCCGGCGAAGGGAAGACATCGCAATCCAAGGAGACGTACGCGGCGGCGGCGGCGGCCGGCGGCGAAACGGCGCGCGTGGCGTATCTGGGTCTGGCGCGCATGGCGTTGCAGGAGGGAAAACTTGACGAGGCGAAAGAGCTTCTCGGAAAAGTTCCCGAAAAGGACGCCGAACTGGAGAACGGTCTGCTGGCGCTCGCGTCTGGCGATTCCGTCGCCGCCGCGGCCGCGTTCGCGCGCGCGACGGACGAGCATCCCGATTCCACGCAGGCGTGGTCCATGCGCGGCGCCGCGCTCATGGCGCGCGCCGACCAGGCGAAGGACATGGGCGAAAAGAAGAAGGCGCTCGAGGAGGTCGAGAAGGTGGTGCTGCCGCGTCTGGCGACGCTTGCGGGCGATCCGCGCGAGTACTACCTCAATCTGACGGCCGGTCTCTTCTACCTGCGCAAGGGGCGCGCGTTCCAGAAGGACGCGCGCGACGCGCTCGGACGCGCGCTGGCGGCGCGTCCCGAAATCGCCGCGAACGGCGACATGGTGCTCGATCTCGACGTGAAGCTGAACGACGAAGAGGCGGGACTTCGCCACGCGCGCATCGTGCTCAGGCGCGACCGCGCGAACAAGCTTGCGAACTGGGTGATGGGGTCCGTGCAGCTCAACCGCGGCGATTATCTCGACGCGGAAAAGCATTTGCGACTGAGCTGCGCCGGCGAGAAGTCGACGCCGGCGGCGATGAACGATTTCGCGGAGGTGCTGCGCCGTCTCGAAAAGTACGAGGAGGCCGAAATCTGGGCGCGCAAGGCCTTGGCCGCGCAGCCGGAACTCTACGTCTCCTGGGAAACGCTGGGCGCGGTGCTGCTCGACCGCAAGCAGAAGCTGGACGAAGCCGAATCGTGCGTTCGCAAGGCCGTGGAGCTCGCGCGCCAGGGCGGCGCCGCGGATCCGCGCATGCAGTTGTCGCTCGCGCGCGTGCTGCTCGCCAAAGGCGACAAGAAACAGGCGGCCGCCACGCTGCGCGGCATTGCGCGCGAAGCGGAGAAATTCGGTAATTGGGACCGCAACCAGTACGAATCGCTCACGCGCGAGGCGAAGGCGCGCTAGGGCGATTTTTCCTTGCTTTCGGGTGCGGTTTGTGGTTCAATACGCGCCGTCTTTCCCATTTGGGATTTCTCAATGGGGGTGATCCGGTTTCGACGGGATGCGTGGAAGCCAGATTGCGCGTCGAGGACGTCGGTTGGCCTCGTTAATCATCCGGCAAAAAGTTAATCGCGAACAACGATTACGCTCTCGCGGCCTAACATTGGCCCCGATGTCGCGCGGCCGACGCCTGCTGAGCCGTTGCGGCATAATTTAGCAGGACTTGCCGAGGAGCTCTCCGCTCGGGCGCCTCGGTCACGTACAACCGAACGGATGGGATCGGATAAGCCCGCGAGTCGGCGTACCGTTCCCGAGATCAAAGGCCCGATACACGCGTAGACGTTTGGAACAAACCATTTCGGACAGGGGTTCGACTC
>DCIH01000122.1:16628-18344 GCA_002317575.1 Verrucomicrobia bacterium UBA1731 | reverse complement strand
ACGGCGATGATCGACCTCGACACGGCGTCTCCCGGACTCGTCCAGACGGACTTCGGCGACGCGCTGCGGTCCATTTGCAATCCCGCCGGCGAAGAAGCGGCGAACCTCGGGAAAGTGGCGTTCGACGAAGACCTCTGCGCGGCGTTCTGCAAGGGCTACATGCACGAGGCCGGTGCGTTCTTCACCGACGCCGACCGCGCGTATCTGTACGATGCCATCCGCCTCCTGGCGTTCGAACTCGGCTTGCGGTTCTTCCAGGACTACCTGGCCGGCAACGTCTACTTCAAGACCCGTCATCCGGAACAGAACCTCAATCGCGCGCGCGTCCAGTTCCGGTTGTGCGAATCCATCGAGGCGCGCGAGCGTTCCATCCGGAGCATTTTGTCCGGCCTGTGACGAAACACATTCAAGTCCAATCCACGAAAGGATGTTCCTCATGTTCAAGTCGTTCCTGATTGTCGCACTGCTCGCCCTATCCCTCCCGTCGTCGGCGGCGGAATGGCCCGGTTTCTCCCGCGGGATGGGCATCGGCGGATGGCTCACGAACTACAAGCGGTTCAACGTGCTGCCCGAAGACAAGCGCATGGACATCACCATCGGCGACCTGGAGCATTTCGAAAGCTACATCACCGAGGCCGACGTGAAGCGCATCAAGGGCTGGGGCTTCGACCACATCCGCGTCGGATTCGACCAGCTCGTGATGGAGGAGTCCCCCTACACATACCGCGAACGCACGTTCAAGTGTCTCGACAACTTCATCGCCTGGTGCGCCAAGCACAAGATGAACGTGGTGCTCAACCTCCACAAGGCCATCGGCAACTATTGCGACATCTCCGAAAAGAAGGAGCTGCTGGACAATGAAGACCTGCAGAACCGCGTCATCGCGCTGTGGGTCGAAATAGAGCGTCGTTACCACCAGCATCCCGGAATCGCCTTCGAACTGCTGAACGAAGTGCGCAACGTCGATCCGGCCAAATGGAACGACTGCGCCGACCGCATGATCAAGGCCATCCGCGCGAAGAACCCCACGCGGCCGATCGTTGTGGGGGCGACGTGCTGGAACGACTCCTACCAGATGTACAAGAGTCTCAAGATCTGGGACGACAAGAACGTCATCTACACGTTCCACATGTACGTGCCGTTCGAGTTCACGCATCAGCGCGGCGTGCTGCAGGCCGGACCTTTGCACTACAACCGCGTGCTCGAGTATCCGTGTTCCGACATGGCGCGCTACCGCGGTTTCCACGAGCTGAACGGCAATACCAATTCGTATCCCGGCGTGACGCGCATCGACGCCGAGGTGCTGAACAGCGCCATGTGGGGCGCCATGAAATTCACGCAGGAGCATCCGGACAAGATCTGCTGGCTCGGCGAATTCGGCACGATCCGCCACGCGCCCAAGGCGTCCCGCGTCGCCTACATGCGCGACGTGATCGCGTTCGCCAAGGCGAACGGCATTTCCTGGAGCGTGTGGAACTACCTTTCCACGCCGAACGACGGAAACCGTTTCTCGCTGGTGGACGACGATACGCGGGAATTTCTCTCGCCGGAACTGCTCAAGGCCTGTCTTGGCGAGTGAACCGGCCCGCAAACGACTTTTGGAAGGAGACCGACCATCATGAAGAACAATTGCGTGTTCTGCGCCATCGCCGCCGGCGAGATTCCGTGCTTCAAGGTCTACGAGGACGACGTCGTCCTCGCCTACCTCGACATCAA
>DCIH01000122.1:7571-16606 GCA_002317575.1 Verrucomicrobia bacterium UBA1731 | reverse complement strand
AGGGCCACACGCTCGTCATCCCGAAAGCGCACACGACAGGCCTTTTGGACACGCCCGACGAAACGCTCGCCGCCGTGATCGCGCGCGTGAAGAAAGTCGCCGACCACATACAAAAGACGCTTCCGTGCGACGGGTTCAACGTTCTCCAGAACAACGGCGCGGCGGCGGGGCAGACTGTTCCGCACGTCCATTTCCACATTGTGCCGAGGTGGGGCGACGGCGCCGGCGAAATCGCCTTCGCCAACCAGAAGGGCGACATGGATGCGCTCAAGGCGCTCGCCGAAAAGCTGGCGTTCTGACACAACTTCCGAACGAAACGCTCCCATGAAGAAACTTCTTTTCGGAACGGCGTGCGCCTGTGCGCTCGTCGCATTCGGCGACCGGAAAATCGCGCTTTCGTCCCTCGATCTGTCCACGATGACCTGCGGTTGGGAACGGCCGCAAGTCGGCAAGAACGTGGGCGGCTTTCCCCTCAAGATCGGCGAGAAGACCTATACCGAAGGCGTCGGCACGCATGCGCTGAGCATCTACGAAGTCGATGTGGGCGGGAAGGCGATAGCGTTCTCCGCCAGAGTCGGCGCCGACTCCGGCTATCCAGGCGCCGAATGGGGGACGGTCAAATTCTTCGTATTAGCGGACGAAAAGCCCGTCGCGCAATCGCCCATCATGAAGTTCGGCCGCGCCGCGCATCCGATCAAGGCCGATCTTCGCGGCGCGAAACGCGTGACGCTCGTGATCACGAACGGCGGAAACGGCGACTGCAACGATCTCGCGGACTGGTGCGATGCGTATTTCACCGTCGAAGACGGCGCAACCGTCACGCCGGTGAAACCCGTCGCGGACGACAACCAGTTCGGCATCCTCACGCCGGCCGCGCCGCTTTCCCCGCGTTTCAATCCGCCGCATCTGTACGGCGTCCGGCCCGGAAGCCCGATTCTCTTCACGTTGCCCGTTTCCGGCGAACGCCCGATGACGTTTACGGCCAAAGGACTTCCCGAAGGCGTCAAACTCGACGCCGCCACGGGCGTCCTGACGGGATCCGTCGCGAAACCCGGCACGCACGAAATCGTCTTCACGGCCAAGAACGCGAAAGGGGAAGCGACCGGCGCGTTCAAGCTCGTGGTGGGATCCAAGATAGCGCTCACGCCGCCGATGGGCTGGAACAGCTGGAACTGCTTCGCTTCCGCCGTCAGCGCGAAGGATATCCGCGCGGCCGCCGACGCATTCCTCGAAAGCGGTCTCGTGCAGTACGGCTGGCGCTACGTGAACGTCGACGACTTCTGGGCGAACTACCAGGCGCCGAAGGGCCACGACGACATCCGCGGCCCGATGCGCCATGCGGACGGCACGATCGTCGTCAACCAGAAGTTCGGCGACATGAAGGCGCTCGCCGATTATGTGCACGCGCGCGGCCTCAAGATCGGCCTCTATTCCTCGCCCGGTCCGCTCACCTGCGGCGCCTGCACGGGCAGCTGGGGTCACGAGGCGCAGGATGCGGACACCTTCGCGGCGTGGGGTTACGACTACCTGAAGTACGACTGGTGTTCCTATTACAAGGTCGCCGTCGGCGACGGGTTGCCGTACCACATGACGCCGTATCAGCTCATGGGACGCGAACTCGCGCGGCAGAAACGCGACATCGTATTCTCCATCTGCCAGTACGGCGTGCAGGATGTCTCCACCTGGGGCGCCATGTGCGGCGGACAGTGCTGGCGCGTCAGCGGAGACATCAAGGACACATGGTCGAGCATGCTCGGCATCGTCGCCATCCAGCGCGCGCTGTGGCCGTTCGTCAAGCCCGGCGAATGGAACGATCCGGACATGCTGATCGTCGGCAAGGTCGGTTGGGGTCCAAAACTCCATCCCACGAAACTCACGGCGAACGAGCAGTATTCGCACATCACCTGGTGGTCGCTCTTCGCGGCGCCGCTTTTGATCGGCTGCGACATGACGCAGCTCGACGCGTTCACGCTCAATCTGCTCACCAATCCCGAAGTGCTTGCGGTGGACCAGGACGAACGCGGCGCCGCCGCGGCGTGCGTCCATTCCGACGCGGCGGGCCTGTTCGAAGAGGTCTGGGCGCGGCCGCTTGCGGACGGCACGATCGCGTTGGGCATTTTCAACGTGTCCGACAGGTCCCGCAAGATTTCGCTCGACCTGAAGAAAATCGGTCTGGATGGACAATGGAACGCCCGCGACCTGTGGCGTCAGAAGGACGAGGGCCCCATCGGAGGCGTTTACGCCGTCGAACTGCCGCCGCACGCGCCGCATTTCCTCAAGCTCACGCCGGTGGCCGGCAGCGGAAAACTCGCGGCGGGCGTCGCGGACGTCCGCGACGCCGCGTGGTGCCGTCTGCTCGACGGCCGCAAGATCGAGGAAACCGTCGAGGCGTGCCCCGGCGGCGTGTGTCCGAGGCCCAAAAAATAACGCATGGCAAAGGATCCGTCATGAAGCGACTCATCGCACTTTCGTTGTTCGCCGTTACCGTCTCTGTCTTCGCCGAAGGCCCCACGTCGGCAGAACTGAACGCCAAATGGGGCAAGGCAAACGCCGTCTCGTTCGCGGACGATCGCCGCGGCGATCCCGTGGTGACGCTGTCCAACAAGCACGGCACGTGCGCCATCGCCTTGCGCGGCGCCAAGTTCACGAGCTGGATTCCGGCCGGACAGGAGGAAACGCTCTTCGTGCCGGCCGCCGGCATCGACTGCAAGGTCAACACCTGGCAGGATTGGGTGCACGGCGGCATGCCCATCGTGTGGCCGTGGTTCGGTTCGAACGGCATGCCGCAGGAAGGGTGGTGGGACCGCAAGATGCGCGAATGGGGCTTCAGCAAGCGTCCCGCGCCGTGCATCCACGGTTTCGCGCGCTTTTCGCTGTTCACGGTCAAGGACGTCGCCGTCGGCGCCGATTCGACGCGCCTGACGCTGCAGTTGCTGCCGAACGAATACGCGCAGCTGTGGTTGCCGTACGCCTTCGAGCTCGACTACGTGATCACCCTCGGCAAAGACCTTTCGCTGTCGCTCAACACGCATAACGTCGGCGACAAGGACTTTGCGATCCGGGAAGGGTATCATCCGTATTTCAAGGTCGCCAACGGCTACCACACGTACGTGCGCGGCTTCGACAAGCGCACGTACACGTGGTCCAACCGCAAGCTTGAGTTCGACCTCACGCACGTGTGGGTAGGGGATCTTCCGATCGGCCCCGGTTGCGACGTATTCGACATGGGCAAGATGGAGAGCAAGACGGCGCTCCTCGATCCGCGGATGAAACGCCAGATCAAGCTCGACACCACGGGCGCCTGCGACGTGCTCACGTGCTTCTTCCCCGTCAACCCCTGGGCGGACCGCGACGAGAATCTCCTCAACACGGAAACGAAGTCGTCCGTCTGCCTCGAGCCCGCGAATTTCAACAAGGCCGTCACCGTCAAGGCCGGCGAAACGCACGTCTTCGCGATGACGGTTTCCGTCGAAGGATACGAGAAATGAAATGCAACAATCTTGAGAAATTCCTGTCCACCGTCAGACAAGGCAAGGTCGCCTTGGGCGGTTGCGTGTCGTTGGCCGATCCCGCCGTCACCGAAATCGTCGCAGCGAGCGGTTTTGACTTCGTGTTCATCGACGGCGAACACGGCGAAATCGACCGCTTCACGGCGATGCAGCATTTGATGGCCGTGAAGGGGACGGACTGCGCGAGCTTCTACCGGGTTCCGTCCTGCAACCACACGGAAATCAAGAAGGTGATCGATTTCTGTCCGGCGGGCATCATCGTGCCGATGGTGATGAACGCCGAGGAAGCCGAACTCGCCGTGGCGGCGATGCGCTATCCGCCGCGCGGCAACCGCGGCTGCGGTTTCCGTCGCGGACTCGACTACGGCGCCGGGAACTTCGAGGAATACTGGAAGGCGAGCGAACACGATCCGATGACGATCCTGCAGCTCGAGCATATCGACGCCGTGCGCGATCTGGACCGCATCCTGCAGGTGCCCGGTCTCGACTCGATTCTCATCGGTCCGTACGACCTGTCCGCGTCCATGGGCAAGGCCGGCCAGTGGGACGATCCCGAGGTCAAGGCGGCGTACGACGAATCGTGCCGCAAGATCCTCGCCGCCGGGAAGCTCCTCGGCGTCTCCCTCGAGTGCGAGTACGCCGCGTGGAAGGCGCGCGGCGTCCATTACATGGCCGTCCGCGGCGACTGCGGCGCCATGATCGAGGGCTTCCGGAAATCCATCGAAAACTTCAGGAACGCATGAACCGTTTCGACGAAAAACGCGCGCGCGGCGAGCACGCGCTCGGGTGCTGCACCACGTTCACGGACGCGCGCGTGGCCGAACTCGCGGCCGAAGCCGGTTTCGATTTCGTCTGGATCGACGGCGAGCACGGCGAATACGACCGAGCCACGGCGCGCAACATGATCAAGGCCGTTCAGGCGCAGGGCATGGCGGCGTTTTTCCGCGTGCCCGAATGCCGCGGCGAATATGTGCGCCGCATCTGCGACTTCCGTCCGGACGGCGTCATCGTGCCGATGGCCATGGACGAGATGGACGTCGCCTACGCCTGCGGGCATTGCGCGGAAGGGGTTCGTCTGATCGTGCAATTGGAACACATCGCCGCCGTGCGGCGTCTGGACGCGATTCTGCGCGTGCCGAATCTCTGGAGCGTTCTGGTGGGGCCGTACGACCTCACGGCGTCCATGGGCAAGGAAGGGCGGTGGCACGATCCGGAGGTGGCTGCCACGTTCGACGCGGCCTGTGCGAAAGTGAAGGCGGCCGGCTTGCCTCTGGGCGTTTACACGGAGCGCGACTTCGACCTGTGGAAAGGGCGGGGATGCGATTATTTCTCCGTCAAGAACGACACCAACGCGATGCTCGTCGGCTTCCAGACCGTTCTCGCTTCCGTTTGAAACGGAAGCGCGTTTTCACTTTTCGGCGGCGTTCGGCTTCTTGATCAAAAGGGAAAAGTCGTCGTCGCCGTTGTCGACGTCGACCGACTCGACCGATTGCGAGAAATAGTCGATCGGCTTGATGTCGTCCAGCGTGGCGGCCTTTGCGGCTTCGTCGGCTTTCCCCTTGATGCTCTCGCGCTTGGGCGACGTCTGCTTGGACACGGGTTTCACCTTCGCCGGCTGTTTTTGGGGAAGGGCGGCGGGCTGCGATTCCGCGCGCTTCTTCGCGGCGTCGACTTTGGCGTAATAGTCGGGATACTGACGGCGCAGGAAACGCTCGCGCTCGGCTTCCTTTGAATTCGCTTCGTCGGAGGACTTGCGGGAGGCCTCAAGCGTCTTCCGCGCGGATTCGAGTTCCGCACGCTGCTCCGCCAGGGCCTTGTCCATGGCCTTGCGCTGGTCTTCAAGCGATTTCTTGAGCGCGGCCTGTTCCTGGCGCATCTTCTCTTCGCGGGCGGCCTGTTCGCGCGCCTGGCGCGCTTGCTCGGCCCGGAGTTTCTCCTCGCGGGCGGTTTGTTCGGCGCGTTCGCGCTCCAACTGCTGGAGTACCAGCTTTTCCTGAAGGGCGGCGATCTTGTCGTTGAGTTTCGAGACCTCGGCGGAGGCGGCCGACGCGTCGGCACCGGGCGTGGCCATGACGACGGCCGCTGCTTTTTTCTCCTGCATGGCCATGTCGAGCAGCCGATCCATCATGGCCTGCTTGCTGTTGACCAGCATGACGAGAATGACGGCAAACGTCGCCACCACGACCATCAACAGCACGACGAAGAATATGGACAATCCGAGCATGCGCTTGCGCGCCTTGGTCTGTTCGGCGTCGATGTATTCCTGAAACGCCTTGAGCACGGGAAAATCGTTGGAGGATCCGCCTTGCGAAAAAAGGCTGACGGCGTTCGTGGTCTGTCCGGATGGATTGGTCAGTTCTTCGTCCATTTGAAACTCCTGTGTCGATATTGTATCATTCCAACGACCCCTTTCGCAAGCGTTTACCGCATTGCGTATAATGGATGTTATGTCAACTACGGATGTGTTATACTTTGGCAAATGAGTTGGGATGACACAGAACCGCTTGCGGCGCGCATGCGCCCGCGCACGATCGACGAGGTCGTCGGCCAGGAACACGTGCTGGGCCAGGGCAAGTTGTTGCGCCGCGTCATTGAGGCCGACCGGCTCACGAACGTCATTCTCTACGGACCGCCCGGCTGCGGCAAGACGACGCTCGCGGAAGTCATCGCCAAGGCGACGCGCCGGAACTTCGTTCGCTGCTCGGGCGTCATTTCGAACGTCGCGGAGATCCGCAAGGTCTGCGAACGCGCCCGTTCCGAATTGGGTGGTCCGGGAACGATTCTTTTCGTGGACGAAATACACCGCTTCAACAAGGCGCAGCAGGACGTCCTTCTACCGTATGTCGAAGACGGCACGGTGGTGCTCATCGGCGCGACGACGCATAATCCGTCCATGTTCGTGAATACGCCGCTCACGAGCCGTTCGCTCGTCTTCGAACTGCATCCGCTGTCCCCGGAAGCCGTGGAAAACATCTTGACGCGGGCATGTGAAGACCCCGAAAGGGGATTCGGCAAGACCCCTTCCCGGTTCGACCACGACGCGCGGCGCTTCCTCGCCGAGATCTGCGACGGCGATGCGCGCCATGCGCTGACGGCGCTGGAAATCGCGTTCCGATCCACCACCCCTTCTTCCGACGGCGTGCTGCATCTCACGCTGGACGTCATCCAGGAATGCGTGCAGAAACGCATCGTGCAGTACGACAAAAAGGAAGACGGCCACTACGACACGATCTCGGCGTTCATAAAATCCGTCCGCGGCTCGGATCCCGACGCCGCCGTCTACTGGCTCGCCAAGATGCTGGTGGCCGGCGAAGATCCGCGGTTCATTGCGCGGCGGCTCGTGATTCTCGCGTCCGAAGACATCGGCAACGCCGATCCGCGCGGCATTTCCGTTGCCGTGGCCGCCCTTCAGGCCGTTGAATTCGTTGGCATGCCCGAAGCGCGCATTTCGCTGGCGCAGGCCACCACGTATCTGGCGACGGCGCCGAAATCGAACCGATCCTACGAAGCCGTGAACGAAGCGATGGCGGACGTGCAGAGCGGCGCCGTCCAACCCGTTCCGGAACACCTCAAGAACATCCACGTGAAAGCGGTCGGCAAGGACCGTGCGCCGGATTACGTCTATCCGCATTCCTTCGCCAACGCCTGGACCGAGCAGAATTATCTGCGCATCCCCAAGACGTACTACCGCCCTTCCGACCGCGGCTACGAGGCCACGATCGCCGCCCGCATGGCGGCCCTGCGCGCCGACGGAAACGCACCATGCAATCCGTAGAGCGGTTCGTTCCGAACTGCGGATTGGCGTACGGGTGCGGCCCCTCAAGGCATCGGCGAAAAGTTGACGCCGCGCTCGGCCGGCATTTTCATCTCACTTCTTCGCGAGCTTTCGGAAGCGGAGGAGCGCCTCGAGATAGTAGTAGTCGCCGTAATTGAGCGGCGTGTCGATTTCCAGCTTGTTCGGCTTGAAGCCCGTGCCGTGTTTGAGGAGGAAGTGCCCGATCTCGTTCCCCTCGGAAAAATAGTCCGGCGACGAGAGCGCGAGGAGCTGCTTCACCGCGAAGGCGCGATAGGGTGCGCCTTCGGCGGGACCGAGCCACTGCGAAAGCTCGAGGAGCCCCGACGCCATGATCGCGCCGGCGGAGCTGTCGCGCTCTTCGCCCGGCCTTCCGTAGTCCCAGTACGGGATGCCGTCCGCCGGCATGTTCGTATGGTTCATCGCGAAATCCGCGAGCTTGCGGGAGAAGGCGAGATAGCGCGCGTCCTTCGTGAACCGGTACATCATCGCGTAGCCGTAGATGCCCCAGCTCTCGCCACGGCTCCACGCCGTCTCGCAGCTCGCGCCCTGTCCGCGGCGGATCGTCTTGACATGTCCCGTCTCCCGGTCGTAGTCGAGGACGTGATAGCAGCCGCCGTCCGGACGGAAGTGATTCTTCATCGTGACGTCCGCATGGGAGCGGGCGATCTCGTCGAAACGCTTCTCGCCGCCCGGCAGTCCGGCGGCCACCTCCAGGATCTCGAGGTTCATCATCGTGTCTGGAATGACGGTGAACTCGCTCTTGTCCTCCATCGGACCCCAGGCGCGGATCAGGCCGAGGCGCGGATGGAAGCGCGTGCTGAGCGATGTCGCCGTCTTGAGGAGAAGCGCGTCGTATGTGTCCGTCTTCAGAAGACGCCGCGCGTTGCCGTACGAGCAGTTCATCATGAATCCGACGTCATGGTCGTTCTCCACTTTGGCGATCGGCGCGAGGATCTCGGTCCAGACCGTCGCGCGCTCGCGGAAGAACGCATCGTCCGTCGCCTCGTAAAGGTACCAGAGCGTCCCCGGATAGTGACCGGCCGTCCACCAGTAGACGGAGTGCATGTCGTACTCCGCCCTGCCCTTCCACGCGAGCCAACCGTGCGGCAGATAGAGATCGCCGTTCTCGAGCGTGTTGACGGGCTTGCCCTTCATGAGCGGCGTTGTTGCGGCATCGAGCGCCTTGTAGTGCGCAGCCGACTTTGCGAACATCTCGGGGAGCTTCGCCTTCAGATCCGTCTCGGCGTCCGCCCAGGCGATCGGCCCCGCGCTCAACAGCGCCACAATCGCCAATCCGATGGCAAGATATGGTTTCATGGTTTTCCCCGTGTAAACCTACTTGTGTACGCTGCAAATGCTCCTATTCAACACCAGAAGGCCTCACGACCTTCACCGTATCCCTGCCGGGATGACAATCAGTTCTTGAATGAGTGGATGGGGGCTGGGATGCGGCCCGTGCGCGTCACGAACGGCGCGCAGGAAAAACGATTCACCGGCATGATCGGCGCATGGCCCAGAAGTCCGCCGAACTCGACCACGTCGCCGACGTTCTTGCCCACCACGGGAATGACGCGCACGGCCGTCGTCTTCTGGTTCACCATGCCGATCGCGGCTTCGTCCGCGATGATGCCCGCGATCGTCTCGGCCGTGACATCGCCGGGGATGGCGATCATGTCGAGGCCCACGGAGCAGACGCATGTCATCGCTTCGAGCTTCTCGATCGTGAGCGC
>DCIH01000122.1:7277-7537 GCA_002317575.1 Verrucomicrobia bacterium UBA1731 | reverse complement strand
CGATCATGCCCTGGTCCTCGGAAACGGGAATGAACGCGCCGGAAAGCCCGCCCACGTAGGAGGACGCCATTACGCCGCCCTTCTTCACCTGGTCGTTCAAAAGCGCGAGCGCCGCCGTGGTGCCGGGCGCGCCGGGATGTTCGAGACCGATTTCCTTGAGGATGTCGGCGACGGAATCGCCCACGGCGGGCGTCGGTGCGAGCGAGAGGTCAATGATCCCGAAGGGAATTCCCAAACGCTTCGACGCCTCCTGCGCGACG
>DCIH01000122.1:6975-7255 GCA_002317575.1 Verrucomicrobia bacterium UBA1731 | reverse complement strand
GACGCGCGTGATCTTGAACGCCGTCCGTTTGATCGTTTCGCAGAGCGTCTCGAACGTCGCGCCGCGGATGGACGAGAGCGCGTACTTCACCACGCCCGGACCGCTCACGCCCACGTTAATGACCGCTTCGCCTTCGCTCACGCCATGGAACGCGCCTGCCATGAACGGGTTGTCGTCCGGCGCGTTGCAGAGTACCACCAGCTTCGCGCAGCCGAGCGAATCGCGGTCGGCCGTCTTCGCGGCCGTTTCCTTCACGATCTCGCCCATGAGCCGCACGGCG
>DCIH01000122.1:0-6967 GCA_002317575.1 Verrucomicrobia bacterium UBA1731 | reverse complement strand
GCGTCCATGTCGATGCCCGTCTTCGTGGAACCCACGTTCACGGACGAGCACACGCGCGAGGTGCACGCGAGCGCTTCAGGAATGGAACGGATCAGAAGCTCGTCGGACTTCGTCATGCCCTTCGACACGACCGCCGAATACCCGCCGAGGAAGTTGATGCCGAGTTCCGCCGCCGCGCGGTCGAGCGTCTTGGCGATTTCGACGTAGTCCGCCGGCGTCTTGCAGCACGCGGCGCCGACGATGGCGGCCGGCGTGATCGATACGCGCTTGTTCACGATCGGGATGCCGAATTCGCGCGAGATGTCCTCGCCCGTGGAAACGAGGTTCGTGCCGTAGCGGAGCAGTTTCGCGTAAATCTGCTTACAGGTCTTTTCCAGACTCTGGTCCGCGCAGTCCAGGAGCGACAGCCCCAGCGTGATCGTGCGGACGTCCAGGTTCTCCTCCTGGATCATCTTGTTCGTTTCGAGAACTTCAGAAATGCTGATCATGGCGCTTTCGGCGGCCCCTTCTTGATGTAATCGCGGATCTTGTCCATGGTTTCGGCCGAAAGGATGTGCTCCATGAGACACGCGTCCTTGTCGGCAATGCGCTCGGAGACGCCGAGCATCTTGAGGAATGTCTTGAGCTGGGTGTGGCGGTTGAGGATCATCGCGGCGATGCGGCGGCCCTTGGCGGTGAGCTCGATGTCGCCGTAGGGCTCCTGGTTGACGAGCCCGAGCTTCTTGAGTTCCGCGATGCCCTTCACCACGCTGGGCATCTTCACCTTCAGCGCGTCGGCCACGTCGCGCACGCGCGCGACATGCCTGTCGCGGATGAGCACATACACGACCTCGACGTAATCCTCGAGCGACTTGGTCATTGCGCCACCGGCGGCTCTTCGGGTTTGGGTTCGGCGGGCGCGGGAGCCGGGGCAACCGGCGCGGACGCCGTTTCGGAGACGGCCGGCGCCGCGGGTTCGTCGAACCGCGTCGGATTGCGGCGCAGGAACTCCTTCGCGAACGCGCGGTATGCCTCGGCGCCGCGGCTGGCGGGATCGAAGAAGATCACGGGTTGACCGTAGCTCGGCGCCTCGGATACGCGCACGTTGCGCGGAATCTGCGTTTCGTACACGACATCGCCGAAGTGCTTCCGGACCTCGTCCGTGACCTGCTTCGCCAACAGCGTGCGGTTGTCCACCATCGTGAACAGAACGCCTCCGATGCCGAAGTCGGCGCCGACGAGCCCGGCGTCCTTCAACGGCTGCACCACGCGGGACGTGATGTTTCCAAGGCCTTCGAGCGCGAGAAACTCCGCCTGCATCGGCACGAGGATCGAGTCCGCGGCGGCCAGCGCGCTCGTCATCAAGAAGCCGAAGGACGGCGGGCAGTCGTAGATGATGTAGTCAAACACCTGCGATTCGCGGATCGGATCCATGATGGCCTTCACCGCGCCCACGCGATCCTCGCGGCGCGCGAGCTCGAGTTCGGCGGCCATGAGGTCGATTTCGGACGGGATCACGTTTAGGTTGTCGTACGGCGTGGGCTGGATCACGTCGGCGATTTCCATTTCGCCCATGATGCAGGAAAGCATCGAGATGCCGCCCTGGCGTTCGAGCCCCAGCGAACATGTGGCGTTCGCCTGCGGATCGAGGTCCACCACGAGCACCGTGCGGTGCTGGCGGGAAAGCGCGGCCGCGAGATTCACGACGGTCGTCGTCTTGCCGACGCCGCCCTTCTGGTTCGCTACCGCGATGATTTTCGTTTTCTTCGTCATCCCATCATCCCGTGTTTTCTGAATTCGTTCACGTTCACCGGCGCCGACGCCTGCATCTGCAGCCAGAAGAACTTCATGAGACACACATCCCAGGGTTCGTCCACGCCTTCGATCACTACGTCGAACGGTTCGTTCTTTTCGTTCACCTCGCGCACCACGCGTTCGGTCACCGCTTCCAGACGGTCCGTCACCACCTGCTCGGAATACGCCTCCTGCTTGAGGCAATAGCCGTACTGGAGGATCTTGACCTTGTCCTCGTTCTGCTTGAGGAAGTCGTAGTAGGCACGCGCGGCCTCGCCGAAACCCTCGAGCTCGTCCCGGACGTATTTCTCCGGCGTGATGATCTCGGGCTTGTGCGCTTCGAGACGCCCCTCGCGGATGCGGATCTTGCGCGGATCGTCCGGTAGCTCCGCCAGTAGGTGGTAGTTCACGCGCGTCGCGCCGAACGTCTCGAGCGCGCGCGTCGGCGGACGCACGATGCGCGTGTGCTCCTGCGCGTACCAGAAATCAAGTTCGCTTGCGCCCATTGTCCAGAACCTTCCGACAGATCACTTGACCGGCGCCACCCATGTCGTCCACGTCTCAACCTTCGTCTCGGGCAGGTATTTCGCCATCGGGCGCGGCCCGCACGAAGCGCCGCCGAGGCCGAGCTGCACGACATCGAAGTTGAAGACCGTCTCCTCGCGCGGCACGAGCGGCTTGAAGATGCGCTCCTGTCCGTTGCGGTGGCGTGCGAACTCGAGATCCTCCCACGTGTAGTGGAGCGCCTGCGCGTAGAACGGACGGTCGCCCGCGAATTTGACGCCGCGGCCCTTCTTGTCCGTGAACGCGACCCAACGCACGTCCGCCTTGCCGCCGCATTCCTGCGGACGCACGTACGGCACGTACTGCTCGGACACGGTGGATTTCCATTCGCCGACGAAGCTCCCCGTCTTGCGGTCCACGTAGTTCTCCTGCGGACCGCGCCCGTACCACGTCATTCGCTCGAGGTCGCCGTCCAGGCGCCATGTGAGACCCAGACGCGGCAGCTGCGGCAGGCGGCCGAACGGCGTCACCTTGTTCCTGATTTCGATCGTGCCGTCGCCGTTCACGACGTAGTCGGCCTCATGCGTGAAACCGCCGGACTTCCCGCCCGTCACCGTCACCACGCTCTTCACCGTCACGGACGCGCCGTCCTCGGCGGGAACCACCACGAGCGGATCCGCGTGGTAGTTGAGCTGGCTCATGCCGGAGGCGTAGAATCCGATCACGTTCGGACCGCTCCAGTGCTGACCCTCGCGCAGCCAGATGTCGTTGTCGGTGAAGGCGCGGGCGATGGTGAGCTGCGGGCCGGCCACGACGCCCTGCTTGTCCTCGAGCACATCCACGCCGTCGATCTCGAGTTCGCACAGCGTGCCGGAACGGCGGCAGAATGTCGCCTCGACGCGCTTGCCTTTCACGACCACCGTCTTGGCCTCTTCGTTCACGGAAAGCTTCTCGGCCGCGCCACGCGAAACGAAGCGCGCGCCGTCTTCCGTCCCGGCCTTCTGGAGCAGTAGCTGTTCGCGGGCCACGGCATGGCCCTTCTTCGCCCACGACTCGTCCTTCTTCAGCGTGAACGCGAGATTGAGGAAGCATTCCGCGCCCTTCGGGCAATCCGCCGCCGTGGCGGGAAGCTTGAGCGAACCGCGCGAAAGCGGGGCGACCGCGGGCACCACGAACCAGCCCTTCTTCACGGACTTGCCGTCCGCCACGAGTTCCCAGGTGCCGGCGTAGGCGTTCGCGGGCGTGAAGCCGAAGCGGTTCCACAATGTCGCGGAACCCGTCGCCGCGTCGAACTTCTCCACCACGAGGTTGCGGTGCACGTGCGCGACTTCAAGCAGCTTGGGCGTCACCTTGCGGTCGGCGCTGATGACGCCGTTGCAACAGAACGGTCCGTCGTTCGGCTTCATGTCGCCGTCGCCGCCGTAGGCGAGGTAGGAAATGCGCTTGCCCTTCTTGTCGAAACGGTCCGTCTGCTTCATCACCGTCTGGTCCACCCAGTCCCAGATGCAGCCGCCGGCGAGCGAATCGCTGGAGTAGAACGCGTCCCAGTATTCCTGGAAGTTGCCGATGGCGTTGCCCATCGCGTGCGCATACTCGCACATGAAGAACGCCTTGCCGTCGGAATGCTGCGTGTGCGTGCCCGTCCAGTCCTCGTCTTCCTTCACCGCCTGCACGGGCTTCTCGCCCTGCTTGCCGCGGTTGTACAGCCACTCGACCGTGGGATACATCGTGGAATCGACGTCCATGTCGCGGTTCTGGCGCTCGTAGTGGATCGGCCGCGGATCGAGCGCGCGCACGGCGTCGCGCGCGGCGATGAAGTTCGGCCCCGGGCCCGTTTCGTTTCCGAGCGACCACAGGCAGATCGCGGGATGGTTGCGGTAGTTCAGCACATGGCGCGCGTTGCGCTCGACGATGGCCTGCTTCCATTCCGGCTTGAGGCCGAAACCGTCGTTTCCGTAGCCGTTCTCATGGCCTTCCACGTTCGCTTCGGCCACGATGTACACGCCGTACTTGTCACACAGGTCGTAGAATGTGTGGTGATCTGGATAATGGCTCGTGCGCACGGTGTTGATGTTGTGCTGCTTGAACAGGAGCACATCCGCGAGCATCTCCGCTTCGGAAACGGTGCGGCCGTTTTCGAGCGACACCTCGTGGCGGTTCACGCCCTTGAACTTGACGTGCTTGCCGTTCACGAGCAACCTGTTGCCGACGATCTTGACCTCCTTGAGGCCGACCTTGCAGCTGCGCACGTCCCCGCCGTTGGAGACGACGAGCGTGTAGAGGTAAGGATCTTCGGCGCTCCACAGACGCGCGGGCGAAACGGCGAGCGGCTTGCCGGGCGCGAATTCGCCCACCAGCTTGAATTCGGCGTCGAAGAGCTTCGCCGTGCAGCCCGCGGGCGCTTCCACGGACACCTCGCAGGACGAATAGTCAGCGGCGAATTTCTGCTTCACCGCGAAATCGTCGATCGCCTTCTCGGGCTTCGCGAAGAGCGTCACGTCGCGGAAGATGCCGCCGAAGCGGAACATGTCCTGGTCCTCGAGATAGCTGCCGTCGCACCAGCGGTACGACTCCACGCACAGGAGGTTCGCGCCCTCGTGCAGGAACGGCGTCACGTCGAACTCGCTCGGCAGCTTGGAGTCCTCGGCGTAGCCGGCCTTCTTGCCGTTGATCCACACCCAGTAGGCGGAATAGACGCCGTCGAAACGCAGCACGACGCGGCGGCCCTTCCACGCGGCCGGTACCACGAACGTCCGGCGGTAGGCGGAGACGGGGTTGTAGTCGTCCGTCCCGAACTGGCGGTCGCGGATGAACGGCGGCTTCTTTTCGTGCGGATAGTTGACGTTCGTGTAGTCCGCGGCGCCGTAGCCGCGCAGCTCCACGCAGGACGGCACGTCGATCACGTTCCACTTCGCGTCGTCGAAATCCTCCTCGAAGAAGTTCGCGATCCGCTGCGCGGGCGAACCGCACCAACGGAACTTCCAGTCGCCGTTCAGGGACATCTTGTACGGCGTCTTGGGCTCGAGCGCGTCGGTGAGCGCGTCCTTCTCGGACGCGAGCGGCATCGAATAGGCGCGCGCGGGCAGGCGGTTCTCTTCGTTGACGAGCGGATTCTCCCAGTTGCCGCGCGGGACGTCGGCCTTGGCGGCGGCCTGCTCGGCGGCGAGGCACGGTGCGGCGAGACAAGGCAGAACGAGGAGCGGAAGCGCGATGCGTTTGGTCATGTCGTGTCCTTGACGTGGTGTGTTACTTCGAAACGGCAGGATTCATCCAGTTGCCCTTGTTGCCGAAGATCATATGCGGCGCGACAGGCGATTCGGCCTCGGGGTCGACGTCCACGATGAAAAGCGCCTTGTCGCGCGATGCGACGAGGTGGCGCGCGTCGGGCGTCCAGCTCGGATCCTGCCAGTCGCCGGGCGCGGTGACGGCGCGGGCGCCCTTCTCGCCCCGGGCGACGGGACCGGCCATGACGACCCACTGGCCGTTGCGCAGCGACGTCCAGCACAGCTGGCCGTCCTTGCTCCAGTCCGGATGCGTGTTCTGCTTGCCGACGCTCGTGTAGCGCGTGGACTTGCGGGACGCGACGTCGCACACGTAGATCTGCGGCGAACGCGACTGGTCGCTCGTGTAGGCGATCTTCGTGCCGTCCGGACTCCACGCGGGGCTCGCTTCGGCGGCCGCCGGCGTGGTGGTCATGCGCTGGGCGACGCCCGTGCCGAGGTCCAACACGTAGAGTTCGGGGTTGCCCTGGTAGGACAGGATGATCGCCGCGCGGCGGCCGTCCGGCGCGATGGCCGCGCCCGTGGCGCCGCCCTTGAACTGCGACAGGAGCTTGCGCTCGCCCGTGGCGAGGTTGACGCGGTAGACGAGCTGCTTGTCATGCAGGAAGCCGGTGTAGTACACGTCCTGCCCGTTCGGCGCCCAGCGCGGACCTACGGCGGCGAGACCGTCGGACGTGATCTGGCGGATGTCCATGCCGTCCGGATAGCAGGTGTAGAGTTCGGCGTTGTTGCTGCCCTTGCGGTTCACGAACACGACGCGCGCGGACGCGAAGCCCGTGCCGCCCTCGGAGAACTTCTTCACCATCTCGTCCGCGAACTTGCGGGCCGCGAGACGCGCCTCGGCGTCGGTCGCGAACGTCGCGCTGGACGAGACCGACTTGCCGCCGCCCGCGGCCGTCACGGTTCCGCCCGCCGTGCCCGTCACCGTCACCGCGCCGGAGGTCGCGAGCTCGAAGTACCCGGATATCTTGAGGTTGCGCTCGAGACAGTTCTTGTAGGCCGCGTTGCCGCCTACCTTGACGGCCACGGACACGCGGGGAGAACCCGCTTTCGACACGTCCACGACCGCCGGTGCCGCGCACGCCGCGCCGGCCATCAAAACCGCAAAACCGCACAATGTCATTCTGTTCATCTTACAACCACGCCTTTCTTTGTGAAATCGCTCATGCAATTGGTTGCGGATTATATCAAAAAACCGCCGCCAAGCCCACCGCTTTCTGACTGGAGTTTACCCATTTTTCACCCGCCGTCGTATGGGTATGCCTGCGGACGCTGCGTCAAACGTCGCGCACGCGCTTGCGCGCCCTTCGGGTCGCCTTCGGCGACGTTCCCTCCGAAAGCTGCGCTTTCTGCGGTGCATTGCGGCGTCCTTCCCCACGCCAACCCTGCCGTTCCGCGCGCGTCGGCAC
>DCIH01000107.1:56129-56547 GCA_002317575.1 Verrucomicrobia bacterium UBA1731 | reverse complement strand
CGCAACTGGTTCGAGAACTCCTGTGCGGAGCTCGACACGATCGTGGACGCGGCGAAGAAGATCCCCGAAGTCTACGGCGCGCGTCTTTCCGGCGGCGGATTCGGCGGCAGCTGCTGTCTGCTCGTCGATCCCGCGGCGGCGGACAAGATCGCGGCGGCGATCACGGCCGAATACAAGGCGGCGTACGGCGACGAGCCGACGTGCGCGGTGATTCCGCCGAGCGAAGGGGCGCACCTTGTTTAATGAACAGGGAATAGTGAATAGGGAATAGTGAATAGGAATTAGGAAAGGGAAAAAGCAATGTCTGAAGAAAACAAGCAGGGCGGGAATGTGCTCGCCATCGGCATCATGTTCGCGCTCTTTTTCGCGATCGCGTTCGTGACCAACTTCGCGAGCTCCATGGGCGTCATCGCCAAGA
>DCIH01000107.1:55682-56006 GCA_002317575.1 Verrucomicrobia bacterium UBA1731 | reverse complement strand
GCTACAAGTTCACGGCGCTCACCGCCGTGGCGGTCGGTTTCCTGGGCGTGGGCATCCAGCTCGCCTCGGGCTACATCGGGTCGTTCCCGGTGTACGTGGCGGGCGCGTTCGTGGCGGGCTTCTCGATGTGCATGCTGAACCTGGTGACGAACCCGCTGCTGAACACGCTCGGCGGCGGCGGAAACCGCGGCAACCAGCTCGTGCAGTTCGGCTGCTCGCTGAACTCCGTGGGCGCGACGCTCTCCCCGATCATCCTCGGCATGCTCATCGGCGAGATCACCAAGGACACGGCGTTCTCCAACGCGGCGCCCGCGCTGATGATCG
>DCIH01000107.1:55480-55664 GCA_002317575.1 Verrucomicrobia bacterium UBA1731 | reverse complement strand
TCGCGATGGGCATCTTCGCCGCGGCATTCGTGGTGGTGGCGCTCTCGAAGATTCCCGAACCGCACATGGAAACGGCGGAAGAGAAGGCGGCGCGCCTTTCCGGCCAGACGAGCGTTCTCAAGGACGTCGTCGCGACGCTCAAGTTCCGCCACTTCACGCTCGGCGCGCTCGCGATCTTCTTCTA
>DCIH01000107.1:55109-55466 GCA_002317575.1 Verrucomicrobia bacterium UBA1731 | reverse complement strand
ACATCGTCATCGAAGTCGGCGTGCCTTCCATGGGCTTCCTCTACATGACGGAATGCGTCAAGAACGAAGCGGGCGACATCGTCTCCAAGGGTCCTGGCTACGTCGGCGGCGCGATCGCCGGCGCGGTGTGCGGCGCCTACTGGTTCTGCATGATGATCGGCCGCATCCTCGGCGGCGTCGTGGGCGGCAAGTTCTCGAGCCGTTCGCAGGTCACGTTCCTGGCTACCTGCGGCATCGCCCTGCTGCTCGCGGTCATGTTCGCGCCCGTGAAGATGGTGACGCTTTTCGGCTACCAGTTCCCGCTGTCGATGGCGTGCATGGTGCTCGTGGGTCTCTGCACGTCCGTGATGTGGGGCG
>DCIH01000107.1:51156-55097 GCA_002317575.1 Verrucomicrobia bacterium UBA1731 | reverse complement strand
GCGGCATCTTCAACATGGCGGCCGAAGGTCTCGGCAAGTACGTTCCGATGGGCTCGGGCATCTTCATGGCGATGGTGTTCGGCGGCGTGGTGATTCCCGTGCAGGGCTTCCTCGCGGACAAGATCGGCATCCTGTCGAGCTACTGGCTCTCGATCGCGCTTCTCGCGTATGTCCTGTTCTACGCGCTGATCGGCTCCCGCGTTTCCAAGCGCGCCGAGTAAAGGAGCGAAGATGATCGCGCAGAAGCTTTTCGGCACCACGAAAAACGGACGCGATGTGACCGCCTACACCCTCACGGGTGCGGGCGGTCTCGTCATGGAGGTCCTGGATTGGGGCGGCCGCGTCAACCGCATCGTCTATCCCGACGGCAAGGACGTCGTGATCGGCTTCGATTCCACCGCCGGTTGGGAAGACGGCGATCCGTACTACGGCTGTCTCATCGGCCGCTACGCGAACCGTATCGCGAACGGCAAATTTTCGCTGGACGGCAAGGACTATGTCTTGGCGTGCAACAATTTCCCGGCAGGCATCGGCTGCGCGCTGCACGGCAGCGACGGCGGCTGGCACGACCGCATCTGGAAGGCGGAGCCGTTCGAGAAGGGTACGGATGTGGGTCTCGTCCTCTCGCTTGTATCGCCCGACGGCGAAGGCGGTTTTCCTGGTGAAGTGGCGGTGAAGGTCACCTACACGCTCACGGCCGGAAATGTCTGGCGCGTGGACTACGAAGCGGAGTCGAATGCGGCCACGCCGTTCGCGATGACGCAGCATGTCTACTTCAACTTCAAGGGTGAAGCGGGCGGCACGGTGGAGGATCACGAGCTGGCCGTTTGCGCATCCAGCTACGCGCCGTGCGACGCGGGGCAGATTCCGCGCAAGATCGCGCCCGTCGCCGCGACGCCGTTCGATTTCACGGCGCCGCATCTCGTCGGCGAGCGCATCGACGCGGACGACGAAGTGCTCAAATTCGGCAAGGGTTACGACCACTGCTGGGTGATCGACGGCGCGGGTTTCCGCAAGGCGGCCGAATTGAAGGGCGCTGGCAAGAAGCTCGAGGTTTGGACCAGCGAGCCCGCGGTGCAGATATACACCGGCAACTGGATACCTGACGGTTATCCGGCCAAGGGGGCGGACAAACTTTCCTGCCGCTGCGGCATCGCGCTCGAGACGGGGAAAATCCCCGATGCGCCGAACAATCCAGCCTTCCCGAACGCGATTCTGCGGCCTGGCGAAAGATTTTCGTCCACAACGGAATTTCGCTTCGCTTGACCTTGACTTCGTCAAGCCGAAAGAGTATCATACAAACGACTTTTAACAGCAAAGGAATCTCAAATGAGCATCAAGAAAATCGTTTCGGTCTGCATGGCGATGGCGTTCTCCGCGGTGTTTGCGGCGGAATCGGAAACGGCGTCTGAAATCGACTACGGTCCCAAGTCCTATGGCTGGACATGTATCGCGTTGGGCGTCGCCACGCCCGTGCAGCTGCCTTGGGGTATCGACAAGTGGGATGTGTTCGGCGTCGACTTCAATCTCGGCTATTCCGACGCGCCGCGCATGTACGGCTGGCAGTTCGCGTTGGGCGCCAATACGGCGCGCAAGGATTTCGGCGGTGTCGCCACGGCGCTCGGCTTCAACTTCTCGAACAAGGACGCCTACGGCCTCGACCTTGCGTTGTTCAACATGAACAACCTCGAGTACTACGGCGTCTGCGTTGACGCGTTCGCCATGAACCGCGAGTTCTACGGCCTGTCCGTCGACCTGCTCGGCAACATGACCGACAAGCAGTTTGGCGGTCTCGAGGTCGCGGGCCTTGCGAATGTCAATGACGGCGACATGTACGGCGTGGCCGCGGCAATCGGCGCCAACCTCACGCGTCGCGTGCACGGTCTGGCCGTCGCGGGCATCTACAACCAGACGGATCTCCTCTGGGGCTGCCAGATCGGTCTTGTCAACATGGCGTTCAAGTGCGACCATGGTTTCCAGATCGGCCTCATCAATGTGATCATGGACAACCAGGTTCCGTTCCTGCCGATCGTCAACGGTTTCTTCAACTGACGCGGCCGGGGTCGCTTTCGGGCGACTGTAGCTCAATTGGATAGAGCGTTGGCCTCCGAAGCCGAAGGTTGCTGGTTCGATCCCAGTCAGTCGCACCAATAAGCGTGACGAAACCCCGAGTGAATCGGGGTTTCTTGTTTGAGCAAAGGATTCGAGATGGAAAAAATCAAGGTCGGGATCGTCGGATGCGGTTTCGTGGGCGGCGCACTGAAGGCGTGGCTCGAGGAGAACAATCCGGCCGTCGAGATCCGCGTGAGCGATCCGCCCAAGGGCTTCAACGATTCGATGGACGGCATCGATGTCGCCTTCCTGCAGATCCATGTGCCAACGGAAGACGACGGCACTCAGGATCTCGCGTTGATGAAGCAGTTGATTTCCGCTTTGCCGCAGGTGCCCGTGTTCGTCCGCACCACCATTCTGCCGGGGACCAGCGACATGCTTTCGCGTGAGACCGGTCACCAGGTGTGCTACATGCCCGAGTTCCTCACGGAGCGCACGCACATCGAAGACTTCAAGAAGCAGACGCTCGTGTTCACCGGCGCCGTGGAGCTGCTGGCGAAAATCTTCGTCGGCAGGCGTTTTTCCGTCATGAGTCCGTTGGAGGCCGAGATCACCAAGTATGCGCACAATGTGTTCGGTGCGTACAAGGTGACCTATTTCAATGCCGTCAAGGAGTATTGCGAGAAGATGGGCGCGAACTGGGCCAATGTACACAACGGTTGTCTGCTTTCCGGATACATCAACGACACGCACACGTATGTACCCGGTCCGGACGGCAAATGCGGCTACGGCGGAAAATGCTTTCCGAAGGATGTCAACGCATTCGCGAAGATGACGGCGGGCATGCCGCTCGGCAGGCTGCTGGCGCCGCTCCACGAGCTGAATGTGCATTTCCGCGGTACGGAAGAGCACATCTGAGAAAAACGAAAGGCGACGCATGAAACGTCGCCTTTTGCATTTGGAGCCAGGTAACGGATTCGAACCGCCGACCTGCTCATTACGAATGAGCCGCACTACCAGCTGTGCTAACCTGGCTTGGTTGAAAACAGGCGGAAGTATACGATATTTCCCCCTTGAAGTCAATAGGGAATTTTGATAAAATACGCAACTGTTTTTCAGACCACAAAAGGAAAAAAGAAACATGGCGAACATCAAGGGAGGTCGCGCCGCTCGTAAACGCGATCGTCAGAACGAAAAGGCGCGTGTGCGCAATGCGGCCGTGAAGGGCCACCTTCATGAGGACCACAAGAAGCTCTTCAAGGCGGCCGACGCCGGTCAGAAGGAAGAAGCCGAGAAGAAGTTCAAGGCGTTCGTGAGCGGTCTTGACAAGGCGGTGAAGAAAGGCGTGATCACCAAGAACAACGCCGATCGCCGGAAATCCCGCGCTCAGCTCAAGCTCAACAAGATGGCCAAGTAAATCTCGGCGCATCGCGATGGCTTCGGAAGGCCGTCGGCAAAATTGAATCGACGGCGACCGTGAAGCACGGGAGCCGTCGTTTCGCATCTTACAAGGAAAGGAAAACAGAAAATGGCCAAGAAAACACTCCGTGACATCGATCTTAAGGGCAAGCGCGTGTTGATGCGCGTGGACTTCAATGTGCCCATGGCGAAGGATGGCTCCGGCAAAATTACGGACGACACGCGCATCGTCGCGGCGCTTCCGTCCATCCAGTATGTCCTCGAGCAGGGCGGTTCGCTCGTGCTCATGTCCCACCTCGGCCGTCCGAAAGGCAAGGGTTACGAGGCGGAGTTCTCCCTGAAGCCCGTGGCGGTCGCGCTCGGCGAGAAGCTCGGTCTCGCGGTCAAGTTCGCCGAAGACTGCATGGCGGCGGACGATGTGGTCGCGTCCCTCAAGCCCGGCGACGTCGCGCTTCTCGAGAACACCCGCT
>DCIH01000107.1:50253-51130 GCA_002317575.1 Verrucomicrobia bacterium UBA1731 | reverse complement strand
GAAGACGGCAAGGTGAAGAAGGATGACGAGAAGAAGGGCATCCATCTCACCGAAGAAGAGTACCAGGCGAAGAAGGCCGAGCTCAAGGAGAAGCGCCAGGCGATGGCGAAGAAGCTCGCGAGCTACGGCGACGTGTATGCGAACGACGCGTTCGGCACGGCGCACCGCGCGCACGCCTCCACGGCGGTCGTGGCGGACTACCTGCAGCCTGCGGTTTCCGGTTTCCTCCTCGAAAAGGAAATCAAGTTCCTCGGCGACGCGGTCGAGAATCCCGTTCGTCCGTTCGTGGCGATCCTCGGCGGTGCGAAGGTTTCCGACAAGCTGAAAGTGATCAAGAACCTCCTCGAGAAGGTGGACACCCTGATCGTCGGCGGCGGCATGGCCTACACCTTCAAGAAGGCGCAGGGCATGAAGGTCGGCAAGTCCCTGTGCGAAGACGACCAGCTCGCCTACGCGAAGGAAATGCTCGACGCGGCGGCCGCGAAGGGCGTCAAATTCCTGCTGCCCGTGGACAATGTGATCGCGGACAAGTTCCCGGCCGAGAAGGACGCCTCCGACATCCAGATCCAGGTCTGCGAAGGCGACATTCCGGACGACTGGATGGGCCTCGATGTCGGTCCGAAGAGCGTGGCGCTCTTCTCCGACGCGATCAAGGCCGCCAAGACGGTGGTGTGGAACGGTCCAATGGGCTGCTTCGAATTCGCGCCGCTCGCGAAGGGTACGTTCGGCGTGTGCGACGCGGTGGCGACCGTGAAGGCCAACGGCGGCGTCTCCATCATCGGCGGCGGCGATTCCGTGAGCGCGGTCAAGAAGTCCGGCAAGGCACCGGAAATGACGCACATCTCCACCGGTGGCGGCGCTTCCCTCGAGTTCCTCG
>DCIH01000107.1:40804-50235 GCA_002317575.1 Verrucomicrobia bacterium UBA1731 | reverse complement strand
GAAGGCAAGGTCCTCCCCGGCGTGGCGGCGCTGAACGACAAGTAAGCCGTTCTCGCAATGCAAAAAAGGGCCGCCCGCGTTGGCGGCCCTTTTTTTTTACCTTCCGATGTGGTAAAATTCCAGGGCAAAGGCAGGAAGGATGATGTGATGAAACGAAGCGAGTTGGAAGACGAAATCCGCCAAGTCATTTTGGCGTCCGTCGATGTGGACGGGCTTTCGGCGGCGGATTTGCCGGCGGATGCGCCGTTGTTCGGCGAAGGCGTGGGACTGGATTCGATTGATGCGCTGGAGATCGGCGCCGCGCTGCGCAAGAAGTACCAGGTCAAATTCAAGGCCAATTCGGACGAGAACAAGATCCATTTTCGCAGCGTCGGGTCGTTGGCCGCCTTCATTGCCGAAAACGCCGGCATTACTTTGGAGAAGAACGCATGAAGTCCCGTGAAGAAGTCCTGAACGCCATTGCCGATGTGCTCGTCGCCGAATTTGAATGCGACCGCGCCGCGCTCGTTCCCGAAGCCCGTTTGTTCGAGGACTTGGATTTGGATAGCATCGACGCCGTCGATCTCGTCGTGCGCCTGCAGAACATGACCGGCCTCAAGGTGAAGGCCGAAGATTTCAAGCAGATCCGCACGCTCGGGGACGTCGCTGATGTCGTCGTGAAGCTTCTGGCGGAACAGCAGGCGTGAGGATGCGCCGCGCGCTCACAATCGCTCTCAAACTGGCGTTCTCGTTGGGCGTCGTGTGGGCCGTCTTTCTGCTGAAGGCCAATGTCTGGTTTCGCGTCTATCCTGTCGTGATGACGCTCATTCCGCTCTCGGCGTTCGCGCTTTCGTTGCGGGGAACGCCGCTCGTCGAACGCGTCGCCCGGAAGATGGGCAAGGAGCTTGACGATTCCGCCGTTCGCTATTGCCGTTGCGTCACGAAGCTTTGGGTTGGCGTGCTGTCGCTCAATCTCGTCGTGGCCACGGCAACCGTGTTCGCGCCGTACGATGTCTGGATCGCGTGGAACGGCTGTCTTTCGTATTGCATGACGGGCGCCGTTCTTTTGGGCGAATGGCTTTACCGCAAGGGGCGTACGCGTGGCTGACGTGCTTTTCGGAACGTCCGGTTCCACCGGCGCGTCCAAACCGATCGTGCGGACGGAGGCGTCGCTGTCGGCGGACGCCGCCGCGCTGGTCGCTGCGTTTCCGGACGTGTGGGGCAGACGGCCCGCCGTGGTCGCCACGATCCGTCCCGAGCACATGTACGGCGCCTTGTGGCGCGTGCGGGCGCCGGCCGCGGCCGGCAGTGTGGTGGATCCGGCGGTTGTGCTTTCCGTGGAGGAGCTGCTCGCGGCGAAGGTGCGCCATGGTTCTTTCCTGCTGGTGACGACACCGTCTTTTCTGGACAAGGCCTTGTTGCATCCTGATTTTTCCGCCTTGCGCGGCGCCGTGTCGGATGTGGTCACGTCTGGCAGTCTGCTCAGGGCGGAAACGTCCGCAGCGGTGACGGACGCCTTGGGCGTTTCGCCGCTGGAGATCTATGGCAGTACGGAGGCCGGTACGGTCGCATGGCGGCGCCAGGCGTCGACATCCGAATGGACGCTCGTAGACGGCGTCTCCGCGCAGGTCGTCGAAGGCGGTGCGCTGCAGGTGGACTCGCCGTACGCCGTGGCGCGCCCGTGGACGATGGGCGACGGCGTGCGGTTCGTCACGCCGCGCCGGTTCGAGTTGCTGGGGCGCCTCGACCGCCGCGTGAAGATTCTTGAATCGTACGTATCGCTGCCGGATGTCGAACGCGCGCTCGAGTCGCATCCGTTCGTTTCCCGCGCCGTGGTGGCGACATGCGGCGAGGATGTCGCGCGATTGGGCGCGGTGGTGGTGCTGTCTGCCGAAGGACGCGCGTTCCTCGCGCAGTCGACATACGCGGAAACATGCCGCCGACTCCGCGAAGACCTGTGTGTCCGCTGCAATTCAGGTCAGACCTTGTTTGCGTCGAATGGCGGACGGGCGGCGTTCCCGCGGCGCATCCGGTTCGTGCGGGAACTGCCGTTCAATTCGCAGGGCAAGGTGACGGCGGCGGCAGTCCGCGCCGTGCTCGCGGATCGTTTTTCGGAACCCGTCGTCACCGCGTGGCGGGTGGCCGCGGACGCGCTCGAGGCGACGCTCGTTTTCCCGTCCGACGCCACATGCTTTCAGGGCCATTTCCCGGGATGCCCCATTCTGCCCGGCGTCGCCCAACTCCACGCGTTGCGCCGGTTCGCGCAGCAGGCGTTCCCCGATTACCCAGACGCGGCCATATTCCGGAAGCTCAAGTTCCGCCGTATCGTGCGCCCGGGCGAGGCGCTGACGCTTTCCGTCGTACGCACGGACGGCGGCTTTTCGTTTGTGTTGTCGAGCGTCGGCGGTGTTTGTTCGTCCGGCGTCGCGGAAAGGACGGCGCCATGAAGCGGCGAGGACGCCGCTTCCCCATTGGGGTTGTCACCGCATGCTGCGCGCTAGGCCTGCAGGCGGGGGTGCCGCGGTGCGCCGGCGTGCTGGCGCGCGCGCTGGACGCGGACGCTGCTTGGACGCTGGAGCGCGTCGTGCCCGGGCTGGAATCGCCGCTCGTTTCGACGGGCGTCGTGTCGTGCTGCGCCGGTAGCGGCATCGTGTGGCGCGTCGATGCGCCGTTCTTTTCCGAGGTGTGCATGCTCGGCGATGCCATGGTCTTCTCGGACGAGGACGGCGTGCGGCGCAAGGCGGCGAAGGATTTGCCGCAGTACGACCGCATTCGCAAGCAGACGGACGCGTTCCTCGCGGGCGACGCGCACGCGTTCGACGGCGCGTTCGACCTGCGCGCGTGCGACACGGTGGACGGCTGGACGCTCACGCTCACGCCGACCGTCGGCGCGATGAAGCGTCTTTTCACGCAGGTCGAACTCGCCGGCGACAAACGGCTTGAGCGGGTGACGCTCAAAACAGCGGACGGCGGCGAATCGCGCATCTGCTTCTTCGAGAAGGCGCAAGGCGCGCACGAACTCTGGAAGGGCGCGCGTCCATGACCGGACGCGGGCGCATGTGGGCGCGCGCGCTCGCGCCGCTGGCGCTGTCCGCGCTCGTGGCGGGCCTCTTGTTGTCGCGTCCCGTGCATGTGCAGACATCGCTCTACGATCTGGTCGGCGACATGGCCTCGACGGTTCCCGCGTCCGTCCGGAATCGGTCCAACGACCGCGCGTCGGTCGTCGTTTCCGCGAAGTCGGAAAACGCAGCCTTGTCCGCGGCGGATGCGTTCGTCGCGGCATTGCCGGCGGATCTGGGGGCGGCGGTGCGGCACAAGGACGACGGCGCCGCGTTCGCGGAGATGCGGACATTCTACGCGTCGCACGGTTCCGGCGTCGTTTCGTCGGCGGACGCCGAGCGGCTCAAGACGCCCGAAGGCCGCGCCAAGATCGCGCGCGCGGCGATTCGCAGGCATTTTTCCGTGCCCGTGACGCTGTTCACGCCCGTGCAGGACCCCTTCGGGTTGCTGGCCGGTTTCGCGGCGTCGTTGCCCACGTCCGTGATGGGATGGTCTCCGCGCAAGGATGGCGTTCTCGTCGCGGAGCGGGACGGCGAAACGCATGTGCTCGTGTCGTTCACGCTGCCGCCGTCCGTCTCCGGTGACATGGATGCATTGGAACGGTTCGCCTCCGGCTTGCGTGCCGCCAGGAACGCGGCGGCGCGCGAGGGCGTCCGTTTCGCTGCGAGCGGCGTGCCGCTGCACGCCGCCGAGACGGCCTCGCGGTGCCGGCGCGAAATCGGCTGGTTGGGCGTTTTCTCGATGTTGTTCATCGCGTGCCTGGGACTGTGGGCGTTCCGCACATGGAAGGTGGTCGTGTGGTTCGCGTTGTCGCTCGCGAACGCGGCTCTCGCGGGCTTTGCGGCGCTGGTGCTGTTCGCGCCGTCCTTTCATCTGATCGCCCTCGTGTTCGGCACCACGGTGCTTGGACTCGTGATCGACTATTCGTTCCATTGGCTCCTGCGGTCGGAGGCGGACGAACGCGCGACGCGCCGGAATCTCCTTGTCTCCTGTGCGACCACGGAGGTGAGTCTAGTGCCGCTCGCGTGCGCGTCGCTGCCGGCGCTGGCGCAGTCGGCCGTGTTCCTGGGCGCGGGGTTGGTGGCGGCACTGGCGACGGTGCTGTGGTTGTATCCGCGCGCGTGGCGGGGGATGTGGTGCGAGGCGGGGCGGCGCGGACGGCGTCCGCGCCCTACCTGCGCCCGTGGTTTGGCGTGGGGCGTTTTCGGAATCGTGTGCGTCGCGCTGGTGGCGGGGCTGCCGCATGCGCGGTTCGAGACGCCGTTAGCGGCGTTGTACCGTCCGCCGGCGGAACTCGCCGCCGCGGAAGCGCAGTTCGCGCGGCTGAGCGGTTCGGATGCGGGGCATGGCTTCTTGGTGACGACATGCGCGGCGGGGGTGGCGGAGACATTGGACGACATGTTGGCCAGGGAAGCACGGGCTTTGAAGCGGCGAGGGCGCCGCTTCTCCGGAGAAGCGTCGCAGTCATCCCAGGGGGTGGCGTCGCTCCGCCGACGCCACCAAGTTCGTCAAAGAACTGATGCGGTTGCGAGCTTGGTCACGCCGGCGGAGCGGCGTGACCCCCTTGGGGACGCTGCTTTGGTCACGCCGGCGGAGCGGCGTGACCCCCTTGGGGATGTGGCGTGCTTGTCGCGGTTTTTGCCGCCGCTCGCGGAGCGGACGGCGAATTGGGAGAATGTGAATCTGCTGTATGCGGAGCAGGGCGAGAAACTGCGTTCGGCGCTGAAGCTCGCGGCGCTGCCGGCGCCCGAAGCGCCGCGGGCGTGGGACGCGAAAACATTGCCGCGGGCCATTGCGGAAAACTTTCTCGCGGACGGCGCGCTCGTCGCGTCGAATGTGCCGGCGGATGCCGGTGCGGACATGGACATGTCCGATGGCGTCGTTTTTTGGCGGCCGGCGGATTTGTCGTGCGTTCTCACGGCGTGGGGACGGCAATCGGTGGGTTTGTTCCTCGCGGCGGCGGCGGCCATGTTCGCGCTGCTGCTCGTTTTCGTGCGCGGGCGCGCGGTGCGCGTTTTCGCGCCGGCCGTCGTGTCGTTTCTCGTGGTGGTCGCGGCGCTGACGGTGCGCGGCGAGCCGGTGAATCTCTTTCACATGTTGGCGGGATTCCTGCTGTTGGGCATGGGCGTCGACTACGCGGTGTTCCTGCACGAAAGCCGGGGCCGCGCCGTCAAGAGCGCCTTGTGCGCGCTGCTGACGTCGATGGTCGGGTTCGGCGCGCTCGCGTTCGTGTCGTTCCCCGTGGTGGCGGCGTTCGGTTTCGCGCTCGGCGTGGGGTTGCCGGTCGCCTTTCTTCTGGCGTGGGCGAGCGCGCCGCGCGACGCCGACACGGCACCGGCGACCGAGCACGGCGCGTCGCCGCTTGGCTTAGAGCTCGCGTGGCTCGCGTATCGTGTTTTCGGGAAACGGGCGCTGAACGCGTTGGCGGCGGCGATCGGGTTGTGCATCTGGATGTTCAGCGCCGGCGCGCGCAAGGCGTCGCGCGGTCCCGGGAAGGCGATGCGCTTCGCGCGGTCGCTGGCGGACAAGTTTGTGGTGATGTGCGAAGGCCCGGGGCAGCCGTGCGTGGAAACAGACGGCTCGGACGACGCGGCCGCGTTCGTCGCCGACGTGCAGGCGAAGAAGGGCGTGTTCGTGTTGTCGTCGCATTGCGGCACCGTGGAAGTGCTCGCGGCGTTGGGCGCGTGCGATGTGACGTTCCACGCGTGGATGGCGTTCGCGCAGACGGCGGTATTCAACGCGTTCTACGCCCGCCACGCGAAGCGGCGGCGCGTGCGGGTGCATCCGATCGAAACATTCGGCATGGCCAGCGCGTTCGAGGCGGGCGATTGGCTGGACGCGGGCGATTGCGCGGTGATGGCGGCCGATTTCGAAAGCGCCACGGCGGCGGACGGTTCGCCGCGGATCGCGGTGTCGGAAGGAGCGGTGCGTTTCGCGCGGGCGTTGGGGCATCCCGTCTATTTCGTCGCCTGCGTGCGCACGCGAGGGAGCCAGTACCGCGCGATCGTGCGGAAATTGCCGACGGAGACGCGCGCGGGATTGGCGGACGCCTACCGGGCGGCGTTGGAGGCGGTTGTCCGGGAGCATCCGGAGGAGTGGTTCCGGTGGATGGATAGGGGTTAGGAGCTAGGGGTTAGGAGTTAGGGTGAGAGCTGTTTTAGCTGATTTGGGGATTGTTTCCGCGCTCGGGTGCGGCGTCGCCGCCACCGAAGCGCGGCTATTCGCGGGCGACATGTCCGGCATGAAGACATGCGCGGGCACGCTGCCGAACGGCGAGACGACGCCGTTCGGGTTTGCGGATTTGCCGGAAGCCGCGTTCGTCGCGGCGCCCACGCGCGTGGCGGCGCTCGTCGACGCCGCGATGGCGCAGCTCGAGCCGGCGCTGGCGCGGCTGCGCGAAACGACGCCCGCCGCGCGCATCGGCGCGGTGATCGGCACGAGCAACTCCACGATGGAGGAATTTACATCGAACCCGGACCGCATCGACATGGCGTATCCCGCGGAGCGCCTGCGCGAGAAGTGGGGCGTTGGCGGTCCCGCGTGGGTCGTGTCCACGGCGTGTTCGTCGAGTGGCAAGGTCTTTGCCGGCGCGCGCAAGCTGCTGGAAGAGGATATGTGCGACGCGGTGCTGGTGGGTGGCGCGGACGCGTTCACGCGCGTGGTGGTGAACGGGTTCTTCTCGCTGGAGGCGCTCTCGTCACGTCCGACGCGTCCGTTGACGGCGGACCGCGACGGCATCAATCTGGGTGAAGGTGCGGCGATTTTCATCATGCGTCGCGGGGATGCGCAGTTCGGGACGAACTGCGCTACGGAGGGGAGCGCATCCGTGACGCTTTTGGGCGTGGGCGAGAGCTCCGACGCGTACCATCTGACGGCGCCCGATCCTGAAGGGCGCGGTGCGGAGGCGGCGATGCGCGCGGCGCTGGCGGATGCGGGTCTCGCGCCATCGGATGTCGGCTACGTGAATCTGCACGGCACGGGCACCACATACAACGACGCGATGGAGTGTGCGGCCGTCCGGCGCGTGTTCGGGGACGGCGTGCCATGTTCGTCCACGAAGCCGCTCACGGGGCATGTGCTCGGGGCGGCGGGGGCGATCGAGGCGGCGCTGTGCTGGATTGCGCTCAAACGCGCGCGGGGTTTGCCGCCGCATGTCGCGCAGCCCGTGGACCGCGCGCTCGCGCCGTTTCCCGTGCCGGAAGTCGGCAACGAAACGACCGCACGCATCATGCTGTCCAATTCGTTCGCGTTCGGCGGCAGCAACGCCTGCGTCGCGCTCGGCCGCGCATGAATGCGGCGATTTGTCGTGACGGGTGTGATGTGGTAAACTGCGCGGAGTGCTTTGAACGAAAAGACGAGGGGGGTTGAAATGAAGAAAGTTGTTCTGTTGTCCGGACTGATCGTGGCGGCGCTGGCGTGCACCGGCGAGGTGGTGCGCGTGGAGTGCCGAAGCGACCAAAAGGAGACCATTGTGGCGGCGGCATGGTCTAAGTCGGCCAAGGTCGAGGATGTGGTCGAAAAGGAGGGCCTCGCGGCTGGCACGAAGGTCTTGCGCTGGGACGGCAAGGCGTGGGCGTGCTGGGAACTGGACGCGAAGGGGTGGAAGTCCGGCACGGCGGACGCGCGCAAGGCGCCTGCGAAGAACGGCGGTCTCGCGAAGGGCACCTCGTTCGTGCTCGTGCGCGCGAAAGAACTCAAGAACGTCTTCACCGTGGCCGTGCCGGCCGATGCGAAGGGCGCCACACTTGAAAAGGGAACGGAAGACGGCGAAGCGGCGACGCTGGTGGCTGGTCCTTTCGACGTGGACTACGATTTCAACGAGCGTGGCGTGAGCGAGTGGCAGAGCGACGGCGCGGCGGCGCAGGATGCGGTCCGCATCTGGGAAGACGACGATTGGAAGGAAGTCGGTTTCAAGGCGGCGGGCGTCACGGTGGATACGACGGGGTGGGGGAAATTGGCGAAAGAGGAAGGCGAGGATTTCGAAAAAGGCGCCGTCGTCCCGAAAATGACCGCTTTCTGGTATGTGAGCCGCGGCGGCGAATCGACGCCGACCCTCACCTGGTGACCGGTCAAAAATTATTGAAAATACCCCCTTGCCAAAAAGGCGGCGTTGTGTCATAATAGCCGCTCTTTTTGACAGAGGAAGTATACACATGAAAGTCCGCAGCTCAGTTCGTCGCATTTGCGAAAATTGCCGCATCATCCGCCGCAAGGGCGTGGTGCGCGTCATTTGCACCAATCCGCGCCACAAACAGCGTCAGGGTTAATTCAACCAAAGAGGAAACAACACATGCCGAGACTGATGGGTGTGGATATTCCGGGCAAGAAGCACGCTCGCTTCGCGCTCCGCTATATCCATGGAATCGGGCCTAAGCGCGCGGATGACGTGCTGGCCGCTTGCAAAGTCGATCCTTCCAAGAAGGCCGACGATCTCACGCAGGATGAAATTCACGCGATCGTGACGTTCATCCAGGACCATTACCGCGTGGAAGGCGATCTGCGCCGCGAAGTGTCGCAGAACATCCGCCGTCTGATTTCGATTGGCTCCTATCGTGGGCTCCGCCACAAGAAGGGCCTTCCGTGCCGTGGTCAGCGCACGAAGACGAACGCGAAGACGCGTAAGGGCAACCGCAAGTCCGCGGCTTCCGCGTTGCGTGCGTCGGCTCCGGCGCCGGCGGCCAAGAAGTGAGTTTTCGTTAAGGAAACAAGGAAAACATGAGCGAAGAAAACCTCAAGCAGCCCGAAGTCGCCGCGGAAGCGGCGCCGATTGCTGCCGCTGATGCCGCCGTCGGGGCGGCCGAGGGCGCCGACGCGCCCGCGAAGAAAGTCCGTTCGGGCAAGTCGATTCCTGCGGGAATCGCCTTCATCCGTTCCACATTCAACAACACGCAGGTGTCGATTGCCGACGCCCGCGGCGGCGTGATCGCCTGGAGCTCGGCCGGCAAGGCGGGTTTCAAGGGTTCGCGCAAGTGCACGGCGTTCGCGGCCACGATGGTGGCGCAGGACGCGGCCCGCACGGCCGTGGCGAAGGGCATGCACGAATGCGAAGTGCGCATGCAGGGCGCAGGCGCCGGCCGCGAGAGCGCGGTTCGCGCGATCCAGGCCGCCGGCATTCGCGTCACGATGATCACGGACACGACGCCCTTGGCTCATAACGGGTGCCGTCCGCGCAAACGGAGGAGAGTGTAAAATGGGACGTTATACGGGTCCGGTGTGCCGTCAGTGCCGCCGTGAAGGTCAGAAGCTTTTTCTCAAGGGCGCGCGTTGCTATCTCGCGAAGTGCCCGATTGAGCAGGGAACCGGCATTCCGGGCATGCACGTGGCGCGCCGCGCGCGGAAGATGTCCGAATACGGCGAACAGCTCCGCCAGAAGCAGTCGCTCCGCCGTCAGT
>DCIH01000107.1:39531-40770 GCA_002317575.1 Verrucomicrobia bacterium UBA1731 | reverse complement strand
AGTTCCATCGTTTCTTCGAGGAAGCCCTCCGCAAGAAAGGCATCACGGGCGAGCTCCTTCTGCAGCAGCTCGAGCTCCGTCTCGACAACGTGGTGTACCGCCTCGGTTTCGCGCCGAGCCGCCGCGCCGCGCGCCAGTATGTGCTTCACGGGCATGTCACGGTGAACGGCCGCAAGGCCGCCGTGCCGTCGATGGTCCTCAATACCGGCGATGTGGTCGCGGTGAAGGACAAGGCCGCTTCGAAGGACTTCGCGCAGCGCGCGCTGGAAGCCGCGACGCAGGCGCAGATGCCCACGTGGCTGAACCTCGACCGCGCGGCCCTCAAGGCCGAGGTCGTTTCGATCCCGACGCGCGAGCAGATTGCGCCGATCGTGGACGAGCAGGCCATCGTCGAATTGTACTCGCGCTGATTTTCGGCGCAATCGTTCACTCTCAAAGGAGGTTTTCCATGCCCATCCGTTTGAGCCGTTTTGAAATGCCCCGCAACGTCAAGAAGGAAGACGGCGCGACCGCGACCTACGCGCGTTTCGTCGCCGACCCCTTCGAGATCGGTTATGCGCGCACGATCGGAAACTCGTTGCGTCGCGTGTTGCTCTCGTCCATCGAGGGTTGCGCGATCTCGAGCGTGAAGATCCAGGGCGTTCCTCACGAGTTCTCCACCATCAAGGGTTGCGCGGAAGACGTCACGGACATCATTCTCAACCTCAAGCGCGTCCTGCTGAAGACGTTCACGCGCGAGGCGACGACCATCCGGATCAAGGCCAAGGGGCCCTGCACCGTCACGGCCGGCGACTTCGCCGCGGAGAACAATGTCGAAGTGCTGAATCCCCGTCAGGAGATCTGCACGCTCGAAGCCGACGGCGTGCTCGACATGGAATGCGAGCTCAAGACCGGGCGCGGTTTCTGTCTGGCCGAAGGCAACAAGACGCCCGACCAGGAAATCGGCCGCATCGCGATCGATTCGATCTTCTCGCCTGTCACGCGCGTGAACTTCCTCGTGGAGAATACCCGCGTCGGTCAGCGCACGGACTTCGAAAAGCTCGTTCTCGATGTGTGGACCGACGGCCGCGTGACGCCCGACGAGGCGCTGCAGACGGCCGCCGCCGTTCTCCGCCGCCATCTCGACGTGTTCGTTGACTATTCCAACGAAGCCACGCTCGAGTTCGACGACGGCAACAAGAAGGGCGCCGACGAGCGCGAGCGTCTCCGCAAGTTGCTCAACATGTCCGTCAACGAGAT
>DCIH01000107.1:15733-39434 GCA_002317575.1 Verrucomicrobia bacterium UBA1731 | reverse complement strand
GTACCGCAACTTCGGCAAGAAGTCCCTGACGGAAATCAAGGACAAGATGAAAGAGCTCGGTTTGTCGCTCGGCTACAAGTTCGACGAGAGCCTGCTCGAGGCGAAGAAATAAGTTCAGGAGTCACAGACAATGCGTCACCAGAGAGTTGCCAAGAAGTTCGGTCGTTCCCCGGAACACCGCGACCTGATGATGAGGAACATGGTTGCGAACCTCATTCTGGCCGAATCGATCAAGACCACCCAGCCGAAGGCCAAGGAAGCCCGCAAGGCCGCCGAGAAGCTCGTGACGATCGCCCGCAAGGGTGATCTCGCCGCGCGCCGCCTCGTCGCGTCGCGCCTTACCCAGCCCAAGGCCACGAAGAAGCTCTTCGACAAGGTCGTTCCCGCGTTGGACGGCCGCAAGGGCGGTTACACGCGCATCCTGAAGCTCGGCGCCCGCAAGGGCGACGCCGCGCCGATGGTGCTGCTCCAGTGGGTTTTCGTCGCCCAGCAGGCCGAAGCCCCCAAGGCCGAAGAAGCGGCGCCCGCCGCCGAAGCCAAGTGAGCATCGCGCACATGAGCCGCATTTTCAACCAGAACTGGTGGCGCAGCTTCGCTCTTTCGGGCGAGGCGCCCCTGGTTTGACCGGTTGGATATACGGCAGAACGGGACCCGCTCGAACGAGCGGGTTCTTTTTTTTGTGGTTGGAAGTTGAAGGATGGAAGTTGAAGGATGACAAGGGGGTGGCGTCGCTCCGCCGACGCCACCAAAGTCGAGACAATGACGAACTTGGACACGCCGGCGGAGCGGCGTGTCCCCCTTGAGGAGCCGTTGTGGTGCTTGAGGAGCCGCCGTGGTGCTTGAGGAGCCGCTGTGGTGCTTGAGGAGTCGAGTCGACGCGCTTCTGGATTTGAAAATGAAAGGAATGCATGACATGAACGATGTGCCGTACAAGATCTATCTGGACGAAAAAGAACTGCCGAAGGCGTGGTACAACCTGCGCGCGGACATGGTGAAAAAACCGGCGCCGTTGTTGAACCCGAAAACGCTCAAGCCCGTCACGGCGGAAGACCTGCGCGCCGTTTTCTGCGACGAGCTGGTGAAGCAGGAACTGGACGAAACGACGCCGTTCATGCCGATTCCGGACGCCGTCGCGGACTTCTACAAGATGTTCCGGCCCTCGCCGCTCATCCGCGCGAAATTCCTTGAGCAGGCGCTGGGAACGCCGGCGGCCATATACTACAAGTTCGAAGGGAACAACACCTCTGGTTCGCACAAGCTCAACTCCGCCGTGGCGCAGGCGTATTATGCGAAGGCGCAGGGGCTGAAGGGCGTCACCACGGAAACGGGCGCGGGACAGTGGGGTACGGCGCTTTCGATGGCGTGCGCGTTCTTCGGGCTCGATTGCCGCGTGTACATGGTGAAGTGTTCGTACGAGCAGAAGCCGTTCCGTCGTGAAGTGATGCGCGTGTACGGCGGCAAGGTGACGGCATCTCCCTCCATGGAAACGCAAGTGGGCCGTCAGATCAACGCGCTCCATCCCGGCACGAACGGTTCGCTCGGTTGCGCCATTTCGGAAGCCGTGGAGGCCGCGACATGCAACATCGGCTACCGCTATGTGCTCGGAAGCGTCCTCAATCTCGTCTGTCTCCACCAGTCGGTGATTGGGCTTGAGACGGAGGCGGCGCTCAAGAAGTACGGCGTCAAGCCGGACGTGATTATCGGTTGCGCGGGCGGCGGTTCGAATCTAGCTGGTCTCATCGCGCCGTTCATGGGCGCGAAGCTGCGCGGCGAACTCGATTGCCGGTTCGTGGCCGTGGAGCCCGCAAGCTGTCCGTCCCTGACGCGCGGAAGATACGCGTACGATTACTGCGACACGGGCAAGGTGTGTCCGCTTCAGAAAATGTACACGCTGGGGCACGACTACATTCCGTCTCCGTCGCATGCGGGCGGACTTCGCTACCACGGCATGAGCAGCCTCATCTCGGAACTGTACGACCAGGGACAGCTCGAGGCGCGCTCCGTGGCGCAGACCGATGTGTTCGCGGCCGCGCAGCAGTTCGCGCGCACCGAGGGTCTCCTGCCCGCGCCGGAATCGGCGCATGCGATTCGCGCGGCGATCGACGAAGCGCTCGAATGCAAGAAGACGGGCGAGAAGAAGAACATCGTGTTCGGCTTGACCGGCACGGGCTACTTCGACATGTTCGCTTACCAGCGCTTCAACGACGGCGAGATGGTGGACTACGTGCCGACGGACGCCGATCTAGCGACTTCTTTCGCGAAACTTCCGGACGTGGTATAATCCGCACCCGTTCGGGCATGTGGTGAAATGGCAGACACGCCGGATTTAGGTTCCGGTGCGAAAGCGTGTGGGTTCGAGTCCCACCATGCCCACTCCCTTCGGGAAACTTTTACAAGTCGCCGATTTCCATGTTAAACGTGCTATAATTTCTCCTTAAAACAAGGGGATTTTTTGTCAGTTTTCGGGATAGGGGGGCTGCCTTAATGAGAATCGTTTTCATGGGGTCGTCGCAGGCGTCGGCGACGTGCCTGCGCGCCATATTGCGTCTGCCAGGCTTGCAGGTCGTGGGCGTCGTGACGCAGCCAGATCGTCCCGCCGGGCGCGGGCGCGAACTGACGCCGTGTCCGTGCCGCGCCTACGCGGCCGAGCGCGGCATCACGCAATGCATCACGCCCGAAAATGTGAACGCGCCGGAGGCGCTCGCGCAGATCCGTGCGTGGAAACCCGATGTGATCGTGGTCGTCGCCTTCGGACAGTTTCTCAAGGAGGAAATCCTCAATCTGCCGCCGAACGGCTGCATCAACTGCCACTATTCGCTGCTCCCGAAGTACCGCGGCGCGTCGCCTGTGACGGCGGCGCTGTTGGCGGGGGATGAAATCACAGGCGTTTCCGTGATCCGCATGGGCATGGGCATGGACGACGGTCCTGTGATTCTCAAGGCGGTCGAGCCCATCTATTCGGACGACACGGGCGACACGCTCATGGACAAGCTCGCGATCGCCGGCGGCGTCACGCTCGCGAAGGCGCTCAAGCTCATGGCCGCGAAAAAACTGCCGCCCGAGCACGAACAGGAAGAGGACAAGGCGACGTTCGCGCACAAGATCCGCAAGACGGACGGCCTCATCGAATGGAACAGGTCGTCGGACCATATCGAGCGTCTGCTGCGCGCCTACACGCCGTGGCCCGGCGTATACACATTCCTGCCGCAGCGGCTCCGCAAAAAAGGGCAGACGGGCCGCGTGGTGGTGACGGGCGCTGAATTCGCGAAGGTCGATCCGGAACGGCGCAGCGAGTTGCCGGGCACGGTGTTGGAAGTCACGAAGCGCGGTCCCGTGATCCGCACGGGGACGACGGCGCTGCTGCTCACATCGCTCAAACCGGAAGGTTCACGGGAAATGGACGGCGGCGCATTCCTCGCGGGGCGGCAACTTGTTCCGCTTTCGGACATGCTGTTGGGAAGTTGAATGTTGAAGGTTACGCTACAAAGGGGTTCACGCCGCTCCGCCGGCGTGAACAAGTTCGTGAACAGACAGGATAATGTCGAGCTTGGTCACGCCGGCGGAGCGGCGTGACCCCCTGGTGGAGCGGGTGTGGCTGGATTGAAGCAGTGAGGTTTTGGAATGACGGTCAAGAATTTATTGGATGCGAAGCGGAAGGGACTTGAACTCGCGGCGGATGACATTCGCGCGCTGATCGCCGCCTACACCGAAGGCGACGTGCCGGACTACCAGATGGCCGCCTTCGCGATGGCCGTGTGCTGCCGCGGTATGACAGACGCCGAGACCTTCGCGCTCACGGATGCGATGCGGCTTTCCGGCGCGTGCCTCGACTGGAGGCATCTCGACAAGCCCACGGCGGACAAACATTCCACCGGCGGCGTCGGCGACAAGATTTCGCTCATCTGCCAGCCACTTGCCGCCACCTGCGGCGTGGCCGTGCCGTCGCTCACCGGGCGTGGCCTCGGCCACACGGGCGGCACGGCGGACAAGCTTGAATCGATCCCCGGCTATGTCGCGGCGCTCTCGCTCGCCGATTACCGCAAGGTTGTCGAAGCGTGCGGCTGTTCGCTTACGGTGCAGACGGCCGAGATCGCACCTGCGGACAAAAAACTCTACGCGCTCCGCGACGTCACGGGCACGGTGCCGTCTTTGCCGCTCATCGTGGCCTCCATCCTTTCCAAGAAACTCGCCGAAGGCGCGGACGCGCTGGTGTTCGACGTGAAGTGCGGTCGCGGGGCGTTCATGGAAACGCCGGATGACGCGCGGGCGTTGGCGCGTGCACTCGTGGCGTCCGCCAAGACCGCGGGGCGCAAGAGCGTCGCGCTCGTCACGGACATGGACGAGCCGCTTGGCCGCATGGTCGGCAACGCGCTCGAGGTGCGCGAGGCGATCGATGTGCTGAAGAATGTCCCGTCCGCGCCGCGGGATGTCGCGGATCTTTCCGTGGAGCTGGCGGCGTGGATGGTGCATCTCGCGAAGGGATTCGATCTCGAACGCGCACGGGAAAAGTGCCGCGAGAATCTCGCGAACGGCAAGGCGTATGCGGTCTTCGCCGAGATGGTGCGTTTGCACGGCGGCGATTTGGACGCGTTCCAGACGCGCTGGGCGGGAACACCCCGTCTGGAACTCAAGGTCGAGCGCGACGGGTTCGTCGCGTCCGTCGACGCGCGCGCCGTCGCGCAGGTGGCGCTCGATCTGGGCGCGGGACGCGCCAAGGCGGACGATGTGCCCGATCTCTCGGCGGGCGTCGAGCTGCTCGTCCGGCGCGGCGACGCCGTCCGACCCGGCCAGCCCGTCGCGCGGCTGTACGCGACGGACCGGGAGGACCGCCTCGAGCAGGCGGCCGTGGATCTGGCATCCGCGTTCCGTTTCGCGGCGGAAGCGCCCTCGCCGCTGAAACTCGTGAAGGAAACGCTGAAATGAAGAATCTCAAATTGCCGCCAAAACGTCTCTTCCCTGGCGAGAAACCGCTCACGGAAGAAGAACGGAAGAAGCGCAAGGAACGCAGCGCGAAGATCAAGGCCATCGCGCGCGAGTTCGAGGCGAAGAAGCGGTCCGTCGGTTTGAAGGCGCCGGTGCTCAAGAAAGGTTTCTTCTTCTACGCCGTGGTGCTGATGGGGCTGCTGATCGTGGGTGGCGTCGTGATCCAGAGCGCGACGAAGGCCGGCGCGAAGCGCCAGGTGGACGTCAAGCGCATGCACGCGGGGCAAAGCCTGGATGTGCTCGCCGAGGCGCTCGGGCGCTTCAAATTCCACACGGGGAAATATCCCGACGCCGTGGACGGGCTCACGTGTTTGTCGCGCAACGACAACGGACTCAAGAAGAAATATCCGGGCTGGCTGGGCCGGTATACGCAGCGCGACATCCCCGATCCGTGGAAGCGGCCGTTCGTGTACGAGCCGGGCACCAACGGCGAGGTCGTGCTTCTGTCCCTGGGTGCGGACGGCATCCGTGGCACGGCGGACGATGTGCTGCCGCATCCCGAGTCGTTTCTGAAACCGTTCCAGGATACGACATGGACGAACAACTGGGCACCGTACGAGAGCCGCGGCATCGTCGTGGTCGACAAGCACCACATAATAGTGAACAGGGAATAGTGAATAGTGAATAGGGAATAGGTTGAAGGCAGGGGGATGCGGCGTCCGCGGCACGGCCGCCCTGCCTGGGTTGGAGCGTTGGTAGGGCGGGCGCGCCGCGCCCGCCGCCGATGAAGGTTGGAGGTTGAACGTGAAAAAAAGTTGTTGGATCGGGTTGGCGGCGGTTCTGGCCGGGTGTTCGTGCGCTGAGAAAGCGTGCGACGCGGACGCGCTCGCGGTGGGATTCAGGAATCCCCCGCAGGAGGCGAAGCCGCACACGTGGTGGCACTGGATGAACGGCAATGTCACGAAGGAAGGCATCACGGCCGACCTCGAGGCGATCGCGGAAGCGGGCTTGGGAGGGGTGCAGCTCTTCGACGCCGGTTGCGAGATTCCGCCTGGCCCCGTGGCGTTCAACACGCCCGCGTGGGTCGAGTACGTGAAATTCGCCGCACAGGAGGCGAGGCGCCTCGGGCTTGAAATTGTGGTGCCGAACTGCTCGGGGTGGTCGAGTTCGGGCGGCCCCTGGAATCCGGCGTCGAATTCAATGAAGCGCGTCGTCTTCACGCAGACGTCCGTCAAAGCTGGCGAAACGTTCAAGGGCAAGCTTCCGCAGCCGAAGGATCCGTTCGGATTCTACGAAGACATCGCGGTCCTGGCGGTGCCGAAGGTGGGCACCGCGAAACCGCTCTTCGCCGCGGACGAAAAGCGCACGGTGGATCCGCACGTCGCGACGATGTGGTCGTTCACGCTCGACGCGCCGTACGCCGCGACGGCGGTGGAGCTCGCGATCAACCCCGCGGGCTGGATCGGCCAGCACCGGGCGTTCCTCGCGGTGGAAACCTCCGCGGACGGCAAGGCATGGACGAAGGCGGACGACGTGGTGGTGCCGATGGCGATCGACTCGATCGTCGTGAACGAAATCCAGCGCATTCCGTTCAAGCGCGAAATCACGGCGAAATGCTGGCGCTTCACGCTGGCGCCGCAAAACATTCCCGGCAACATCAAGACGTGCGCGGTTTCGCAATTCGGGCTCGTCAACCGCGCGGTCATCCCCGGTTTCGAGGGCAAGACCTTCGCGTTGCGCGACCAGAAGCCGTATCCGACGAATCCGTCGCTGGGGCCGGGTCTCCCGAAAGACGCCGTGGTGGACGTGTCGTCCAAAATCGCCCAGGACGGCACGCTCGTGTGGACCGCGCCCGCGGGCGACCGCGATTGGGCGCTCCTCCGCATCGGCTACACGTCGAACGGACGCAAAAACCATCCCGCGTCGCGTTTCGGCTGCGGCTTCGAATGCGACAAGCTGAACAAGAACGCGCTCGACTTCCATTTCGAGGCGTATGTGGGCAAGCTCTGCAAGGAACTCGGCGACCTCGCCGGCGACAAGCCGAGCGGACTCGTTGGAACGCTCGTGGACAGCTACGAAATCGGATGCTCCAACTGGACGCAGGGCTTCGAAGGCGAATTCGAGAAGCGCGCGGGTTATTCGATCCGTCCGTTCCTGCCCGTGCTCGCGGGATTCGTGGTGGGCACGGCGACGGAAACGGAGACGTTCCTGCGCGACTTCCGCCGTGTCGTTTCGGAACTTTTCTCCGAGAATTACGCGGGTGCGCTCCAGAAGAAGTGTCGCCAGTACGGTCTCAAGTTTTCGCTCGAACCATACGGCAACTGTCCGGCGGACGATTTTGAGTACGGCTACTTCTGTGACATCCCGATGAGCGAATTCTGGGTGGGCGAGAAGAACGGTCTTGGCACGGGCAACTGCCGCATCGCGGCGTCCGTCGGCCATGTGTGGGGCAAGAAGACGATCGGCGCGGAGTCGTTCACGGCCGGTCCGTGGGCGGACAGCGGCCGGTGGCAGAACGATCCCTGGCGCATCAAGGCGCAGGGCGACCGCGCGTACTGCGAGGGCATCAACCGCTTCATCTTCCACCGCTTCACGCATCAGCCATGGGGCAAGGACCAGATGTATCTGCCTGGCATGACGATGGGCATGTGGGGTACGCACTTCGATCGCACGAATACATGGTGGCCGTATGCGAAGGACCTCTTCCGCTATATGGCGCGCTGCCAGCATCTGCTGCGCGAAGGCACGTTCGTGGCGGACGCCGCCATTTATCTGGGCGACAAGATTCCGTCCACGATCGTACCGTATGACACGCGTTACGTGCCGGACGGCTGGGACTGCGACGCGATCAACACGCGCGGCGTCGCCGCGCTTCAGGTGCGCGGCGATCGCATCGTCGCCCCAGGAGGCGTGCGCTATCGCGTGCTCGTGCTTCCGGACGAACCGCTTGTGGATCCGCGCGCCATCGCCGCCGTCGACGCCGTGCGCAAGGCGGGCGGCCGCATTTGCAGATTCTCCGACATGAAGGCGAATCTGCCGCCGATTGACTTCTCGTATTCGGGCACCACGGCGGACGTCAAATACGTGCACCGTGAATACGCGGACGGCACGGAGGGCTATTTCGTGTCGTATCCGGACCGCGACGCCGGCGCGACGGTGGAGCTCTCGCTGCGCGCCACGGGCAAGGCCCCCGAGTTCTGGGATCCCGCCACGGGCGCAATCGTGCAGGCGGCGAATTGGCGCGAGCAGAACGGCCGCACATTCGTGACATGGCGCGCCGATCCTTCGGGCAGCGTCTTCGTGATGCTGCGTCCGCGCGGGAGCCGCGCGCCGGTGGAGCGCGTCGCGAAGCCCGCGGCGTGCGAACCGGTGTCGGGTCCGTTCGCGCTGACGTTGCCGGACGGCACGAAGACGACGCTCGCGAAGCCCGTTTCCTGGACGGAGCTCGCGGACGCCTTCAAGTACTTCTCTGGCACGGCGACGTACGAATTCGCCGTCAGGATGCCGAAGGACCGCGCCGCGGGACGCCGCGTCACGCTCGATCTCGGGAAGGTAAAGAACGTCGCGTCGGTGACGGTGAACGGCCAAGACCTCGGCGTCGTGTGGAAGCCGCCGTTCGCGGTGGACGTGACGGAGGCGTGCAAGAATCTGGCCGACGGCGCCGAAGCGCGCGTCGTCGTGAAGGTCGCGAACCTGTGGGCGAACCGCCTGATCGGCGACGACTTCAAGGAAGACGACTGCAAATGGAAGCCGGGCGGCGGCATCGAGGAGATCCCCGACTGGGTGAAGAAGGGCGAGAAGTCGCCCACGGGCCGCACGACGTTCACCACCTGGAAGCATTGGAAGAAAACGGACGCGCCGTTGCCGAGCGGCATCCTGGGCCCCGTGCAAATGCGCGTCGACTGATTGACCGTGTTCCGCATTACGCAGAGAAACGCCTATTTTGCCGCGCCGCTTGCGCGCGCGGCGGCGGTGTTTTTCGTCGCGTGTTGTCTATCGGGACCTGCGTTCGGGTTGACGTTTTCGGATCGTTTCCGTTCGCCGCGCAATCCCGAGCGCCGCGTGCGCACCGCCACCACGCTCGTGGTGCTGCACACCACCGAGGCGGGCGCGCGCAGTTCGCTCAACAAACTCTGCGAGCGCGGCGAGTGCCACTATTGCGTTCCCGAAAACGGAACGGTATACCGTATCGTCGACCGTGAACGCGTTGCGTTCCACGCGGGGCGTTCGATGTGGAACGGCAAGGAGGAGTGCGACAACTTCTCCATCGGCATCGAGGTCGTCGGCCATCACGACGAACCGCTTACGCTCAAGCAGATCGAAGCGCTCAAGGAACTGCTGGCGTGGTTGAAGCAGGTCTATCGGCTCAACGACGCACAGATCGTCACGCACAGCCAGGTGGCGTATGGCGCGCCGAACAAGTGGCAGAAGAAGAACCATCGCGGCCGCAAGCGCTGCGGCATGCTGTTCGCGATGGGGAGTGTTCGCACGAAGATGGGACTCACGGCGCGTCCGGCGTACGATCCGGACCTTCGCGCGCGTCGGCTGGTGCAGGCGGATCCGTATCTGCAAAGCGTTCTTTACGGTCGGGTGGATACGATGTCCGGGCGCATCGGCCAACCCGCGCCCGCATCATCCAAGAGCCTCTTTTCGGGCGTCAAGACATGGTTCGGCGGCTCACCGAAAAACGATGCGAAAGCGCCGTCATCCCCACAGAAGCCCATCAGGGGAAAGCCGGCGGCGTCCAAGCCGGCGGTCGCGCCAAAGACGCTGGCCGAACTGAATGCGCTCAAGACGCACAAGTTAGCGGGTGTCGTGGATGCGAAACATTCGGCGTCGAAGCTGGCAGGCAAGGCATGGAACAGTGCGTCAACATATTATTTCACGCGCGGCAAGGTTACGACGGGAAACGCGGTGGACGCGACGAAGCTCGAAAAAGGCGCCTGCGTGTACGTGAAGAAGTGAGATAGGGGTTAGGGGTTTGAAGGGTGAAGAGACGATAGCGGCGATCGCGACCGCGCCCGGTAGGGGCGCGGTGGGCGTCGTTCGCGTGAGCGGTCCGGACGCCTGGCGGATTGCGGGTGAGATGACGGGTCGGACCATCCGCGCGACGGACGCTGGCCGCTTCTTCCGCGCCGATTTCGGCGACGACGGCCTTGTGCTCGTGTTCAAGGGTCCCAGAAGCTACACGGGCGAAGATGTGGTCGAGTTCCAGGGCCACGGCGGCGCCGTCGCGCCGCGGCGTACGCTCGAAAAATGCCTGGCGGCCGGTGCGCGGTTGGCGCGACGCGGCGAGTTCACATTGCGCGCGTTCCTGAACGGCAAACTCGATCTCTCCGCCGCCGAGGCCGTCATCGATCTCGTGGACGCGAAAACGGATCGCGCCGCGGACGACGCGTTCGCGCGCCTGGGCGGCGCCCTGTCGCGCCCGTTCGAGGCGCTGTACGCCGAGGCGCTGGCGCTTTCCAGCGCATATGAGCATTTGCTCGACGTGGACGAGTCGGAGGCGCCAGCCGGCTATGTGGAAGGCCTTTCCGCGCGTGCGGCGGCGTTGCGCGGAAGAATCGCCGCGCGCCTTGCCACGGCGCATGAAGGCAAGCTGCTGCGCGAAGGCGCGCTCGTGGTGCTCGCGGGCGCGCCGAATGCGGGCAAGAGTTCGCTGATGAACGCGCTTCTGGGCGAGCGGCGCGCGATCGTGTCGGACGCGGCGGGCACGACGCGGGATTTTCTCGAGGAATGCGCTGATTTCGGCGGGTGGCCGGTGCGGCTTGTGGATACGGCCGGGTTGCGCGCGGCATCGGACGCGGTGGAGCGCGAAGGCGTCGAGCGTGCGAAGGACCTGATGGCGCGCGCCGATCTCGTCGTGGCCCTTGACTGCGACATGCCGGGCGCGCTGCGCGTTCATGCGAAATGCGATCTGGACGGGAAGCCAGGCGTCTCCGCGAAGACGGGCGAAGGTCTCGCCGAACTGAAGGCGGAGATCGTGAGGCGCCTCGTGGGCGCGTCCGCCCATGCCGAGGAGGCGGGCGCGGATATCACGGTGCGCCAGCGGGAACTTTTGCAGACGGCCATGGAAGCGTTGGAGCCGTGCGGTGACGATCCCGTTCTGGCGGCGAACGGACTCCGCCGTGCGGCCGAGTCACTCGGCGCCATTCTGGGCAAGACATATTCGGACGATCTCCTCGACGCGCTCTTTTCCCGTTTCTGCGTGGGAAAGTGAAAGAGGGGTTAGGGGTTAGGAGTTAGGGGTTAGGAGTTAGGGTTGAAGGGCGGAGAAAATTTGTTTGATGTGAAGGGGCTGGAAGTCGTCTACCGGAAGGGCGGCGCCGTGTTCCGCGCCGTGAAGGGCATTGATTTCACGCTCGCTGGCGGCGAGACTTTTGGCATTGTGGGCGAATCGGGCAGCGGCAAGTCGACAATCGCCAAAGCGCTGCTCTTGATCGAAAAGCCGGCGTCGGGCGCGATTCTGTTCCGCGGCTCGGATGTGACGAAATTCGATGCGGCGGCGAAGCGCCAGTACCGGCGTGACGTGCAGATGGTGTTTCAGGACGCGGTTGGATCGCTCAATCCGCGCATGACGGTGCGGCAGACATTGGACGAAATCATCAAGGTGTCCAGGTCTCGGCGTTACACGGCGGAAGAACTGTTGGATCTCGTGGGGCTTTCCAAGGCCGTTCTCGAGCAGTATCCGCGGGAAATGAGCGGAGGGCAGTGTCAGCGCGTGAGCGTGGCGCGCGCCTTGGCGGCGGGGCCGCAGGTGCTGGTGGCGGACGAGCCGGTGAGCGCACTTGATGTGAGCGTGCAGGCGCGGCTTCTGAACCTCTTCAGGGACTTGCGGCGCGAACTCGGGCTGGCGGTGCTTCTCATCGCGCACGACCTGGCGGTGGTGAAGAATGTCTGCGACCGGGTGGCGGTGATGCAGCACGGACTCTTCGTGGATGTGGGCACGGCCAAGGAGGTCTTCGAGCACCCGACGAGCGATTACACGCGCGAGTTGCTGTCGGCCGTACCCGATGTCCGCCGCGCCCTTGCCGCCCGCCGTTGCGCCGTCGGTTGACAACCTGCGTTTGACGGCACGGAGCTGCTTTTGTAAAATGGCGGGCATGAAATTGATTCGCAAGATTCTTGGCGCGGACGCGGTGCTTGGCCGGATGGTGGCCTTGGGCGGGGCTGCGACATTGGCGCTGGCGGGGTGCGTTGCCGCGCCGGTGGTTTCGGACTCTCCGGTGGTTGTGACGCCGCGGGACATGCGCGGACCTTTTCCCATCATGTCCACGCCGTATTTCGAAGACGGCGCCGTGGACTACGAAACGCTCGGACGCGAAGCGCAATGGACCGACGACTGCGGCTGCCCCGGCGTCATCTGGTGCCAGTCTAACGACGCCGTCGATTTGCTCACGACCGAAGAAAAGTTCAAGGGCTTCGAGGCGTGCGCGAAGGCGGTTGAAGGGCGCAAGATCACGCTCGCCTTGGGCGCGAACGGCACGAACGCGACGGAGATGCTCGAAATCGCCGCCGAAATCGAGCGCGTCGCGGCGCGCCATCCGACGGCCAAGATCGCGATGATTTCCCGTCCGCCGGACGATGTGCGGACCGAGGCGGAGCTTGAAGCCGCGTGGGACGCCCTGGGCAAGCTCGCCAAGCGCCCCGTCATTTTCCAGACGTACGGCACGGACAAGACGCCCACGCCGTCCGTGGAACTGATCGTGCGTCTCGCCAAGCGCCATCCGCACGCCTTCGGCTACGTGAAGGAGGAGGCGGCGGGCTGGGGCGCGAACGAGCGCATGGTCCGGGAGTGCGCGGCGAAGCCCGCGATGAAGACGGTTTTCGCCGGCTGGGGCGGCTGGCAGTGGCTCCACCAGCTGCGCCGCTGCGGCAGCGAAGGCCTCGTCACGGAGCGCTGCGCGTATGCGCCGATTCTGGCCGAACTGTGGCGGCGCTACGAGCGCGGCGAGCGGGGGGTGGAACTCACGAGCGCGTTCGCGATGTACCGTTTGCTCATCGACCAGCGCAACTACCCGGGCGGATTGCGCGGCTACTCGCTCTATCTGTTGCAGAAGGAGGGCGTGTTCAAGAACATGGTGTCGCGCCAGTATGCGGACGCCAAGGTGACCGAGGGCGGCAGTTTCGGGTCCGCGCGGAAGTGGAAGCTCGAAACGACGACGCTCAAGCCCGAACAGCGCGCGGAGCTCGACGCGCTCTTGAAGGACATGCTCGACTTCGTCGGCGGCAAGTGAACGGATGCGCCATGGAAACGGCCGACGACAAAATCGCTTTGATGCGCGACTGGGTCGCGCAGCTGAACGCCGCCGCGGACGCCTACTACAACGGGCGCGGCGAGTTGATGACCGACTTCGAGTGGGACGCGCTTTTCGACAAGGTCAAGGCGCTTGAACAGGAAACCGGCGTCGTGCTCGACGATTCGCCCACGAACAAGGTGAGCGCGGACGATGTCGCGGGACAGAAGGAGCCGCACGAATTCGCGGCGCTGTCGCTCGCGAAGACGAAGAAGGTCTCGGAAGTCGCCAAGTGGGCGGAAGGCCGTCCCATCTGGCTTTCGTGGAAGTTGGACGGCCTCACGCTCGTCGTGACCTGGGACGACGGCAAACTTACGAAGATAGTGACGCGCGGCGACGGCCACATGGGCACGAACATCACGCATCTCGCAAGCGGCATCGGCGGTATTCCGAAAACGGTCGCGGCGAAGGGCCATCTCGTGGTGCGCGGTGAAGCCGTCATCTCCTACGCCGACTTCGAAAGTTTCTGCGCGTCCTCGCAGGAGACGTACGCGAATCCCCGCAACCTCGCGTCCGGCTCGCTCACGCTCAAGGACGTCGAGGAGCTCAAGCTCCGCAAGCTCCAGTGGGTGCCGTTCACGCTCGTCCATGCGGACGACGAAATTAACTCCTGGGGCGCGCGCATGGACTACCTGGACGCGTGCGGTCTCAAGTCCGTCGCGCGCGAGCGTCTCGACGCGCCGGACGAAACTTCCATTCAGGCGGCGATCGACCGGTGGACGGCGCTCGTCACCTCGCGCGAAAATCCGTTCCCCGTGGACGGGCTCGTCGTGTGCTACGACGACGTCGCCTACGCACAGACGGGTTCCGTGACGGGCCATCACGCCACGCGCGCGGGCTTCGCGTTCAAGTGGCAGGACGAAACGGCCGCGACGGCGCTGGACCACGTGGAGTGGAGCTGCGCGGTGGCGTCGATCACGCCCGTCGCCGTGTTCAACCCCGTCAATCTCGAAGGCACCGTGGTGCAGCGCGCGTCGCTCTGCAATGTGTCCGAATGCGAACGCCTCGGATTGGGCGGTCCGGGCACGGAGCTGTCCGTCATCAAGGCGAACAAAATCATCCCCAAGGTTGTGGAAGTGACGCGCAAGGTGGGCGACTTCGCGGTGCCCGCGGCGTGTCCCGTGTGCGGCGCGCCCACGGCCGTGAAGGTTTCCGACACAGGCACGAAGACGCTCCAGTGCACGAACGCGTCCTGTCCCGCGCGCGAACTCCGGAAGTTCATGCGGTTCGTCTCGAAGGACGGCATGGATGTGGACGGGCTTGCGGGCGAAACGCTGGCGAAGTTCGTGAACAAGGGCTGGATCCGCACGGTCGCGGACGTGTACCGCTTGGGCGCGCACCGCGACGAAATCGCGGCGCTCGAGGGCTTCGGCGCGAAGAGCGCGGACAAGATCGCGGCGTCCGTGGAGGCGGCGCGCACGCGCGGCGCGGTGCGGTTTCTGGTGGCGCTCTCGATTCCCTTGTGTGGTCCGGACGTCGCGAAGCGGCTCCTTGCCGCGCACGGCGGCGACGCGCAGGCGCTCGTGGCGGCGGCGGAAGCCGCGGGCGGGGACGATCTTTTCGCCGCCGGGGATGAGGCGTTCGCGGCGATCGACGGCATCGGTCCCGGGAAGTCGGCGGCGTTCGTCGGCTGGTTCCGCGATCCCGCGAACCGGGCGCTTGTCGCCGATTTGTTCCGCGAAGTGACGCTCGAAGCGGCGCCGGCCGCGGCGGCGGGCGGCAAATGCGCGGGTTTGACATTCGTCGTCACGGGGGACGTCCACCACTACGCGAACCGCGCCGCGCTCAAGGCGTACGTCGAGTCGCAGGGCGGCAAGGTGGCGGGCAGCGTATCCGCGAAAACGGATTTCCTCATCAACAACGATGTTGCGTCGACCTCGGGCAAGAACAAGAAAGCCCAGGAGTTGGGCGTTCCGATTTTGTCCGAAGACGATTTCGTCGCCCGTTTCGGATGAAGAAAGCGTCTGAATGTCTACGGGCATGGGCACGCCGGCGGAGCGGCGTGCGCCCCTTGTGGAGCCGCGCTTTTCTCGGCCGCGTTTGTGGTATAATGGCCGCTCATGAACCGCATCCTTTTCGAGCCGGAGGAAATACACGCGGGCACCGTCACATTCGACGGCGTCCGTGCGGCTCACGTGATGGATGTTCTGCACGGTTCCGTGGGGCAGATCCTGAAGACGGGCGTGCTTGACGGCGCGATAGGAATCTCGGAGATCACGGCGGTTCGCGCGACGGGAAATGCGGAGAACCCCTGGGAGGTCTCCGTGCGCTGCGCGCACGACGCGGAAAGTCCGCGGCCGTGGGTGGATCTCGTGCTGGCGCCGCCGCGTCCGCGCGCGCTCAAGCGTCTCTTGCCCCAGCTTGCGAGCTTGGGCGTCGGCAAAATCGTGCTCGTGGGCGCGGAGAAAGTCGAGAAGGCGTTCTGGGGCGCGCAGCTGCTGAAGCCCGAGATCTACCGTCCGCTCCTGGTGGACGGATTGATGCAGGCGGGGACCACGGCGGTGCCCGTGGTGCGTTGCGAGAAGAATTTCCGGCGGTATGCGGAAAAGCGGCTCGCGGAGGAGTTCGCGGGGTGCGACAAGGTGGTGGGGCACCCGGAGGAGGGTTGCGCGGGCGCCAATCCGCAGTTCGGGACGAACTGCTCTACTGTGGGGGGCGCGCGGCTGGTGGTGGCGATTGGACCCGAGGGCGGTTGGACGGACGACGAGGTCGCGCTTTTGGAGGATAAGGGGTTCCGGCGGCATTCGCTCGGACGGCGGATCTTGAAGACGGACACGGCCACGATTGCGATTCTGGCACAACTGATGGGCGTTTACGATGAAGTTTGAAGTCTGAAGTCTGGCGTTTAAGGCAACTTCAAACTGTAAACATCAAACTTCAAACTTGAATTTAAGGAAAAGGAAAGAACATGAAGAAGAGATTGATGGTTGGCGCGCTGGCCTGTTGGGCGGTGTTGGGGGCGATGGCGGAAATCACGGTGGACGACAAGATCCCCGCCGGAAACATCGTCTTTGAGAAAACGGAAGGCGATGTGGTGTACGTGCACCAGGATTTGCGCGACACGAAAGGCGATTGGTTCTACTGGGCGATGCGCGTCAAGGGCGCGGCGGGCCGCACGCTCACGTTCAAGTTCACGAAGTCCGTCGCCGTGGGCGTGCGCGGGCCGGTGGTGTCGTTGGATCAGGGCAAGACCTACCGGTACGCCGCGCAGAAGGGCGCCACGCGCAATTCGTTCGTCTATACCTTCGACAAGGACGCGAACGATGTGTGGTTCTACGAATGCCATCCGTACCTGCAGAAGGACTGGGACGAATTCATCGCGAAGAACGTCGAGTCCAAGGGCAAGATCTTCACGACGGACGTTCTCTGCAAATCCAAGAAGGGGTGCGACGTGCCGTGCGCGCGCTTCGGCTGCATCGACAAGGAACCGCGCTTCCGCGTGCTGATGACCTCGCGCCACCACTGCTCCGAGACGATGGCCACCTTTGCGCTCGAAGGATTCTGCGCGGCGTTCTTCGACCACGACGAACACGGCGAATGGCTGCGCCGCAACGTCGAGCTCATGGTGGTGCCGTTCGTCGACTACGACGGCGCGATGGCGGGCGACCAGGGGAAGAACCGTCGTCCGCACGACCACAACCGCGATTACGGCGCGTACATCCATCCCGAGACGAAGGCGCTCGCCGCGTGGGTGAAGAAGCACGCGAACAACCGCGTGGACATCGCGATGGACATGCATTGCCCGTGGCTCTACGGCGATTACAACGAGTTCCTCTATTGTCCGATGAAGAACCCGAAGCACTACGCGCCCGGCGGCGAAGCGCGCGAAAAGCGCTTCTCCGAACTGCTTCAGAAGATGCAGGCGGGCGGGTACCGCTATCGCGCGGAAAACGATCTTCCGTTCGGCGTGGGCTGGAACACGGACGGCAACTACCAGCAGGGTTCGCCCTGCACGACCTGGGCGCTCGACACCTTCAAGCCGCTCGTGGGCCGCTGCTGGGAGATCCCGTTCGCCAACGCCAACGGCGCGATCATGGTGCCGAGCCAGGCCCGTCAGCTCGGGCGCGATCTCGCGGCGGTGTGCGAAGTGTTTTTGGAAGAAGAGGATGCCAAGCGCGCCGGAACCTTCCAGAACGATGTGCGCGTGCCGATGCGCGACGGCGTCAAACTCGCGGCCGATGTGTATATTCCCACGAACCGTCCCGCGGAAAAGATCGGCTGTCTGCTGCAGTTCTCCCCGTACCAGGCGACGCGGTCGGACAAGCCCTGGTGGCTCGATCGCGCCGAGGAATGGGGCGTCGCCACGGTGAGCGTCGACTGTCGCGGCCTGTGCCATTCGGAAGGCGTGTTCGAACCGTGGGACCCGCAGCTTCCCAAGGACGCGTACGACCTGCTTGAATGGATTTCGACGCGTTCGTGGTCCAACGGCCGCGTCGTGATGGTGGGCGGATCCTATCCCGGCGCCACGCAATTGGCCTGCATGCGTTCGGGCCATCCGGCGCTCGTCGCCTGCGCGCCGAGCGTCGTCACGTTCGATCCGTATTCGATCAACTACGCGAACGGCGTGCTGATTCCGCAGTTCTTCAAGGCGTGGCATTCCGGTCTCGCCGGCGAAGCGTCGTGGGAAGAGCTCGAGCGCCATCCCACGCGCGATACGTGGTGGGCCAAGCGCTGCGCCTTGCACGAGCTCAAGCAGTCCAGGGGTCGCGCGTTCTACCAGGCCGGCTGGTTCGACATGCTCGGCGTGCAGACGTTCGAGTCGTTGCGCGTGATGCCCAAGGGCAGCTTCCTCCGGATCGGACCGTGGAGCCACGGCGTGGATACCTTCGACAATCCCGAGATCAACTACAAGGACAAAGGCGGCATGGTCACGGAGGACATGGAGGTCGAATTCCTCCGCAGCGCGCTCGAGGGACGCGATTCGGAAACGGCCAAGGCGCCCGGCAACATCTACATGTACGTGATGGGTCGCAACGAGTGGCGCTACGAGAAGGAGTGGCCGCTTGCGCGCACGCAGTGGAAGAAGCTCTATTTCGACGCGGACAAGAAGCTGACGTGGAACGAGCCCGCGCGCGGCGACGATTCCTTCGCGTACGATCCCAAGAACCCCACCCCGTCCAAAGGCGGGCGCATCATCCACGCGGGCGGCCAGTACGACCAGACGGAAATCGAAAAGCGCGCCGACGTGATGACGTACACGGGCGAGGTTCTCCAGGAGGACCTCGAGGTGACCGGCCCGGTGCGCGCGGACCTGCTCGTCGGATCCACCGCGTCCGAATCGGACGTGACCGTCAAGCTCGTGGACGTCTATCCCGACGGCAAGGCATACAACGTCGTCGACGGCATCTGCCGCGCGAAATACGAGCGTAGCCAGGTGCGTCAGCTCCAGTTCCAGGTGGACATCACGGCGTACGTGTTCCTCAAGGGACACCGTCTGCGCGTGGAGATCGCCGGCGCCAATTCGCCGCACTACGCGAAGAGTCCGAACGCCGCCACGCAGACACTGCGCCGCGGCGGCCGCAACGCGTCCCACCTGCTTCTGCCCGTCATTCCCGCGAAGAAGTAAAACATGGACAAGAAGAAATTCATCGTGGCGTGCGGCGGCACGGGCGGACATTCCTTCCCCGGTCTCGCGGTGGCGGCGGAACTCGCCGCGCGCGGTCACGAGGTGACGGTGTGGACATCCGGGCGGGCCATCGAAGGTTCCGTGATGAAGGGGTGGACGGGGCCCGTTTTCGCGACGGGCGCCAAGCCGCTCGCGCCACGCTTCGCCTTGGCGAATCTGCGGGCGTTGTGGCGTTCTTGGCGCGAGATGAAACGCAATCCGCCGGACGCGGTGCTGGCGATGGGGTCCTACGCCAGCTTGCCGCCCGTGGTGGCGGCGGTGTTCCGTCGCGTGCCCGTGGTGCTTCACGAGGCGAACACGGTGCCGGGACGCGCCGTCGACGTGCTGGCGCATTTCGCCTCGGCCGTCGCCATCAGCTTCGAAGAGACGGCCGAACATCTGCGCGGGCGCAAATGCGAACTCACGGGGCTCCCCGTGCGCAAGGAGATCGTCGGCTGCGAACGGTTCGCCGAAGTGCCGCCCGACGCGTTCTGCGTGTTCGTGACGGGCGGCAGCCAGGGCGCGCATCGCGTGAACGAGCTGGCCGCCGAGGCGCTGGCGCTCGTCCATGCCGAACTGAAGAAGCGCGGCCGGAAGTTGTACGTGATCCATCAGACGGGCGCGGCGGACGAGGGTTGGGTGATGGGCAACTACGCGGCCGCCGCGCTGCCTTCGCGCGTGCAGGCGTTCGAGCGCGAGATGGGGCGGGCGTTTGCGTCCGCCGATCTCGTGATCGCCCGCGCGGGCGCGTCCACGTGCTTCGAACTGGCGCTCACGGGGAAGCCCGCGTTTCTCATCCCGCTGCCGACGGCGCTGCGCGACCATCAGCACCGCAACGCGTCCTCGTTCGTGGCGGCGGGTGCGGCGGCGGAGGGGCTTCAGGCCGAATTGACGCCGCGCGCGTTGGCGAACTGGATCCTCAAGCGCGTGGAGGAGCCGGCAGCGCTGGAGGCGATGGCGGCTAAAATGGCGGCCTTGGCGCAGCCGGATGCGGCCGGGAAGGTGGCGAATCTGATGGAGAAGGTGGTGGACCCAGCAGGACTTGAACCTGCGACCAAGTGATTATGAGTCACCTGCTCTGACCGACTGAGCTATGGGTCCGCATTGGCGCCCCTGAGAGGACTCGAACCTCCTACCCACTGCTTAGAAGGCAGTTGCTCTGTCCAGATGAGCTACAGGGGCTGATCGGGCGGGAGTATACCACAACTGAACGTGATTGAGAAGGGAGAGCGACGGATGGACATGACGATCTTCGACAAGGCGGCGACATTCCTGCCGGACGTGTGCTTCGAGCGTCCGCCGGACCTGGCGATCGTGCTCGGCAGCGGCTGGGGCGAGGCGCTCCGAAAGGAACGCGTGCTGGCGAGCATCCCGTATGCCGACATGCCGGGCCTCGGGGCGGCGACGGTGGCGGGGCATCCCGGCGAATTCCTGCTCTACGAATACGCCGGCAAGCGCATCGTCGCGTTCTGCGGGCGCCGCCACTGGTACGAGGGCGCCGGCTGGGAGCCGGTGGTCATGCCGATCGAAATCGCGCGACGCATGGGCGTCGAGACCGTTCTTCTCACGAACGCCTCCGGCGGCATCAATCCCGCGTTGCGCGCGGGCGACTTCGTGATCATCAAGGACCACGTGAACACGGTGGGGCTCAATCCGCTCATCGGTCCGCAGGTCGAAGGTTGGGGCGTCCGGTTTCCGGACATGACCGAAATCTACGTGAAGCACTTGCGCGACGTTCTCCACGCGGCGGCGAATCGTTTGGGCCTGCGCGTGATGGAGGGCACGTACGCGTTCACATCCGGTCCCGTGTACGAAACGCCCGCGGAGGTCCACGCGTACGGGCACTGGGGCGCGGACGTGGTGGGCATGAGCACCGTGCCCGAGGCCGTTCTCGCGAAGGCCTGCGGCATGAAGGTGGCGGGGCTTTCGCTCGTGTCCAACTGCGCGGCGGGGATTTCTCCCAAGCCGCTCACGCACGACGAGGTCATGACGGCCGGCCAGGCCGCGAAACCGCTCATGGCCGAACTCATCGACCAGTTCATTCGCGCGTTATGAAAATTCTCGAATTTCCCGGCTTCTGGGATGTGCACGTCCATTTCCGCGATCCCGGCCAGCCGCTCGCCGAGACGCGCGCTTCGGGCGCGGCGGCGGCGGCGGCGGGCGGTTTCACGCGCGTCACCACGATGCCGAACACGACGCCCGCAGGCGATTCGGTCCAATGGGTGCGCGAACAGATCGAAGACGCGTCTTTGCCCGTGGCGATTGCGCCGTCCGCGTGCATCTCCAAAGGGCGTCTCGGACAGGAGGTCGCCGACCTCGAGGCGCTCGCCGCCGCGGGCGCGGTGGCGTTCACGGACGACGGCGCGTACGTTTCCTCCGCGCGCGTGATGGAAGAGGCGATGCGCCGCGCGGCCAAGCTGAAGATTCCCGTGATGCAGCACGCCGTGGTGCCGGAGATCATCGGTTCGGGCGTGATGCGCGACTGCCGTGTGGCGCGCGCGCACGGCTTGCCCGTGATGCCGCCCGAGGCGGAGACGGAGGCCGTGAAGCGTGACATCGCGCTCGTGCGCGAAACGGGGTGCGCGCTGCACGTGCAGCATGTCTCGTGCGCGGGGACGGTCGAGCTTGTCCGCGCCGCGCAGCGCGAGGGGTTGCCCGTGACGGCCGAGGCAACGCCGCATCATCTTCTTTTCTCCTGTGAGGACATCCCCGCGGACGACGCGAACTGGAAGATGGCGCCGCCTTTGGGCAATCCCGAGGATGTCGCGGCGCTCCGCGAAGCGGTGAAGGACGGCACCTTCGCGTTGTTCGCCACGGACCACGCGCCGCATGTGGCCGAGACGAAGAACAAGGGCTTCCGTACCTCGGCGAACGGCATCGTCGGACTTGAGACGGCGGTTCCGATCACCTGGCACGTGATGGTGGAGCAGGAGGGGATGGATCCGGCGGAGTGGGCGAAGCGTTGGACGGAGGGCCCCTCGAAGTTGCTGGGGTTGCCGTGTCTCGGCAAGACGCGGATCGACGTGGAGGCGTGCCGCAAGGTCGATCCGGACCGTTTTCTCTCCAAATCCCGGAACATGCCTTACGCTGGCCTTGCGTTCTCCGCCTGGCCACAGATGGGCTGAAACGTGGTATAATGAGCGGCTATGGAAGAAAAACAGAACTTCGAAGGGTCGCTCTCGAAGCTTGAGGCGCTTGTCTCCGAAATGGAGTCGGGGCGTCTGAGCTTGGACGAGATGATGACCCATTTCGAGGCGGGCAAGAAACTGGTGAAGGACTGCACGGCGGAACTTGAAAAGGTGCGCCAGCGCATCGAGAAGATCGTGAATCCTTCGTCCGAACCCCCGCAAGTCGAACCGATGGAGCTGATATGACAAGAGATTTGCGGGTGCAGGCGAAGGCGGACTACATCGCCTCGTTGAGTCATGCGGCGCCGCTCGCGGCGATCGAGGAACTCGTGTGGAACGCGCTCGACGCGGATGCGCGCGAGGTGAAAATCGACCTCGTGCAGAACGCCTTGGGCGGCATTGACGCCGTGCGCATTACGGATGACGGCACGGGCGTCCAGATCGGCAGCGTGGAACGGACATTCGGCGGCCTGGGCGGCAGCTGGAAGCGCGAAGACGGCGTCGTCTCCGCCGGCAGGCGCCGTCTCCACGGTCGGCACGGGCGCGGGCGGTTCAAGGCGTTCGCGCTGGGCGGCCACGTCGCGTGGAACACCACCTGCGCCGACGGCAAAAAGCTCAAGAGCTATTCGATTTCCGGCGATCTCGAGGAACCGGGCGTGTTCCATCTCGACGAGACGGAGTCGGGTCCCGCCACGGGAACGGAAGTGCTGATTACGAATGTGCGGGCGAACGCGAACGCGCTTACGGACGCTGGCTGGGTGGTGAGCACGCTTGCCGCCAAATTCGCGCTGTATCTGAAGGCCTATCCGAGCGTGCGCATCTACTTCGGCGGACTGCCGGTGACGCCCGTGATCGTCCAGAAGGCGTCCACGGCCTATACGCTTCGCCTGGAGACGGGTGCCGAGGCCAAGTTCGAGGTGATCGAGTGGCGCCGCCGCTTTCCGGGTTCGGGGCGGCTCGTCTTCTGCGGCGCGGACGGCTTTTCGCTCTACGATCTGCCGGCGGGCGTGCGTCCCGGCGCGGCGTTCTGCTTTACCGCGTATCTCGTGGGGCCGCGTTTCGACGCGCTCGCGGCGGAAAACGCGCTGATCATGGACGAGCTCAATCCGGAAACGCGCGCGTATCTCGACGCGGCGCGCAAGATCCTGCGCGACCACTTCAAGGTGCGCGCGGCCGAAGAGGAGGCGTCGCGCGTGGACCAGTGGATCGCGGACGGCAGCTATCCGTTCGCCAAGGACGACGCAAGCGCGGCGCGGGCGGCGTTCGACGCGCGCGTCGCCGACATGCGCGCGAATCTCGAAGGTTTCGACGCCCTGCCGGCCGCCGAGCGCAAGTATCTGTTTGGGATGTTGTTGAAAGTCGAAGGTTGAAGGACATGATGGACAAGAGGTATGATTCGAAGGCCGCCGAGGCCAAGTGGTATCCGATCTGGGAAAAGGAAGGGTTCTTCCACGACGATCCGCCTTCGCCGGGGGCTGCGGCGGACAAGTCCCGGCAGGTTCCGTATTCGGTCGTGATTCCGCCGCCGAACGTGACGGGAATCCTGCACATGGGCCACGCCCTCAACCAGACGATCCAGGACGTGCTGGTGCGCTGGCGCCGCATGTGCGGCTTCAACACGCTATGGCTCCCCGGCACGGACCACGCCGGCATCGCCACGCAGAACGTCGTCGAAAAGGCGCTCAAGAAGGAGGGTAAGCGCCGTCAGGACCTCGGCCGCGAAAAGTTCCTCGAGCGCGTGTGGGAGT
>DCIH01000107.1:14946-15638 GCA_002317575.1 Verrucomicrobia bacterium UBA1731 | reverse complement strand
GCGCTTCACGTTCGACGAGGGCTGCTCCAAGGCGGTCACCAAGGTGTTCAAGCAGCTCTTCGACGAAGGCCTCGTCTACAAGGGCAACTACATCGTGAACTGGTGCCCGCGCTGCGGCACGGCGCTCGCGAACGACGAAGTCGAGCACGAGGCGAACCACGGTCACCTCTGGTACGTGCGCTATCCCGTCGTCGGCAGCGCGCTCGGCGTGAAGGGCGTTCTGAACACGGACTACATCATGGTCGCGACGACGCGTCCCGAAACGCTTCCCGGCGACACGGCCGTGGCGGTGAACCCGTCCGACGAACGGTTCGCCGCCATCGTGGGCAAGAAGGTGGTCCTGCCGCTCACGGGTCGCGAAATCCCCGTGATCTCCGACGTGTATGTGGAAAAGGAATTCGGCACGGGCATCGTGAAGATCACGCCCGCGCACGACCCGAACGACTTCCTCGTCGGCAAGCGCCACGGTCTCGAGGAGATCAACATCATGACGGACGACGGCCACATGAACGAACTGGCCGGCGCCAAGTACTGCGGCATGGACCGCTTCGCGTGCCGCAAGGCGCTCGTGGAGGACCTCGAAGCCGGCGGTTTCCTCGACCATATCGAGGACTACGAGAACCAGGTCGGCCACTGCTACCGCTGCCACGAAGTCGTCGAGAGTCGTCTTTCCAAGCAGTGGTTCGTGAAGA
>DCIH01000107.1:14482-14816 GCA_002317575.1 Verrucomicrobia bacterium UBA1731 | reverse complement strand
AGCTCTGGTGGGGACACCGCATTCCGGCCTACTATGTAGGCCAAAATGCGAGTGAAGAGTTGAGAGTGAAGAGTGAAGAGTTTGCGGCGCGCGGTGAAATGCTGTTCGTCGTCGAGGAATCGCTCGAAAAGGCCGTGGAAGCGATGAAGGCGAAGGCGGGATGCGACGTCACGGCGGCGGATCTCGAACAGGATCCGGACGTGCTCGACACATGGTTCTCGAGCTGGCTGTGGCCGTTCTCCACGCTCGGCTGGCCGGAGAAGACGGCCGACCTCGACTACTACTACCCCACGACGGACCTCGTGACGGCACAGGACATCATCTTCTTCTGGGT
>DCIH01000107.1:12647-14407 GCA_002317575.1 Verrucomicrobia bacterium UBA1731 | reverse complement strand
ATCGTCATCCATGGCATCGTGCGCGACGCGCAGGGCCGGAAGATGTCGAAGTCGCTCGGCAACTCGCTCGACCCGCTCGAACTCATCGACATGTATTCCGCCGACGCGCTGCGCTTCTCGCTGGCGCTCATCACGTCGCTCGAATGCGACACGAAGGTGGATAAGTCCAAGTTCGAGATCGGCCGCAACTTCTGCACCAAGATCTGGAACGCCGCCCGTTTTATGCAGATGCAGGAGGAGGCGCTCGGCGGCATCCCCGCCGACTTCGATCCGGCGACGCTCACGTCCGACGAAAAGCACATGCTCATGGCGTGCGAGAAGGCGTGCGAGAAGGTGAACGACCTGCTCGCCAAGTATCGCATCCAGGACGGCGCGCTCGCCGTGTACGACTTCTTCTGGACGCAGATCTGCGACTGGTACGTCGAATACGCGAAGGACGCGCCGGACAAGGCGAACGCGTTCGCGATTCTGCGCGACGTGTTCTGGAAGGCGCTGCGCCTCTTGCATCCCTACATGCCGTTCGTCACGGAAGAAGTCGCACACCAGCTCGGCTTCCTCAAGGACGGCGAAACGATCATGCGCGCGGAATTCCCGAAGGGCTATTCCGAAGAGCAGCGCCAGGCGTGGGGCCTCACGGACGAAATCTACGACTATGTTGAGGCGAAGCGCGTGATGATCAGCGATCTGCGCGCGCTCCGCGCCGAGTACAAGGTGAACCCCGCCGCGTTCGTCCAGGTCACGGTCCAGGCGCGCGACGCCGCCACGGCCGCGCAGCTCGAGGCCGACCTCGCGTCCCTCAAGAAGGCGATGCGCGCGGACGCGATCACGATCGCCGCCGGCGACGCGGATCTCGCGATGCCCGGCAAGCTCGGCGCGCTCGGGACGGTGTATCTTTCGCTCGAAGGTCTCGTGGACAAGCAGGCGGAGCTCAAGCGCGTCACGACGGAACTCGCCAAGACGCAGGGTTTCATCAAGTCCATCGACGCCAAGCTCGGCAACGAGAACTTCATGGCCCACGCGCCGGCGGACATCGTCGCCGGCCAGAAGGCCAAGCGCGAAGAGCTTGTGGCGAAAATCGCGCAATTGGAAAAACTTGCAAAGTTGTTCGCCTGATGCGTATATAGGAGTTAGGAGTTAGGGGTTAGGAGTTAGGGGCATGGCGGAGACGAGCGGATTGGCGATGGCGCTGCTAAGGGCAACAGGGTTGTATTCCGATACGGCCCTGGCGCGCATTGAAGGCGGTCTCGCCGCCAATCCCGAATTGCCGCTTGTCGAAGGCGTGCTCAAGTTCGGCGGCGTCAAGGAAACCGACTTCCTGCGCAAGGTCGCGGATGTCCTCGGCTTCGAATTCGTCGACCTCGAAAAGGCCCAGCCGCGCCCCGACGCGCTTGGAAAATTGCCCGCCAGCGCCGTCTACCAGTACAACGCCCTGCCCGTCAAGTTCGACGGCCGCGTGCTTTCGGTGGCGGCAGCCGATCCGTTCGCGACGGCCATCGCGGACGGACTTCGTCTGGCGGCGGGGTGCCCCGTCAAGATCGTTCTTGCGCCCCGCGAGGAGATCGACAAGGCCGTCAAGAAATACTACGGCGTCGGCGCGGAGACCGTCGAGAAAATGCTCGACGACGGACGCTACTCCGTGGACGACGACCTCAACGCGATCACCAAGATCGACGTGGGCGCCGAAGGCGAGGACGCGTCGATCGTCAAGTTCGTGAACCGCATCATCGCGGAAGCGGACCGCCAGGGCGCGACGGACATCC
>DCIH01000107.1:3681-12567 GCA_002317575.1 Verrucomicrobia bacterium UBA1731 | reverse complement strand
GCCGCCGCAGCTGAACCGCCTGAAGGCCGCCATCATTTCCCGCATCAAGGTGATGGCGAACCTGAAGATCGAAGAGAAACGCTTGCCGATGGACGGCCGCATCGGCATCCGCCTCGGCGGCGAGGACATCGACATCCGCGTCTCGACGATGCCGGGCGCCTGGGGCGAATCCATTTCCCTGCGTCTTCTCGCCAAGGCCGGCAGCTTCGTGAAGATGTGCGACCTCGGCTTCTCCGAGCGCGACTTCGCGGTGGTGGACAAGGTCATCCGCCGTCCGAACGGCATCTTCCTGGTGACGGGACCGACCGGCAGCGGCAAGTCGACCTCGCTGTATTCGTTCCTCCACGAAGTGAACACGATGGACGTGCGCATCCTCACGGCCGAGGACCCGATCGAATACCAGATGGACGGCATCATCCAGGTGCAGATGAACAAGGACATCGGCCTCGACTTCGCCCGCACGTTGCGCGCGTTTCTGCGTCAGGACCCGGACAAGATCATGGTGGGCGAAATCCGCGACAAGGAAACGGCCGAAATCGCGATCAACGCGTCCCTCACGGGCCACATGGTGTTTTCCACGCTCCATACGAACGACGCCGCCGGCGCGTTCCCGCGTTTGACGGACATGGGCGTGGAGCCGTTCCTCATCGCGTCCGCCGTGGCGGGCGTGATGGGCCAGCGTCTCACGCGCCGGTTGTGCCCGAAGTGCCGCCGCGCGGCGCCGCTCGACATGAAATACTACGATCTTCCCTACGCGCCCGAGAGCCAGACGGTCTACGAACCCGAGGGCTGCGAATCCTGCGCCAAGACGGGCTACAAGGGCCGTCGCGCCATCTTCGAGGTGCTCGAGGTCGACGAGGAAATCGAGTCCGCCATCATTAAGCGCCAGAACGCGACGCAAATCCGCGACCTCGCGCTTTCCAAGGGCATGAAGACGCTGCGCGAGGACGGCTGGCACAAGGTGTTCACGGGCGTGACGAGCGTGCGCGAAATCATGCGCGTGACGGAAGACCAATGACGGGCTGATGGATTGTGAACGGAAACGGAGGGGCAATGAGAACGATATTGATGGTCGCGTTGGCCTTTGTGTGTGTGTGTGCCGCCGATGCCGCCGACATCGAAGGGGTTAAGAAACTTCCCCGCGGCGTCCATGACATCACATACGATAAAGGATGCATTTCCACGCTTGTGGTCGTCGGAAAAGCTAGTGTGCCCAGGTCGTTGCGCAATAACAAAGAACTTGATCAACGCCGTTTTTGCGAGAAGGCGCGTTCTCTGGCAGAGATGGAGTTTGTCCGATTTCTCACAACTAAATGCAATTGGGGCAAGAAGGCCAATGGCAGGCATGTTGTCTTCGAGGAGACCACTTCGGAGAAAACGAATGTCGTTATGGTCGTGATGTCGAGGCAGGCAAAGGAGCGACTTGCGCAGAACTGTTTCTCCATGGATGTCGAGATGCTTTGGTCGGGCATGAACGACCATGGTGAGTTCATGTGGGTTGGGGAATGGGATGCGGAATGCTTGCCCTGCATTCTCGATGTTGCCGATCAATGCAGTGCAGAATTTTCAGAGTGTTCGCGTTCGAAGGCATGTAAGTGTGACATTGAATTCTCCTCACGCAGTGCGCCGGCGCAGTCTCGCGAGTCGGGCGTCAAGAAGTGTGACGCCATAGCGTCCGACGGGGATTTTTTCTGACCAACATGGACTGTGGGAAGGCGTTTGCTGTTTGTGCTGCACGCATAGTTGGAGCGAAAGGGAAAGCACATGCTGTCGCGCCGATTTGATGTTTTGGTTGACAATCTGATGGCATGGCGGCGAAACGCCGAAGCTCTGTTGGGCGATGTTTCGTTCAAGCGGAATTTGCGTTTTCTCGGCCTCGTCACGGCCGTTGCGTTGGCGTGCTTCGTCTCTCTTTGGTGGCTTGGTGTCGGCATTGAAGCGGAGGTTTATCAGCAAGGAGACGGACGACATTCGCTGACGCTCGCCGAATATGTGTTTTGCGTGCTTGGTGCGATTGACGCGGACCCGGGGTCTGCGCCGGTCAATACCCTCTATTCGGCGTTTGTTCGCTTGGCGGGGGCGATATTCATCGGCGGCGTATTGACCTCTTTTCTTTGCACGCTTTTGGAGCGGTTCTCGGATATGACCGTGCGGGGACTGCTTGTCCCAGCATTGCACGATCATACGGTCATTGTCGGCTATTCGTCGCTGACGGACGATTTGATTTGCAAAGTGCTGGATGGCAGCAAAGACGCCCAGCACCTTGACGCATGGTATCCGCATTACAGGAAATCGGGTCGGCCGAAAAAAAACGGAAAGGTCTTGTTGTATACATCAGGCGATGTCGAGAAGATTCGCGAGACGCTGAGGGCCGTTCTCGGAAAGGATTCGGCGAAGCGTGTCGTTTACGCTTTCGGCGACATGGACGTGTCCCATGTCCAGAGATTGGACGAAACATGTCGAAAGCTTTGTTTGCAGAACGCGCGCAAAGTGTTCGTCATGGGGGATGACGACGATGCCTCCCGTGGTGATTTGAAAAACATGGCCTTTGCCGACGCCGCTGGCTCTTTCGTCCAAAAGCACGGCAAAATGTCGTCCGAGTCGGTTCCGTTGCCCATCTATGTGCAGATGGGCGACTTGATATTGTTCGATCTCATGAAGCGTATGGATTTCTCATTCTGGGGGTTTGTCGGAAAGCAGGTGAAAACGCTCAGCGACATTCGTGCTTATGTGCGCCCGTACAACTGTGCCGAAAGTTGGGCGCGAACCATGTGGGGCGTTTCATTCAAAACCGGATTCTGGGATCCGCTTGATTTCAGGCGCATGGGAATGGGTGATTATGTGCACTTGGTCGTTGTGGGACTCAACACGGAAGGCGCGTCTTTGCTGAACGAGGCCGTTCGCGTCTGCCATTATCTTGAAGGTGAAAAAACGAAGATCACGGTTGTTGATTGCGATCCTGCAGTTGAAACGGCGTTTCGCTCCCTGCATCCCGAGTTGTTCGGATTGGTCGATGTTGAAATTTCGTTCAGGAACGAATTCGTGCAATCGCCCGAAGTGCGCAACTTTTTGTCGACGGAAGCAGGGAACCCCCATTGCTTGTTGACGGTGGCGATTTGCGTGAAACGCACGGAACGGGCCATCCAGTTGGCCGCGACATTGCCAGAGATATTGTACCAGGGATACGAAAGCCAGTCCGGGAAGCCCGAAGGGGAACGCATTTCGAAACGAGAGGCCTACGCCATCCATCCGCCGCGCATACTCGTCTATCAGTCGCATTGGATGTATGGCAAGCATGCGGATGCGGCGATGCCGATCCGTTACCGTTGGCTTCGTCCCTTTGGAATGCAGGAGGCCGGATTCAACGCGCATTGCATGCGGGGTTTCTCCGCCATGTATCTCAACGCGGTCTATTTTTGGCCAAAAGAAATGGACGGCAGCTCGGTGCTTGATGTCTTTGATCGTCCGCCCGTGCGGCGAAAGTGCGCCGATCTTGTGCCGGCCGTTGACGCGTTCAGGCAGAAATGGAATGCGCTCATAGACAAAGGGGATATGTCGGAGATCCCTGCGGACGCACGATGTTCGTTTTTGAAAGAAGTGATCGGGAGCCAGGATTCTTTTCTTTTGGCTTTCAAGCAGTACGCCTTTCGCCGTTTCGTTCTCATGCCGCCGGAAAAGGCGTGGGCGAATGTTTATGTGTCGGATTCCTACGGGACGATTTTGCGCTCTTTGGGCCTGCATGCCGAAGTGGTTGAAGATTTCAATGAGGGTTCTTCGGTCGCATTCCGGGAACTGTGCGAGCAAAACGACCGGCTGTTCATGGCGGCCCTGGCGGGCGAGGGCGTGCAAGACATGTTGGCGCGAGCGGAGCACAACCGCTGGATGGCGGATCGCGCTTTGATGGGATATCGGCGGAACGACCCGCAGAACGGCGAACGCCGCGACGACGGCTATCGCTACCACGATTGCATGATTCCCTATGAACAGCTGAGCGTCGCTGATAAGAACAAAGACTCGGCGTCGATCCGTTACATGCCCATGTTCCTTGCATTGGAAGGCGTCGCAATAAGAATGGACCGTTCTGATCGGTAGGAGGGGTCTCCCAAATGACATACGACGTTTTCATTTCTTATCGGAGGCAAGGCGGCGGGGCGGATGCCCGCATGATGTACGATCGATTGGTGAATGCTGGCTACACGGTCAGCTTCGACATGGATACGCTGAAGAACGGAAACTTCAACGAGGAACTGCTGAAGCGGGTCGCGGAATGCAGGAATTTCGTCGTGCTGTTGAGCGCGGGATGTTTCGACCGCACGCTTGAGGGCTGCAACCGCGACAACGACTGGCTGCGGCTCGAGATTGCCACGGCGCTCTACAACAACAAAAACATCATCGCGGTCATGTTGCCGGGGTTCTCGTTCCCTGAAAAGTTGCCGTCGGACATCGACGCCGTCCGCTTCAAGAACGGTCCAAAATATGTGTTGGAGTACATCGATGGCTTCTATGACCGGCTGATGAAGGACTTCCTGGTCAAAGGCGGCGCGACGAGTGGCCCGACTATTTCGAAGTTCGAAACGAAAGCGACGGATGCGCAGGTCGAAGGTGGAGAATGTTTCGACCTTTTGGATGTCATTGGAGATGACACCGCCTTTCTGCGATCCGAGGCGCTTGCGAGGTACGAGTCGATCTCACGCCTCCTGCCTTTTGCGGAACTGAACGAGCTGGATCAAAAGTGGGATGGGGCCGAGCGCGACAAGGCGCAGGGCGATTTCAGGAAAGCTGGCGCCGAGTATCTGCAGGTGCTGGACATGTGCGCGCAAGCGACGCCTTGTTCGTCGGCGTTTGTCATGCGGATGACGGCTGATGGCATCGACACGCGCCAGCGCGATTGGTTCGACAAGGCTCTTGCTCGTGCGCAGGATCGGAAGTTCGATGCGAGCGTCGATTATGAGTACGGCGTCGGATCAATCTATGCGCAGGGGCTTGGTGTCGCCCGGAATGCGGCGGCGGCATTTCGTTGGTTTGAACGTGCCGCTCGACACGGAAATAGCCAGGCGATGGCTGCGGTCGGAGCCGCCTATTCGATTGGTGATGGGGTTGAGCCTGACTACGCCGAGGCTGCGCGTTGGCTCCGAAAAGCAGCTGGCGCAGGCATTCCCTTGGCGGAGGAGCGTCTGGGATTCCTGTATTTGAATGGATTGGGCGTCGCGCGCGATTTGAAAAAGGCGAAGTCGCATTTTGAAAAGGCGGCCGCGCTCGGCAATCCTGCGGCGTGTGCTGCGCTTGGCGACATGCATTTCCAGGGAGCGGGGGTCGCCGTCGACAGAAACGCGGCTCTTTTGTGGTACCGAAAGGCAGCGGCCGATGACCATCCTGTCGCCCTCAGACGGCTTGCCGAGTGTCTCTTTTCCGCGAGTCCGAGCGAATCGGATTGCCGCGAGGCGCTCGGTTTCTGCCGCCGCGCGGTGAATCAAGGCGATGTTGAGTCGATCTGCGTGCTCGGCCAGGCGTACGAAAATGGCCTTGGCGTGCCCGTGGATTTGAAAAAAGCAGCCGAACTGTACGAAAGGGCCAAAACGCTCGGCAGCGTCGAGGCGGCAAGGTTGATTGGGGAGATGGACCCCCAGACCCAGTATTTGTTTGGTGTCAAAAGCATGGAAGGGCGAGGATGCGAACAGGATTATGTTGTCGCCCGAAAATGGTTTGGCAGGGCTGCTGGGCAGGGGCACGCAGAGGCGTTGGCGCGGTACGGTTATTTGCTGGTCAATGGACTCGGCGGCGATGTGAATGTTGAAAAGTCCGTCAAACATTATGAAACCGCCGCAGAAAAGGAATCGGCTGCTGCGTTGTTTTTCCTAGGCGAGTTGCATTTCCGAGGGGTGCTGTATAAAAAGAATGTGGCCGAGGCAAAGGCATTGTATGAGAGGGCTGCAGCTTGCTGGAACATCGCGCCAGAAGAGAGTAAATGGATTTTGCTTGGTGCGTTCAATCGATTGGCCGAAATGCATGCCAAAGGCGAAGAATGTTCGAAAGATCCGCTGATGGCGGCGCGGCTTTATCGGTTTTCCGCGCAGAACGGGAGCGTCGTCGGATGCAGAAATTTGGGCATGTTCTACCGCGACGGCGTGGGTGTGTCGAAGTCGGAAGATGCCATGTCGCATTGGTTTTCCAAAATGTGGGAAGCCGCGGAGACGGTGTGCGCATGCGATGCGGATGGCTTTGAAGCGCTGGGTGACGCCCTGCAGCAGGGGCAGGGCGTCGATCGGAATTTGGCTCGTGCGGCCGAGTTTTGGCGTAAAGCGATACAGGCGGGCGGAAGTCCTTCGCATTTGCACAATGCGGGGCGACGTCATCCTGAGATACTGAAAGATGGCGACAATCGCTTGGCATTGGATTATTTCAGGCGAAAAGCCAAGGGCGGCGATGCCGTGGCGATGGCCAATGTCGGCGTTTGTCATCGCTTCGGGTATTTGGGCGTCGAACGGGATTTCCATGCGGCCTTAAAGTGGTTCCACGAATCCGCCGCGTTAGGATGCAGTGGTGCCATGTGGTCCTTGGAGAACATGTACCGCAATGGCGAGGGTGTCGTGCAAAATGACGATGAGGCGCTAAATTGGGCGATAAAAGCGGCCGAGAATGGACATCTGCCAAGCTTGTACGCCAATGCGGTCCGGTATTGTGGCGGCACGCGGTTGGGCCGGGATTTTCCGAGAGCGCGCCAATTGCTTGAGGAGTTGCTCGACAAAGATCCAAATGATGTTGACGCCCTGTGGAGTCTTGCGCAGTTTTATCGAGACGGGTTGGGCGTGGAAGAAGACCAAGCCCTGGTTCGTCGGCTTAATGCGTCGAGAGTCGGCGTGTTGTCCCGTCAGGCCGAAGACGGTGACGACAAAAGCCTCGATGCATTGGCCGATTGTTATTGTTGGGGCTGGGGTGTCGCCGTCGATTTGAGGCGGGCCGCCGAACTCTATGAAGAAGCGGCTAAGAGTGGCAATGTGCATGCAATGGGATGTCTGAGTTCGTTTTGGCGGTTCGGCGTAGGGCGCAAATGCGATTTGAGACAGGCGGAAAGTTGGGCAAAACGGTTTCTCGATTCAATGCTTCGCGAGGGGGGGGCGGCTGACCGCGGGGAGCCGAATGCTTGTCTTTCCGTTGGTGATTGGTGTCGGTTTGGTTACGGCATGGCAGCATGCCCGAAACGAGCGTTCGAATGGTTTGTGCGTGCGGCGGAGAAGAATGCCTGGGAAGCCATGTTGCGGCTGTCCCAGATGTTGGCCATTGGCGAGGGCTGCAAGCGGAGTGTAGGCGATTCCCGGGAATGGTGCAAACGGGCGGTCGGCGTGTTGACGCCACTGGCGCAAAATGGTTTGGCGTCGGCTCAACGGGGTCTTGCGGATTGCTATGCGCGAGGATGGTGCGTGGAGCGGTCGGACGAAAAGGCGTTCGAATTGTACGCTGGCGCCTACGAGGGCGGTGATTGGTTGGCGGCAGGACGATTGGCGCGGATGTACGCATCAGGTCGGGGTGTTGCCAAAGACGAGGACAAGGCGGCTGAGTTGTTGGAGAAGGCGGTTGCGAGAAACGAGGGCGAGGCGGAATGTCTCCTTGGAGAATGCTTCGAGAATTCGGGTTGGGGCTTCGAAACCAATTCGACAGCGGCCGTTGAACTCTTCCGGCGGTCCGCATCCGGTGGCGATACCGGAGGGCTATACAACACCGGGCGATGTCTTGCGTTTGGAATCGGGTGTGCAAAAGACCGCCGCAGGGCTGCATATTGGCTCGAACTTGCAGAGGCACGGCACGGCGATTTTTGGGGGTACGACAAGAAGGCGGCGGTTCTTTTGAAGAAAATCCGCGGCATGGAGAAACGGTCGAAGTCCTGATGAGTTGGGAATGATTCTTTGGTGGGACGGAATATGTCAGAGTCCGCAATCAAGATCTGGGGTGCGCGCATGCACAACTTGCGGGGGGTGGACGTCACCATCCCCCGCAATTCGCTTACCGTGGTGACGGGCCTTTCCGGCAGCGGCAAGAGTTCCCTCGCCTTCGACACGCTCTACGCCGAAGGCCAGCGCCGCTACGTGGAATCGCTTTCCGCCTACGCGCGCCAGTTCCTGGACCGCATGGAAAAGCCGGATGTTGAGAAGATCGAGGGCCTCTCGCCCGCGATCGCGATCGAGCAGCGCACCTCGGGCGGTAATCCGCGTTCGATCGTGGCGACCGTCACGGAAATCCACGACTACCTGCGCATCCTCTACGGCGCCGCCGGCGAGGCGCACTGTCCGCAGTGCGGCCGTCCCGTGCGGCGGCAGTCCGCCGAACAGATCGTGGACACGATCCTCGATCCGAAGACGTTCCCGGACGTGAAGCGCCTCATCCTCTACGCGCCCGTCGTGAAGGGGAAGAAGGGCCGTCACGAGGACACGCTCGCGGAAATCCGCCGCCAGGGCTTCGCGCGCGTCCGCATCGACGGCACGACGCATCCCGTCGAGGAACTGCCCGAGCTGGACAAGAAGAAGGCGCATTCGATCGACGTGGTGGTGGACCGTCTGTCGCTCCCGTGCGACCGCACGCGCCTCACCGATTCCGTGGAACTCGCGCTCAAGGCCGGACAGGGACTTCTCTTCGCCGAACCCGTGGGCGTCGATCTGCCGCCGCGCACGTTTTCCGAAAAGAACGCGTGCCCCGAATGCGGCATCAGCTTCGACGAACTGAAGCCGCGCAACTTCTCCTTCAACTCGCCGTTCGGGGCCTGTCCCCAATGCGGGGGACTGGGGGCGATCTATTATTTCGACGAAGACCTCGTGGTGCCGGACAAGTCGCTCCCGCTTCGCGAATGCATCCATCCGTGGCGCCGCGCCGGGCACAACGCGATCATGTACTACA
>DCIH01000107.1:0-3646 GCA_002317575.1 Verrucomicrobia bacterium UBA1731 | reverse complement strand
AGATCGCCAAGCAGTACAAGGTGAAATTGACGACGCCGTGGGAAGACCTTCCGGAAACCTTCCGCCATCGCATGATGCACGGGTTCGACGACGACCTCGTCCTGCCGTGGCGTCGCGAAGACCGTCCCTTCGAGGGCGTCCTGGCGTACCTCCAGCGCCGTCTCGAAGAGGCGGAGACGGAAGAGCAGCGCACCAAGCTCGAATGCTACCAGAGCGACCGCACATGCCCCGCGTGCCACGGCGCGCGGCTTCGTCCCGAATCGCGCGCGGTGACCGTGGGCGGCAAGACGATCGTGGAGGTGATGGCGATGCCGGCGCGCGACGCGCTCGCGTTCTTCGCCAAACTGCCGCCGCCCGCGGGACTCAAGGACGTGCTGCGCGAAATCGTCAAACGGCTCGGCTTTTTGAATGACGTCGGCCTCGACTACCTCACGCTCGACCGCGCGAGTTCGTCGCTCTCCGGCGGCGAAATGCAGCGCATTCGGTTGGCGACGCAGATCGGCAGCGGCTTGACGGGCGTCCTGTATGTGCTCGACGAGCCCACGATCGGGCTCCATCCGCGGGACAACGAACGGCTCATCGCCACCTTGAAGGGCATCAAGGACCGCGGCAACACCGTGGTGATCGTCGAACACGACGCGGAGATGATGCGCGCGGCCGACTGGATCGTCGACCTGGGACCCGGCGCGGGCCGCACGGGCGGCAACGTGGTCTATCAGGGCGACTACGCGGGTCTCCTCCAGGCGAAGACGCTCACCGCGGACTATCTCCAGGGGCGCCGGTCCATCGCGCGCGTCGCCAAGGACCCGAACCGCAAGCCGCTCGTGAAGCCGAAGGACTTCCTCACGATCACCGGCTGCTGCGAACACAACCTCAAGAACGTGACGCTGAAGATCCCCGTGGGCGCATTCACCGTGGTGACGGGCGTGAGCGGCTCCGGCAAGTCCACGCTCGTGGACGAAACGCTGAAGCGCGAGATGCTGCGCCGCTTCTACCACGCGAAGGCGAAGCCCGGCAAGTTCAAGAAACTGACGGGCGCGGAGTTCTTCGACAAGATCGTGGAAATCGACCAGTCGCCGATCGGCCGCACGCCGCGGTCCAATCCCGCGACGTACGTGGGCTTCTTCTCGGATGTGCGCGACCTCTTCGCGCAGACGGAAGGCGCCAAGGCGCGCGGGTACGGTCCCGGGCGTTTCAGCTTCAACGTGAAGGGCGGACGCTGCGAAACGTGCGGGGGAGACGGCGTCACCAAACTCGAAATGAGCTTCCTCCCCGACGCGTACGTCACGTGCGAACAGTGCGGCGGGCGGCGCTTCAACCGCGAGACGCTCGAGGTGAAGTACGCCGGCAAGTCGATTGCGGACGTGTTGGACATGACGGTCGCCGAGGCGTGCGAATTTTTCGCCAAGGTGCCGCGTCTCGCGAAGAAACTGCGCACGCTTTCCGACGTGGGGCTCGGCTATCTCGGACTCGGCCAGTCGGCGACCACGCTTTCGGGCGGCGAAGCGCAGCGCATCAAGCTCGCGACGGAGCTCTCGCGCCGTTCCACGGGCAAAACGCTGTATCTTTTGGACGAACCCACCACGGGCCTCCATTTCGACGACGTCGCGAAGCTGATGAAGCTGCTTCTGGAATTGCGCGACCAGGGGAACACCGTCGTGGTGATCGAGCACAATGTGGACGTCATGACGTGCGCCGACTGGATCGTCGACTTGGGGCCGGGCGGCGGCGACGCCGGCGGCCGGATCGTGTGCGCGGGCACGCCGTCCGACGTGGCGGCCTGCCCCGAATCCCTGACGGGGAGGTTTCTCAAATGATCGCCATCATTCCGGCCGCGGGGAAGGGCACGCGCTTCGCGCCCGTCACCAAAGTGATTCCGAAGGAAATGCTGCCGTTCGGCGCGAAGCCCGCGATCCAGGTGATCGCCGAAGAGGCGATCGCGGCCGGCGCGCGCGAAATCGCGATCGTCATCTCGCCCGAGAAGGAACTCGTGCGCCGCTATTTCGAACAGGTCGACCTCGGCGTTCCCGTGCGGTTCGAATACCAGCCGGAGCAGAAGGGGCTCGGACACGCCGTGCTGTGCGCGGGCCGTCCGGACGAGCTTGCGCTCGTTCTGCTGGGCGACGCCGTCGTCACGGGCGCGAATCCGAGCGCGGAGATGGCGGCCGTTTCCGCGGCGCACGGCGGCGCGGGCGTGATCGGCCTGAAGCGCGTTCCGCGCGAGCGCATTTCGCGCTACGGCGTCGCCGCGCTCGCGGCGGACGGACGGATCGTGGATCTCGTGGAAAAGCCGTCCCTCGAAGAGGCGCCGAGCGACGTCGCGATTTCGGGACGCTACCTGCTCGACCCCGCCGTGTTCGATTATCTGGAAAATCAGGCGCCCGGCAAGGGCGGCGAGATCCAGCTCACGGACGCGATCCGCCGCATGCTTGCGGACCATCCCGTCTACGGGTGCGTCTACGCGGGGGCGCGCCAGGACATCGGCGATCCGGAAGGGTATTTCAAGGCGTTGGAGGCGTACTATGGACGTGGTTGAGTCGCGCAGTTTCGCGCGCGCGGGTTTCCTCGGCAATCCGAGCGACGGATATTTCGGCAAGACGCTTTCGTTCGCGTTCGCGGACTTCGGCGTGCAACTCCGGCTCACGGAAAGCGCGCGGCTCCGGTTCGTGCCGGGCGAAGTGGACGACGCGTCGTTCGATTCGCCCGAGAAGCTCGTTCACGATCTGCGGCTCTTCGGCTACTACGGCGGCATCCGCATGCTCAAGGCCGTGTCCAAGCTCTTTTTCGAGTACTGCTTCGCGCACGGCATCGATGTGGGCAAGCGCAATTTTACGGCGGAGTACAAAATCAACGTGCCGCGACTCGTGGGGCTGTCCGGATCGAGCGCCATTTGCTCCGCGATGCTCAAGGCGTTGATGGCGTTCTACGGGGTCGAGATTCCCGCCGACTACACGCCCACGATCTGCCTCAACGCCGAGCGCAACGAACTCGGCATCGCCTGCGGTTTCCAGGATCGCGTCATCCAGATGTGGAACGGCGTCGTGTTCATGGACTTCGAGAAGGCGTTCGTGGAGGCGCACGAGTTCGGCAAGTACGAGCGTCTCGATCCGAAGCTGATGCCGAAGCTGTACGTCGCGTACGATCCCGCGCGCGCGGAGGAGAGCGGCAAGGCGCACAAGAAGGTGAAGATGATGTTCGAAGAGCGCAAGCGCGATGTCGTGGGCGCGATGAGCGAATTCGCGGACATCGCGCAGCGCGGACGCGACGCGATCGTGGCGGGGCGGCTCGGCGAACTGCCGGCGCTCGTGAACGCGAACTTCGATCTGCGCGACAAGATCTTCGACGTGTCCGAGGAAAACCGCCGCATGGTGCAGGTCGCGCGCAGCGCGGGCGTGAGCGCGAAGTTCGCGGGATCCGGCGGCGCGATCACGGGCACGTACGAGGACGATGCGCAGTTCGCGCTGTTGACGGAAAAACTCGGCGCCATCGGCTGCCGCGTGCTCAAGCCGCGCATCGCGGAAAGCGACGAGACGCCGATCACGGGCGAAAGCCCCTGGCGCTGCTCGTGAAACGCGGGTGCGTCCCGCACCCGCCGGCTAGAGAGGTGCCGGGGAAGAAATCGGCCCGCGCGCCGCTTCTCCTGTCA
>DCIH01000036.1:6906-7130 GCA_002317575.1 Verrucomicrobia bacterium UBA1731 | reverse complement strand
ACCTTCAGGTAGCGGATCACGTCCGCGTCGTCCGACCGGAGGAAGAACTGGTACCAGTCGTACACCGAGGTCTTCTCAGCGCTCATGAACATCGCGTTACCTTCGGACTTGCCGAACTTCTTGCCCGAACCGTCCAGAAGCAGCGGGAACGTGAGGCCGTACACGGTGCAGCCGCGCATCTTGTGGACGAGGTCCGTGCCCGCGGTGATGTTGCCCCACTGGTC
>DCIH01000036.1:1110-6888 GCA_002317575.1 Verrucomicrobia bacterium UBA1731 | reverse complement strand
CTGGTCCGCGCCGCCCACTTCCATCGTGCAGCCGTAGGTGTCGTGGAGGTGGAGGAAGTCGTTTCCCTGCAGGATCTGGTAGCTGAACTCGGTGAAGGTGAGCGCGCCTTCGCTGGCCTCGAGGCGCTTCTTGACGCTCTCCTTGGCAAGCATCTGCGGCACGCGGAAGTTGATCGCCACGTCGCGCAGGAACGCGATCGCGGAAAGGCCCGAGTACCAATCATAGTTGTCCACCATGATCGCGGCGTTGGGACCATCGAAATCGAGGATGCGGCCGAGGTTCTCGCGGATGCCCTTCTTGTTTTCCGCGACCTGCTCGAGCGTGAGCATGTTGCGTTCCGCGGACTTGCCGGACGGATCGCCGATGAGGCCCGTGGCGCCGCCGACGAGCGCGATGATCTTGTGCCCTGCGAGCTGGAGACGGCGGAGCATCAGGATGGACACGAGGTTGCCCGCCTGGAGCGAAGAGGCGGATGGATCGAATCCGCAATACACCGTCATCGGCTTTTCGAGCATTCCCGCGATGCCGGGATCCGTCACCGTCTGAACCAAACCGCGCGCCTGCAATTCTTCGAACAACTTCATCTCTCGACCTTCAGCTTTCAATCTTCGATGTTCAATGTTCAACCCGCTTACAGCTTCACCTTGATCACGACCTTCTTCACGCTCTTCGCGCCCGTGAGGGTGCAGCAGGGCGCGTGCGCGTCCTGCGGGAAGAGGATCACGAACTGGCCCGGATGGAGCGTGAGCGGAGAGGTCTCCTGCTCGTAGAACGCGATGTCCTTCGCCTCGTCGAACGGGAGCTTCGCCGCATCCTTGTGGAGCGCCGCGATGCCGATCGTCTCCTCGCCCGCGAGCGGGAACTGGATGTCCACATAACGGCGATGCGCCTCGGGCTTTGCGCCGGCGCAGGGTTTGAGGGGCGAGTCGGAGACCATGGCGTAGACGTTGTCGCCGTCGATCTCGTACTTGCCGTTCGCCGTTTCCGGCGTGCACTTCTTCATGAACGCGAACGCCTTCGCGAAGAGCGGATGGCAGCTGGCGTAGGAATCGGCCCATTTCACCTGATCGCAAATCATCATTTGTCTCCTTGAGCTTTCAGCTTCTAGCTTTCAGCTTTTGGCCGTGAATTTTACCATTTACGCGCCAAGAGATAAAGGGTTCACTTCCGGAAGGTCGCGGGGAGGGCGTTGAGCTTCGCTTCGATCAGGTCGGCGATGCGGCGATGGCCCGCGGTGTTCGGATGCAAACGGTCCGTGCGCGAATTGTTGAAGTACTTCACGTGGCTGTCGCTCATCGGGTACAGACCCGATTCGCCGAAGAGGTCGATCACCGGCATGGACCAGTGTTTGCCCGCCTCCTTGACGGCGTCCACGTATTCGTCCACATACCGGCCGATCGCGTTCGGGAAACATTCCGGCGGCTGCACGTTGGTGGGTCCGAAGGTCGCGAACGCGCGGTGGATGGGCGTCATCAGAATGATCTGCGTGTCCGGAAACTCGTTTTTGAGTTTCTCCAGCGCGATGTTGATGCGTCCCTTGAACGTTCCGAGGTCCTTGCTGTGGATGCGGCGCTTCAGTTTCGTGGGATTGCCCCAGAGGTTCGTTTCCTCTTCCTTGTAGTCGAAGAACACACCCAGCGGAACGCCGCCCATGTAGTCGTTCGTGCCCATGAACACGAAGATCGCGTCGAGATCGTCGTCCATCGATTCGTGGATGCGGTTGATCTGGTTCGGCATGCCGCGCCAGGTGTCGCCGTTCACGCCGTAGATCTTGGCGTCCAGCGCGAGGTCCTCGATGAGGAAGTTCCAGTAGTTCTTCTTGCAGCCCACGTGACACGGGTCGGTGATGGAATCGCCGAGGAACGCGACCTTGGCGCCCTTCCACGCCTCCAGTCCCGCGCGCACCTTGCGCAGTTCGGGCTGGAAGAAGTCCGCCTCGGGGATGAGCTCGTCCAGCACGGGCTTCTCGCGGAACGGCAGCGTCTCGCCCTTCCAGGTGACCGCGCCCGCGGTCTCGAGCACCACAAGTTCGTTGTCGCCGTCCTTCACCCAGCAACCCGGCACGTACATGGACTGCGTCGGCCCGATGGTCCAGTAGCGGCCGAGCCAATGCCCGTTCAAACGCACGAGACCCTTGCGGAAGCCGTAGGTGTACAGAAACGTATCCTTGCCCGCCTGCAGCTTCACGGCGAAACGGTGGACGCTGCCCGCGGCGAGGCGTCCGCCGTCCACGGCGAGATTCTGGGCGGGACCGTACGCGACGTCGTCCGCGCACTGGTCGTAGGTGAGATACGCCGTGCGCCAGCCCTTGAGTTCGCGCCCGCCGAGTTTGACGGTGCCGACGATGCCCTTCATGCCCTGGTGCATCATCTCGCCGAAGTTGTAGCGGCCCATGGGCTCGACGAGGATTTCGAGTTTGCGCGGCTTGTCGGCGGACGGCACGCGCACGGTCGCCTTCGGGTGGCGACGGTCGAGATAACCGAGTTCCCGTCCGTCCACGCGCACGACGCCGAGATCGCGCACATCGGCGGCGAGTTCGCCGCCCGCGCCCGCAGGGAGAATCGTCTCGTACACGGCGAGACCGTAGCCGAGGCCCGCCTTCTCGAAGGTGACGGGCTGGTCGCTTTCAAGGCGCTTCACCTTCGCGGCGAGGGCGAACACGTCGCCCGACGCGCCCGTGAACGGCGCGTCGGCGCTCTGAAGGGGCGCCGCCGCGGGAATCGCCGCGGGAATCGTCTCGCCCAGATTCAGGTGCTTCGCGAAGAGCTCGCGCAGCGCCTGGAACTTCTCGGGATGCGCCCAACCCGCTTCGGACACGGGCGCGTCGTAGTCGTAGCTGGAAACCTCGGGAACGAACGGCGCGTTGCAGCCGGCCCACCAACCGAAGGTGGTGCCGCCGTGCGCCATGTACATGGAGAAACTCGCCTTCTCCTTGAGCATGTATTCGACATCACGCAGGATGTCCCCGGCGCTCTTCACGTGGTGCACCTTGCCCCAGGAGTCGAACCACGCGGGATAGAACTCGCCGCACATGAGCGGACCCTTGGGGGACGACGCGCGCAGTTCGCGGAACGCGCCCGCGGGATCGGACCCGAAATTCACGACGGGCAAAAGCTCGGGTATGAGGCCGTTCTTGACCATGCCCTGTCCGTTGCAGCTGAAGAGCGGCACGTCGAAGCCGGCCTTCACGAGCGCCTGCTGCATCGCGCGCATGTATTCGCCGTCCGTGCCGTAGCTGCCGTATTCGTTCTCGGCCTGCACCATCAGGATGGGGCCGCCTTTCGTCACCTGGAGACCGGCGAGCTGCTTGCCGACTTCGCCCAAGTACCGCACGGCGGGCTCGAGGTACTTCGGGTCGCGCGAGCGCAGGCGAATCCCGTCGCGCGCGAGGAGCCACCACGGGTGTCCGCCGAACTCCCATTCCGCGCACGTGTAGGGACCGGGACGGAGGACGACCCAGAGCCCCTCCTCCTGCGCGAGACGGCAGAACTTCGCGACGTTCTTGTCGCCCGTGAAATCAAATTTGCCTTCGGTCTGCTCGTGGAAGTTCCAGAACATGTACGCGCACACGGCATTGAACCCGCAGGCGCGGATCATCTGGAGACGCTGCCGCCAGTATTCGGGCGGGATGCGCGCGAAGTGCATTTCGCCGCAGCGGACCACGAACGGCTTGCCGTCCAAAAGGAACGCGCCGTCACCCGCGGCGAACGTGTGCGCCGGCGCGGCGGCGAAACCAAGAAGCGCCGCGCCAACGGCGGCGGCGAGGAGGATTTTCGTTTTCATAGATTCAGCGTTGCACGCGGCCGGTGCCGTTGCCGGCGGCCAGGGTTTCCACTTCGGAAACCGTGACCTGGTTGAAGTCGTGCTCGATTGAATGCTTCAGGCAGCTCGCGGCCACCGCGAATTCGATCGCGTCCTGCGGCTTCCGGCCCGTCGCGAGCGCGTAGATGAGACCGCCGCCGAACGAATCGCCGCCGCCGACGCGGTCGACGATGTGCACGGCGTACTCCTTCGAGAAGTGCGCCGTGCCCTTCGCGTAGAGCATGCCGGCCCAGAGATTGTCGAACGCGGACAAGGACGTGCGCAGCGTGATCGCCACCTGCTTGCAGCCGAAGCGCTTCACGAGCTGCTCCGCGACGGACACGTAGCCCGCCTTGTCCAGCTTGCCGCTTTCGACGTCGCTTCCTTTGCCCACGATTCCGAACACGTCCGCGGCGTCCGCCTCGTTCGCGATCAGCACGTCCACGTACGGCACGAGCTTCGCCATGCACTTGCCGGCCTCCGCCTTGGTCCAGAGTTTGCCGCGGTAGTTGAGGTCGCACGACACCGTGATCTTGTGCGCCTTGCAGAACTTGAGCGCGTCCAGACAGATTTCCGGCAGCTCCCCGCCGAGCGCCGGGGTGATGCCCGTGAAATGGAACCACTTCGTCCCCTTGAGGATCTTCGCCCAGTCGAAATCGGCGCGCTTCGCGAGCGCGATCGAACTGCCCGCGCGGTCGTACACGACCTTGGAGGGACGCTGCGAGGCGCCCTTCTCGGCGAAGTAGATGCCGAGGCGCGGACCGCCCCACACGACGGACGACACGTCCACGCCGTAGCGGCGCACTTCGTTCCGCGCGGCGGCGCCAAGGGGATTGTCCGGCAGCTTCGTCACGAAGCCCGCGTCGAGCCCGTAGTTCGCGAGCGACACCGCGACATTCGCTTCGCCGCCCGCGTAGGAGACTTCGAATTTGTCCGCCTGCACAAACCGGAAGTACCCTTCCGGATTGAGGCGCATCATGATTTCACCGAACGTGACGAATTTGGACATGGGCTTACCAGGGGTTAGGGGTTAGGAGTTAGGGATTAGGGGGTGCACAAGGGGGTGACGCCGCTCCGCCGGCGTCACCAAGTTCGGGAATTGGACATTCTTGACACGAACTTCGTGGCGTCGGCGGGATGCGCCGAAGCGAAGCGGAGGGCAGGTCGCCGAAGGCGACGGCGAAGCCGCGCCCAAGCGCCCGCGCGACGCCACCCCCTGGCTGCGGAGCCATTGAAATGACGACGCGCCATTCTCATGTTCAACCTTCAACGCACGTTGCGGCAGCAACGAGCTCCCGCGCGGCGGCGGCGATTTTGTCCCACGCGCCGGCTTCGATCCAGGACTTGTTGGAGAGCATGCCGCCGACGCCGGCGCCCACGCAACCCGCCTTCATGAACGCGCCCACGTTCTCCGCGCTGATGCCGCCCACGGCGAGCATCGGGATGTGCGCCAGGGGCGCACGCAGCGCCTTCACGTATTCGGGGCCCAGCGAACCCGCGGGGAAGATCTTCACGAAACTCGCGCCCGCATCCCAGGCGTCCACCGCCTCGGACGGCGTGAGCGCGCCGGGCATCGCCGCGAGACCGCGCCGCGCGCATTCGCGGATGAGGTCCGGCTTCACATTCGGCGTGATCATGTATTCGCCGCCGGCGTCCTGGAGAATGCCGAGCTGCTCTTCGGTGAGCACGGTGCCCGCGCCCGCGCGGACCGTGCTCGCGAAGCGATTGCGGATGGCGGAAATCGCCGCCGCGGTGTCCTTCCAGCTGTCGCGGTCCGTCTGGTTGAACGTCACCTCCACCAGACGGATGCCGCCCTCGGCATACGCCTCGGCGAGCTTGAGGCAGATGTCCGGCGCGAAGCCGCGGATGATTGCGATGATCCGCGTTTCGCGCACGAGCGCTTCGATTTCGGCTTTGGTCGAGGCCATGGCGCGCACCGCCGATCACATGTTGCCGATGACGGCCTTGATGCGGCG
>DCIH01000036.1:889-1055 GCA_002317575.1 Verrucomicrobia bacterium UBA1731 | reverse complement strand
CTGCCGAGTTCCTTCGTGTTCGCCACGTGGGGACCGCAGCAGATCTCCTTGGAAATGTCGCCGATCGAATAGAGCGACACCTGGTCGCCGTACTTCGCGCCGAAGAGCGCCATCGCGCCTTCCTTCTTCGCCTCTTCCACGGTGGTCATCTTCTTCGTGACCTCGA
>DCIH01000036.1:690-846 GCA_002317575.1 Verrucomicrobia bacterium UBA1731 | reverse complement strand
CCACTCGTTCACGAGCTTCTCGACCGCGGTCTTCTGTTCCTCGGTCATCTTCTCGGGCCACGTGAAGTCGAAGCGCAGACGCTCCGCCGTGATGTTGGAGCCCTTCTGGTTCGCCGTGGGGCCGAGCACCTTGTGGAGCGCGGCGTGCAGGAGGTG
>DCIH01000036.1:472-663 GCA_002317575.1 Verrucomicrobia bacterium UBA1731 | reverse complement strand
GCCGTGTGCATGCGCGTGACGACTTCGGAGTTGTCCTGCAATCCCGCCTTGAAGCTGCCGGCGCTCGTCGTGCGGGAAAGTTCCTGGTGCTTGCGGTTCGCTTCCTCGAAGCCCGCCTTGTCCACCTCGAGACCGTCCTTGGCGGCCATTTCGCACGTCATCTCGAACGGGAAGCCGAAGGTGTCGTAGAG
>DCIH01000036.1:209-380 GCA_002317575.1 Verrucomicrobia bacterium UBA1731 | reverse complement strand
CCTTGTCGAGCGTGCGGTTGAAGCGGGCTTCCTCGGCCTCGAGGTCGAGCTTGCACGTTTCGAGGTTCGCCTTGAGTTCGGGATACACGTGGTTGTACTTCTCGCAGATCACCTCGGCGAGCTTCACGGTGAAGCCGGGCGCGATACCGATCATGCGGGCGAAGCGCACCG
>DCIH01000036.1:0-182 GCA_002317575.1 Verrucomicrobia bacterium UBA1731 | reverse complement strand
AGGCGGCGCAGCACGTAGTTCGCACCCACGTTGCCGGGCTTCACGCCGCCCTTGGGGTCGCACAGGATGAACGTCGCGGTGCGCATGTGGTCCGCGATGACCCGACGCGCTTTCAGCACCTCGGCGGGATCCATGTCGGCCGGGACGTTCGCGAGCGCGTCGATCGCCTTCATGATCGGCGC
>DCIH01000133.1:2009-4113 GCA_002317575.1 Verrucomicrobia bacterium UBA1731 | reverse complement strand
ACGTGCCCTTGTCGATCGCCGCGGAGAACACGAACCCTTCGTTGTAGTCCGTGTGGTTTCCGAGCACTTCGATGCGGCCCGGCGCGTACGCCACGACCGTCGGCTTTTCGCCGTACTGCTTTTCGAATTTCGCGACCAGTTCGTCGTAGATTTCCTGATTCAGCATTGTTTTCTTCCTCGCCTTGAAATCCCTTCAACGTTCAACTTTCACACTCACTTCAAGAGCGCCGCGACGGCCGCGCCCACCATTGGGGCGTCGTCGGGGCACACCGTGAGCGCGAACGCGAGATTGCGCTTGCCCATCATGCGGTCGAGCTCGCTCTGCACCACCTGCGGGAACGAGACGACGCGCGTCTTGTAGTAGGTGGAGCCGTCGATGCACACGCACACCGGCGCCGTCTTGTCGGTGCCGCCGCCCGTCTTCACGATGAAGGCGCCCAGGTGGATGGCCGTCAGAATCGCCGCGCGCTCGAAGATCGGCGTCGCCAGACGACGCGCCGTCGCGCGGTCGTTTTCGTCCGCGAACACCACATCCAGCGGATTGGGCTTGCCGTTGTCGAACTTGGCGCAGAAGTTGTCCAGGTGCATGGACTCGAGGGACGCCAGGGACTGCACGCGCTGCGCGGCTTCCTTCGTGAAGAAGCCCGCCTTCGCCGCGGCCTTGAAGACCTCGAGGCCGAGCGGTCCCAGATACGCGCCCGCGATCATCTTTTCGAAGATCTGCTTGCCGGCGTTGTTCGTCTTCGCGTCCATCGCCTTGTCGAATGCGCTCTGCTCGATCTTGTCGAACGCGCCGGACTCGGAATTGATCACCATCGCGCCGGCGGGATCGACCTTGCCCGCGAGCTTGGCGATGCCGTCGTTCTTCTGCACATAGGCGACATTCGTGCCCGTGCCGAGAATGAAGCCGATGTACGCGCTGAAGCGCTCGCCCGGCTTTTCGCAGGCCTTGCCCGCGAGAAGCGTCGTCACCGTGTCGTTCAGCACGAAGAGCTTGGAAGGCGTAAAGTCGAGGCGCTTCTTGAGCTCGCTGCCGACCCACTGGCCGACGATTTCCGGCGCCTGGATCTCCTTCGTCCAGTGCAGGAGCTTCGCGTCGCCGTCCGGCGAGGTCTCGCACGCGTAGGAGAAGCAGAAGCCGATCGCGGGATCCTGGGCGAACGGTTTCGTGCGCTTCAGGTGGTCCGCAAAGGTGTTGTAGAATTCGTCGGGCGTCACGCGGCCCGCGGTGCCGGGCATCGCACCCTTTTCCTTGTTCTCGATGACCGCCGCGGTGCCGCCCGCGGGGAACGCCACCGTCGCGCCGCGGAGGTTCGTGCCGCCGGCGTCAAGGACGGACACGGGCGTGTCGCGCTTGATTTCACCATCGGGCGAAACGTAGCTGGGGATCATGCGCAGGGAAGACGCTTCCCCGGCAAGCCCGGCTTCCATTTCCTTGAGAAAAACCGAAACGAGCGCATCGCGATCCAGCGCCCCGGAAACGAAGCCGTTGGCTTCGAGGAATTCTTCAGGTGTCTGCATGGTCCTACTGGTTCCTTTCTTGCGGTTTCCCGCTGTTTCACATGGTGGAATCATAGCAAAACCCGCCTGCCCTTGGCAAGCGGGTTTTGGCGGGCGACGAAATCGCCCCCTTCACCGCGCGGAGACCGCGAATGCGTAGGCGTTGCGGAACATGCGCATCCACGGGCCGTCCTTCTTGAACACGCCCGGATTGTACGAAAGCTGGCTCGCGCGGAAACCGCGCTCCGGATGCGGCATCAGGATCGTCGCGCGGCCGTCCGCCGTCGTGAAGCTCGTGAGGCCACCCTTCGACCCGTTCGGGTTCCAGGGATAACGCTCCGTCGCGTTGCCGCGGCCGTCCACGAAGCGGAGCGCCGCGACGGCCTTCCCCGCGTCGGACGCCTTCTCAAACGCCACGCGGCCTTCGCCGTGCGCGACCGCGATCGGGAGGCGGCTCCCGGCCATGCCCTTGAAGAAAATCGAGGGACTCTCGAGCACTTCCACCGTTTCGTAGCGCGCTTCGAACTGCTCGGAGATGTTGCGCACGAACCGCGGCCACGCTTCCGCGCCGGGGATGAGGTCCTTGAGCTGCGAAAGCATCTGG
>DCIH01000133.1:224-2001 GCA_002317575.1 Verrucomicrobia bacterium UBA1731 | reverse complement strand
TCTGGCAGCCGTTGCACACGCCCAGCGAGAATGTGTCCTTGCGGGCGAAGAATTTGGCGAACATCTCGCGGAGGCGGTCATTGAACAGGACGGAACGCGCCCAGCCCGAACCCGCGCCGAGCACGTCGCCGTAGCTGAAGCCGCCGCACGCGACGAGGCCCTGGAAGTCCTTCAGGTCCACGCGGCCGGACAGGAGGTCCGTCATGTGCACGTCCACGCTCTCGAAGCCCGCAAGCGCGAACGCCGCCGCCATCTCGATGTGGCCGTTCACGCCCTGCTCGCGCAGAATCGCCATACGCGGCTTCTTCACGGGCGCCTTGCCCTTCACGACCTTGTCGTCCGGATCGTATGTGAGCGCAAAGGTCATGCCGGGGTCGTTTTCATCTAGACCGTTGTCGTACTCTTCGCGGGCGGCGACGGGGTTGTCGCGCAGCGCCTGCATGCGGTACGTCGTTTCGCTCCACGCGCGGCGGATCGTCGTGACGTCGGTGCGCAGCGCCACGCGCGCGCCCACGGCGAGCGTGAAGGAACGGTCCGCCGTCGGCGCGCCGATCATGTGCGTGCAGCCGGCGAGCCCCGCCTTCGCGAAGATCGCGAGCACCGTCTTGAGGTTCTTTCCCGCGACCTGCAGCACCGCGCCGGGTTCTTCCGCGAAGAGCGCGGAAAGGACGTCCGCCTCCGGCAGCGTCGCGTCCACGCCCAGCCCGCCCGTGATCGCCATTTCCGCGAGCGTCACGGCGACGCCGCCGTCGGAACGGTCGTGGTAGGCGAGCGCGAGCTTGCCCTTGACGATCTTCTGCATTGCGCCGAAGAACGCCTTGAGCGACTTGGCGTCCGCGTCGGCCGGCTCGTCGCCGACCTGGTTGTACACCTGCGCGAGCGCGCTCGCGCCGAGACGGTTCTTGCCGTTGCCGAGGTCCACGAACACGAGCTTTGAATCGAGGCTCTTCTTGAGGTCCGGCGTGAGCGTGAGCGTCACATCCTCGACGGGGCTGAAGCTGGACACCACCAGCGAAAGCGGCGCCACCTGGCGGTGCGTCTTGCCCTGGGAGTCCTCCCATGTGGTGTGCATCGAGCAGGAGTCCTTGCCCACGGGGATGGAAACGCCGAGCGCGGGACAGAAGTCGAGGCCCACGGCCTTGACCGTGTCGTACAGGTTCGCGTCCTCGCCGGGCTCGCCGCACGGCGCCATCCAATTCGCGGAGAGGCGCACGTTCTTGATCGTGCCGCAGTCCGCCGCCGCGAGGTTCGTGAGCGCTTCCGCGATCGCGAGACGGCCCGACGCCGGCGCGTTCAGAAGCGCCGCGGGCGAACGCTCGCCCGTCGCCATCGCCTGGCCGTTGAGCGTCTTGTAGCCCATCGTGGTGACGGCGCAGTCCGCCGCCGGGAGCTGGTAGGGTCCGACCATCTGGTCGCGCGCCACGAGGCCCGTCACGGAACGGTCGGTGATCGAAATGAGGAAGGTCTTGTCCGCGATCGTGGGGAGGTGCAGAAGACGGAAGAACGCGTCCTTGGGCGTGACGCCCGCGAGGTCAAGCGCGTCGCCCTTCTGCGGGATGCGCTTCACGTCGCGGACCATGCGCGGCGGCTTGCCGAGCAGCACCTTCACGTCCATGTCGATCGGCTTGTCGCCGAAGTGCGCGTCGGTGAGCACGAGGCGTCCGTCGCCCGTCGCTTCGCCGATGAACGCCACGGGGCAGCGCTCGCGCGCGCAAAGCTCCTCGAAGAAGTCGCGCGCTTCACGCTTGAGCGCGAGCACGTAGCGCTCCTGCGCCTC
>DCIH01000133.1:0-178 GCA_002317575.1 Verrucomicrobia bacterium UBA1731 | reverse complement strand
TCATCGAGCGCTCTTCGTTGTGCACGTCGCGGAGCTCGAATTTGCCGCCCGTCTTTTCGACGAGCTCGGGGCAGCCGTTCGAAAGGCCGCCGGCGCCGATGTCGTGGATCGACAGGATCGGGTTCTTCTTGCCGAGCGCCGCGCAGGCGTTGATCACGCCCTGGCAGCGGCGCTGCAT
>DCIH01000086.1:9464-25007 GCA_002317575.1 Verrucomicrobia bacterium UBA1731 | reverse complement strand
CGCTGGAAATTTGCTGGCGGGGTTGTTCGGTAGGGGGGCGGGCATGAAGTACGGTTCGTTGGTTTTGGGTTTGCGTTCGGTTGGCGGGACGTTTGCGCTTGCTGTCGCGGGCGTTTTGTTCGCGGGCAATGTGTGGGCGGCGCATGTCCATTGCGTTTGCGGCGACGGAAAGTGCGAAGTCGGCGGTCACTCACACAGCGCGAACGCAAACTGGGCGCCCTGGACGGCCACTAACTCTCTGCCGAATACGGCAGGCAGCTGGTATCTGACGGCCGACGTCAACCTGACGGAGGACTACAATGCCCCTGTCGATGTGAACCTCTGCCTGAACGGCCACGTGGTGACGCAGACCACCCCTGGCAAGCGCGTGATCACCATCTGCGCGACCGCGCCCCTGAACAAGACCTTTCGGTTGACCGACTGCCGCGGCACCGGCAAGGTCACCGGCGGTAACCTTTCGGGTGCCGACTACGGCGCCGGCGTGTTCCTCTATAGCAACAATCCCGACGAGGTCGCCGCCAGCTTCGAGTTCTACGGCGGTTCGATCTGCGGAAACCGCGCCGAGAAGCTTGAGACGGCGAATGCGGCCTGCGGCGGCGGCGTGTACGTCGGCAAGAAGTGCCAGTTCGCGATGTACGGCGGATCCATCACGAACAACCTGGTGAACGGCAACCAGAGCGATTCCGGCACTGGCGGTGGCGTGTTCGGGTTTGGTCTCTCGCAGCTCAAGATCTACGGTGGCGACATCTGCGGCAACACCGCTTCGCGCTGGGGCGGCGGCATCGAATCGCTCGGCGCGCTGACTGTCGGACCGAAGGCGCGCATTTACGGCAACGTCGCCGGCGGTGCCGCCGGCATCTGCTGCGACACGGGCAGCAGCGCCGTCTTCGAGGGCGGCGAGATCTTCAACAATACGGCGACAGACGGTATCGTTTCCGGCGGCGTCGGCGGCGTGGGCATTTACACCACGGGTTGCACGTTCTCCGGCAAGGTCGTCATCGCCGACAACCTGGGGAACGGCGCGGCAGACGATCTTTATCTCGACGGCAAGACGATCGCGCTCAACGGACTCTCCGCCGGTTCGCGCATCGGCGTGCGCCTCGCGAATCCGCCGACGGCGGAAGGTGTTCTCGTGTCCTTCACCTCAAACGGTGCTGCGGCCGACTGCGCGTATTTCTTCTCGAATCATGACGGCTGTCCTGTCTCGCTTGACAACAACTCTCTCGTGATTCAGAAGGCGACCATGGTTAGGGTCACGCCGACCGCGGTCGCCAACACGACGGTTTCGGTGCTGGACAACAATGTCCCGGTCGCTCCCAATGCGGACGGCATCTGCCGCGTGGCGAATGGCGCTGACATGGTCAAGGTCGTCTACACGGCCGCACCCGGTTACGAGTTCGCGGGCTCTCAGACGAAGCACGAGATCGCCCTTTCGATGGAAGAGACGGAGTTTGATCCGGTCGTGCCGGCTACGCCGACGGCTCCGACGCTCGTCAAGTCCCTCGTCGTTCCTGCTGCGGTCGCGAACGCGACGGCTAAGATCTATCAGGGCGAGACCGAGCTCTCCGCCGATCTGTGCCTCGTGGCGCTCAATGCGGACGTGAAGGTCGTCTACACGGCGGCGGACGGCTATGTGTTCGCGGACGGCACGACGGTGAAGGCGATTGCTGTCGATGCGTCGGTAAACCCCGCGACGATTGCGGCAACCGAGGCGCCTGCGTTCGTCATCGATTCGCAGGAAAAGCTTACCGCGGCGCTTGATTACGTCAACTATACGGCGGCTGCCGACGAGGACATTCGCTGGTACATTTCCACCGATTTCACGATGACGGCGGCGGTCAAGGTCGCGAAGAAGGTCGCTTCGCTGACGATTCTCGGCAATGGCCGTACGCTCACGGCCGAGCAGAACGGTTCTCTCATCACGGCCGCCTTCGATTTCGTCTCGAGCGACCTCGAGGACGTTCCGGTTGTGATCAAGAATCTCAATCTCACGGTCAAGGACGGTTTCCGTCACGGCTTCAACCTGTGGCGCTCCAATATCGACGCGCATTGCGTGCAGCTGACGCTCGATAACGTGAACGTCACGCTGGCACACACGACGCAGCCGATGAAGGGCTCCACGCCGAAGAGCTGCGCGGCGATCATCGCCAGTTACAGCGCTCTTACGCTTTCGGGCGCCTGCACGATTACGGCGGACGAATACAGCTGGGCGGCGATCGACCTCACGGCGACCAACGGGCTTCCCGCCGCGATCACCATCGCGAGCGACGATATCACGTTTGTCGACAACCGTGCGAAGGAGACGAAGTACGTCGAGCCGCTCGTCAAGACGACCGAGGAGTCGGCTGGCGCCATGACCGCGACGGACATGGCGCGGGCGCGTCTTTATCCGATTACGCTTGCGAACGGCACGGGCTACCTCGTGGCGACGATGCTCGGCGGACAGGATGCGCTCGCGGCGGCGGCCGAGGCGCTCAAGAGCGTCCCGACGATCTGGTGCATTACGAACGACTTCACGGTTTCGCAGGGAATCGAAATTGCGAATATGTACGGCGTCGACCTGACCGTTCTCGGAAACGGCCACACGCTCACCGCCACGCAGAACGGAACGCTCGTCGGTCAGATGTTTAACATCAAGGCCATCAACAACCGCGCGACTTTGGTCAGCTTCGAAGACCTCAACCTCGTGGTTTCGGATGGTTTCCGCCATGGCGTGAACATCCTTCGTGAGGAAGGATACCCGGGCATCGTATCGGCCAAGGTGACGTTCGACAATGTCGACATCACGATGGCGCACACGAAGGAAATTATAAAGGGTTCCGACGTCAAGACCGCGGCAGCAATCATCAACAACTACAACGACGTGATTCTGACGAACGGTTGCACGATCACGGCGAACACCAACTGCTGGGCCGCGATCGACGTGACGAGCAAGAGCGGATTCGACGCCTCGCTCACGATTGCGAGCGACGACATCACGTTCGTCGACAACCGCACGGTGGCGATGGCTGCGATTAAGCCGCTTGTGAAGAAGAATGGGGACGGCGTGACCGTGACGGGCATCGAGCGCACGCCGCTCAAGGCCGTCACGCTCCAGGATGGACCTGGCTATAGTTACACCGTGTCCTTCACGGCGCCGACGGTCGCGAACGCGACGGCTGCGGTCTTTGCGGGCGAGAAGGAAATCCCGGCTACGGGCTCGTCATATCAGCTGCCGTCCAACGGAACGGCGACGGTCGTCTATACGGCCAAGAGCGGCTTCATCTTTGCGGATGGCACCACGGCGAAGACCAATACGGTCGACACCTCGAAGAGCTCGGCGGAGGTTCAGGGCGATCTCCCGGCGGTGCCGGCCTATCTGATCGTCGATCAGGCGACGCTCACGAAGGCAATTCAGGCCATCAGTAACGGTCCGGATGACAACACGGTAACCTGGTATGTTGCGTCTGATTTCACGGTGACGAAGAAGAGCGTCATCGGCAAGAAAGGGCTTAAGCTCACAATCCTCGGCAACGGCTATAAGATCACGGCGACGCAGGATGGTGCGCTTGCGGACTATGTGTTTGACATCCTCGCGCAGAGGTCCAACCCGACCGCGGTTACGGTCGAGGATCTGAACCTTGTCGTCAGTAACGGCTTCCGCAACGGCATTCAGGCCCAATGGGATGCCGCGAAGGACGGCGGGAAGCCGATGGATCTGACGCTCGAGAACGTGAATGTTACGATGGCGCGTACCATGGCCCCGATGAAGGGTGGCGAAGTCAAGCTGGGCGCGGCGCTCATCAACAACGACAGTGAGGTGACGCTTAAGGGCGCCTGCGCGTTCACGGCGGACGAGTGGACGTATTCCGCGATCGACATCACGGCGACGGACGCCTGCACCAAGGATTGGAACGCCATCATGACCGTCGATTCCGCGGCGACGGTGACATTCGTCGATGTTCGCAGCAATGCCGTCATCGCGGTCGAGCCGCTCGTGAAGCTGTCGGACGAAAATCCCGGCGAACGCACCGCGGTCGCGAACGGTATGGATCGCACCGAACTCGTTCCGGTTACGCTTGCGAACGGCAGCGGATGGGGCTTCGCGTCGGCGTACCACCATCATGACGGCAACGTGTTCGGAATGGCGATCGGCGATTACGTGGCGCTGACGAACCTCTTGACGCAGGGCGGCAACGGTTACCTGACGGCGGACATTGGTATTACTAAGGCGCTGGAAGTGCCTGAAGACGTGAAGCTCTGCCTGAACGGGCACGTGATCTATCCCGATGTCGCGGATAATAAACGCTGTCAAGGGTTTGAGGTTTTGGAGAGTGCCACATTCGAGGTTTACGATTGCGGGACGACGACGAATTATTTTGAAGCGTTCAGCATTTCAGAAGGTGGGCTGTCCTTCACCTGTTGGAAGCCGACGACCGAAGAGACCGAGAACTTTGTTGTCGGTGGTGCGATAGTCGGTTTCCGCAGTGGTGAATCTGGACCTGCGGTTTTCGTGGACAACGGTTCGACCTTCCGTCTGTGTGGCGGCACGATTTGCGGAAATGTCGGCTATGTCGCTTCGGCAATTTATGTTTACGGCACGTTCGAGATGACCGGGGGTGCCATTTCGCACAATGATGCTTTTTATTCCGGCGCGGTTGTGATCGATGGCGGTGTGGGCGTTATCGGCGGCGGCGTTCTTGCCGACAATGCCGCGTATGGATACGGCGGCGCGATTTTGGGTGCAGGGAAGGCCACTCTCACGTTGACGGGTGATGCGATTGTCTCCGGCAACAGCGCGATGTGCGGCGGTGCCATTTGCTTCGGGAAAACCTATGCGGACGATACCGGTGTGCTCAACATTTCCGGAAATGCGCGCATCACGGATAACGGTGGATCCTTCGGTGGCGCGGTCGCTGTCATCGGTCGCATCGCCGTCACGATTGAAGGAACGCCGCGAATCAGCGGCAATGAGGGTGCCAATATGTGCCTAATCGCACACATGTCCGGCACCCCGGTTTATCCGTCGCTTTGTATAACGGGGGCCGTTGCTGGAGCGGAAATCGGTTTGAGGACTGGCTTGTACGATGAGGATGCCGGCTTCACCCAAACGCCCGTTTATGGTACGCCGTGCCGCATCTCGACGAATGGTCTTGCGACGGCGGAAACGGCTGCTGTTCTCGTCCTGGATCGCGCCAGCGATTATATCAAGATCACGGGCGGCGACCTCTACCTCCATAACCGTATCATCGACAATCCGGCGTTGGAGAACGATATGACATACATGGTCGATGGGACGTTCTATGAAGGGTCGGTAGCTTACCAGTGGTATGAGACCAGTTATGCAGCGGAAAGTGTGACGGGTGATTCGTCGCGAGTGCTCGACGGATACCAGTTATTCCTTTCTAAGGCCGAGTATCATGCCGCGTCGAACGCCTGGGTCGTCGCCAATGTCAGCAACGCGCTCTTTGTTGCCAATTATGGAGGCGATTTCGCGCAGATCGTGGGCGTGCAGTCGCTGAAGGCCGGGGATACGCTGGCGTTCTCGACCCGAGTGCCTTACGACTACCTCTCGATCGTCGAAGACGATTATCCTCACGCGATCGAACCCACTGATCGTGGTGATGGATGGTATGATTATTTTTACCAGGCTACTCATGATGGTGACTATCATATCTTCATCGGCAGGATAGGGTTGTCCTCAGAGATGTTGGAGCAGGCAGTTCTTGGCGGAACATCGCTCGCGATTTGCGATGTCCGCGTCCTGACGGAGGAGGTCGATTACGATCATCCGCTCGCCGGACAGAACACCAAGTCCCTGGATGTGTCGGGGTATACGGATGACTTCTCCGCTGCGTGCGTCGCGAGCTTCAAGACCGGAGAGACGACCGACTTCACGCTCGTGAGCCGACTCGTGCACGGACATGTCCACGAGAGTATGCTCTTCGACCGTGAAATCGCGTCCGAAGCCGACCTCGTCGAGCTTCTGGAGAACGGCGGCAACGGCTGCCTCACGGCGGACGTGACGCTGACGGACGAAGTGGAGATCGGTGAAGGCGTGAGCGTCAATCTCTGCCTCAACGGTCACTCCATCATTCAGTCGAAGAATGACAGTTCGACACTGGTGTTGGAGAAGGGTATTCTGTCTCTCTACGATTGCCAGGATCATCCCGGTTGCATCACGCACACCGAGGGTTGTAACGGTCCCGGCGTGTATGTCGAAGGAAGCACCTTCAACATGTACGGCGGTGTGATTTCCGGCAACTGTGTTCCTGCCTCTTGGAAACTGGGCGGCGGCATTTGCAACGCCGCGGGCGGCATCGTTCATATGTACGGTGGCATGATCACCAACAACGTCGCCCCGTTCGGCGGCGGTTGGGCGGGTATCGTCGGATCCACCAACTACTTCCACGGTGGTGCCGTCTGTGGCAATGAGGCCACCCAGGCGGGCGGCGGCGGAATCCTCAATGAGGGTGTCTTCTATATGTACGGCGGCGATGTGTACGGCAACATCGCGACCAATGGCGTGGGTCTCGCAGGAATGGGCGGCGGCATCTGCAACCTCAGGTACTTCCTGGCGACCGGCGGTGTCATTCGGGCGAACGTCGCCTCCGCCGGCGGTGGTCTGGCCAACTGTCACGGGGAAGGTGACACGGAGGCCGTGCTGTCCGACGTGACGATTTCCGATAACCGTTCCAATTTGGGCGGCGGTGGCGTTTTCGCCATTGAAGCTCTCATGGCCTTTACGAATTGCACCATCACCAGCAACCGTGGCGAGAACCTTGGTATGGGCGGTGTCTACGGATTTGAAGTAGATATGACGATCGTCGATTCGACGATTACCGGGAACGCGGGCGGAACCTCTCTCCAGGCAGGGGTTGTGCTTGCCGGGAAGCTTCATCTCGGCGGACGCGTGGTCGTTTCTGGCAATGTTTCGGACGGAGCAGGCCCCGGCGGAAACATCGTCATTGCCGCCGAGCAGGGGATGTTGGACGTGCTTGCGGCGAAACCGCTGACGGCGGATTCTTCGATCGGCGTGATGATCTTGGAGAGTGATTTCGGCATCGTTGTCACGGGGGGCGTGTTCCTCGCGGAGTGCGATGCGAACTACGCCTCGCGCTTCTTCTCCGACAGCCCGAATTACCGCGTGGTGGCCAATCCCGACAACTCGCTTGAGCTCGTCGAGCGTACGATCGTCGTTGTCACCTACGATGCGCAGGGCGGCGAATGGGCGGGCGGATCGAACTCGGTCGAGGTTGTGTGCGAGGACGAGACGCCGATGTACGCGTTCCCGGCCTATCCGGCGCGCGACGGCTACGACTTCCTCGGCTGGTTCGACGGCGTTACGAACAACGCCGCGCAGGCGACGAACGGCGCGGCGATGCTCATGGTCGCGAGCCACACGCTCTACGCCAAGTGGCAGTCCAAGACGGTCGACCCCGCGAAGGCCGAGGAGACATTCGTCTTCGAAGACGAAGATTCGTCCGCGGCCGACACGGTCATCACGGGCGCGGTGAAGTCCGTGACGAACGGCGGCGGCGACTTCGTGATTCCCGACCGCGTCTCGAACGGCACGGCCGGCAAGTTCGTGGTGGAAATCGGGCGCCTGGCGTTCGCGGCCTCGCGCTACAAGCAGGACGCGATCGAGTCGGTGACGACGCCGCTCTACCTCACGAATGTCAACGCGGGCGCGTTCTACCAGGTGAAGACGCTCAAGAAGCTGACGCTCACCGCCTCGGTCGACTACGCCAATCCCTCGAAGGCGGCGAAACTCGTCATCGGTCCGCGCGCCTTCGCCGGCACCGCGCTCGACACGATCGTCATCCCGACGAACGTGACGGCGATTGGCGACTACGCCTTCATGAACTGCTCGAAGCTCAAGACAATCGTCTTCGCGGGCGACACGGCGTTTACGATGGGCGCGAAGGCGTTCGACTCCTGCGGTTACGAGGCGGATGGCAGCATCAGGGTGTTTCTCTCCACCGCGCTCACGAACGCGATGCCGACGCTCGTCGAATCGATCCGGGCCTCGAATCCGAGCCTGAAGATCGTGCCGATGGTTGGCGTTTCGCCGCTCTCCGGCCTGGACATCTCCTCGCTGACGCCGACGGACGGCAAGATCTATCTGCGCGTGAATGTGGACACGGTCATCCCCGGCGCGAAGCCTCTCGCATCGACGGTGCAGGTCCAGTTCACGGCGGATCTCGGCGATCCCCACTGGCAGCCGGTCAAATCCGTCAACACGGCGCTCGACGGCGGCATGGTGCTCGTGGAGTTCGCGAGTCCGACGAATCCGGGCTATTTGCGCGTGTGCGTGAGCGAGTGATGCCGTGAAAGGATACAATGTCATGAACATGAAGAACCTCTTTGCAGCATTTTCGGTTTCCCTTCTGGCCACCTCCGCGTCGGCGGGTTCGTGGTCGTTCTCGGCGGGTCCCGCCTGGCGTTCGCATGTCAAGATGGATGTGCGCGAGACGGGCGCCGGCGGGGGTGTGACGAGCCGTTCCTGGAACAACTTGGGTAAGTCGCCCGACCAGTATACGCTGGGAACTGATATCGTCCAGAAGGAGAATCCGCGGTATCCCGATTACAGTTCGGATGAGTACCGCTGGGCGCTCAAGTCCGAGCGCACGGACATCACGGCCGGTTCGGGCTTCGGCGCTTCGGATACGGAATCCGGGATGGGCCTCGACCTGCGGGCCGGCTACGACTTCTTCGAGAAGGGCGCGTTCTCGCTTGGCCTTTCGCTCCGCTTCGCGGGGTTCTGGGGCATGAAGTCGTCCCATGCCGGCATGAAATCCGGCGGCACCACGGCCACGTTCTGGGACTACTTCCTCTATTCGGAAGCGCCGTGCTCCGGCAATTGGAACGACGATGTGGTCGATTGGGGAACACAGCACGACGCGACGCCGTACGCGCAGTATTCGGAGACGAAGGATGCGCCGACTGCCGGCGCGGCGACGCCGTATTCGACGCGTCTGCGCGGCGACCTGTACCAGATCGGGCTCGGACCGAAGGCGACATGGCACGCGTGCGAATGGCTGGACGTGTACGCGGGCGCGGACGTGCTGCTGAACCTCGCGCGCAGCGAGCTTTCGACGGACGCGGGTTCCGCGTCCGACACGGCGTGCATGATCGGCTTCGGCGGCAATGTGGGGCTCGTTGGGAAGATTACCAAGAACCTCGGCGTGTACGGCCAGATCGGCTACGAGTGGATTGACGATAGCGACGTGTCCGCGGGCGGCTACCGCGCCGAGATCGACTACTCGTCGCTCGTGTTGAGCGCCGGCGTCCAGGTCAGCTTCTGAGCGCGCGAGGGCGCCTCGGAAGCGGCGAGGGCGCCGCTTCTCCTGCTCGGGGCCTCCTGAAGCGGCGAGGCGCCGCTTCTCCTGATGGGGCGCCGCTTCTCCTGATGGGGCGCCTCCTGAAGCGGCGAGGGCGCCGCTTCTCCTGTCAGAGGTGCCGCGCGAACCTGCGGCGTGCGCGGCGCGCACGCCCTACCTGGGGGCGTGCATTGGTAGGGCGGCCGCGCCGCGGGCGCCGCTTCATGTCCCTGACGCCTGCCTCCATCTTGAAAAGGCCAGGTGCCTTTTCCCTGCGGGAGACCGGCCCGCGTACGCATTGCCCATGGAAGCGGGAAATATGGTACAATTCCACCATTGAATTTGAAAGGAGACGCATTATGTTGAAAGTCGGTTTCGCGCGCGTGGATGTCACGCCGCCGTTGGGCGTGGACATGCCCGGTTATTATCAGCAACGCAACGCCAAGGAAATCCTCGATCCGCTGGAAATCACCGCGGTCGCGTTTTCCGACGGCGACGCGAGCGCCGTCATCTACCAGATCGACACCGAGGCCGTGCACGACAAGGTCGTCGCGCGCATGAAGGAGGCCGTCGGGACGGCCACTGGGCTCAAGCCCGAGAATCTCTACGTGCACGCGTCGCACACCCACACGGGCGGCGAACTGCATCCGTTCGGCGTCGGTTCGCCGGGCGAGAACCCGATCATGGATTCGCCCGCGCGCAAGCTGGACGACCTGTACATCGAGCACTGCATCACCCGCATGGCCGACGTGTCGCGCCTCGCGCTCGCCGACCTGAAGCCGGCGAAGCTTTCCTGCGCCCGCACGGTCGCCAAGCGCATCTCCTTCGGCCGCCGCTATCTGATGAAGGACGGCCGCACGCTCACCAACCCGGGCGTGGGCAATCCGGACATCGTCCGCGCCGCGGGCAATCCGCCGGACGAGGAAGTGCTCCTCCTGCGCGCGGACCGCGAAGGCGGCAAGCCCGTCGCCGTCATCTCCTTCCAGACGCATCCGGACGTGGTGGGCGGCGAATCGATCTCCGCCGACTGGCCGGGCATGACGCGGCGCGTCTTCGAGCGCGCCACGGGCGGCGACGCGCACTGCATTTTCCTCAACGGCACGCAGGGCGACGTGAACCACGTGTGCGTCAATCCGGGCCCCGGCGAACTCAACGGCATGCACAGCGACTTCGACGACGTCTACCGCGGCTACGACCATGCGCTGCACATGGCGAACGTGGTCGCCGGCGCGGCGCTGGCGCAGTGGCTCAAGTGCGCGCCGCTGGCGGACGGCAAGGTGCGCTGCGCGGTGAAGGCCGTGCGCGTTCCGTCGCAGCGCCCCACGGCCGAAGAGCTCGTGGTCGCCAAGAAGTACTGGGCGCTCCACGAAGCCGGCAAGGACGAGGAAATCCCGTTCAAGGGCATGGAGCTCACCACGGAAGTCGCGCGCGCCGGGCGCATGCTCGCGCTTGAGAACGGTCCCGACTACTTCGACCTCAACCTTTCGGCGATCGCGGTCGGCGACGTGGCGTTCGCGGGTTTCCCGGGCGAGCCGTTCAACGACATCGGCAAGGCGGTGAAGAAGGACTCGCCGTTCGCGTTCACCGTGCCCACCTGCCTCACCAACGGTTCGCAGGGCTACTTCCCGTTCTCCGACGCCTACAAGGAGGGCGGCTACGAATCGGCGACCTCGCCGTTCGGGCCCACCGTGGCGGACGATCTCATCAAGGGTCAACTCGAACTTCTCGGGAGCATGAAATAACATGGAAACGGCAACGCGCGTCAAGCGATACGCGGCCTACCTCGTGGGGGTGGTCGGTTTTTCGGGAGTCCTCTACGGGTTGGGCGGCGCCGCCGCGATGGCGGTCGCGTTGCCGTACATCAAAGCGACGTGCCCCGCGTTCACGAGCGGCGAACTTTCCCGTCTCGTGGCGGCGTGCATGTTCGGCGCGGTGGCGTCTTCGTTCCTGGCCGGTCCTTTGAGCGACTGGATCGGCCGGAAGAAGACGCTGCTTCTTTCTGCGCTCGTCTTCGCGTGCGGCGGGCCGGTGATCTGCTTTTCGGGCGGCAACTACTGGATGATGCTCGCCGGACAGCTCACGTTCGGCACGGGCATGGGCATCCTCGGCGTCGTTTCGCCCATGTATCTCGCGGAGTGCCTGGACGCCGAATCGCGCGGAAAGGGCACGGCCTTCTTCCAGCTGCTGCTCATCGCGGGCATCATGCTTTCGGGCATCACGGGTCTCGTGATCGCGAACGCCCTCGGCGCGGCGGACGACGCGGCGGTCGAACTCGCGAAGAAGTTTCTTGCGTGGAAGAGCGTGTTCTTCACGGAAAGCATACCCGCGGTGCTCCTTTTCTTCGGGCTTCTGCCGCTCAAGGAATCGCCGCGCTGGCTGTACCGCCGCGGCCGCAAGGACGAGGCGCTCGCGGCGCTCGCGGCGAACAACGGCGAGGAGAAGGCGAAGCGCGTTCTCGACGAAATGATCGCGGCGGACGCGAAGGAGGCGGCGCAGAAGGCCGCGTTGGCGGCGGCGCCGAAGGATTCGCTCCTGCAGAAGAAGTACGTGGTGCCGTTTTTGATCGCGTTCGTGATTCTCGTGTGCAACCAGACGACCGGCATCAACGGCGTTCTCGGCTATTCCGTGATGATCTTCCAGCAGTCCGGTCTCGCGGGAAAGTTCGCGAACTACGCGGACACGATCTTCAAGCTGGTGATGCTGGTGATGACGGCGCTCGCGTGCGTGCTCGTGGACCGCAAGGGCCGCAAGTTCCTGCTCGAAGTGGGCACGCTCGGCATCATCGCCGGTTCGCTCGGAACGGGCGCCATCTTCCTCGGCCTCCAGTGGGGGATGCTCCAGCCGTCTCTGCTGACGGGCTGGGCCGTGGCGGGTTTCCTCACGCTCTTCATCGCGGCGTTCGCGGTGGGCCCGGGCGTGTGCGTGTGGCTCGCGCTCACGGAGCTGATGCCGAACCGCATCCGCGCGGTGGGCATGAGCGTGGCGCTTTTGGCGAACCAGGGCGTCGCGTTCGGTTTGCAGGCGACGATGCTGCCCCTGCGCGACGCCGTCGGATACGGGTGGCTTTTCATCATCTTCGCGGCGTGCACCGTGGTGTACTTCGTCACGGCGGCGTTCTTCATGCCCGAAACGAAGGGCAAGACGCTCGAAGAAATCGAAGAGTATTTCAAGTGAGAAGGGGTTGATATGGAAAAGATGATGGTTGTTTCCGGCGTGATCGCGGCGTTGGCTTTCCTGCCGGCGCTCGGTCTGTTGAAGGGCATTTCGCCGGCGTTGTCGCCGGAACTCCTGAAGACGCTGTGCGAGATGGGACATGGCGACGAAATCGTGTTTTCGGACGCGCACTTCCCGGCGCACACGATGAACGCGCGCGTCATCCGCGCGGACGGCATTCCCGCGGGCGTCCTTCTGAAGGGCCTCGCGCCGCTCTTCGAGCTCGACTCCTACGCGACGCCCGTCGTGATGATGGAAGCCGTCAAGGGCGACACGCTCGATCCCGATGTCGAGAAGAAGTACCGCGCGGCGCTCGGCTACACGGGCACGGTCGAACGCATGGAGCGCTATGCGTTCTACGAGCGCGCGAAGAAGGCCTATTGCGTCGTCCTCACAGGCGAAACGGCCAAGTACGGCAACGTGATCCTCAAGAAGGGCGTCACGCCCGTGGCGAAGTGACATGACGACCGACACGCCCGTCGTGCCGCGGAAATATCTCGCGGTGTTCGCCCTGCTCACGAGCTGCTTCGCGCTGTGGGGGCTGCTCAACAACATGACGGACAATCTCGTGCCGTCCTTCCAGAAGATCTTCATGACCAGCCAGTCCACGGCCGGTTTCGTGCAGATCTCCTTCTACGGCGCGTATTCCGTCATTGCGCTATTGGCGTCGCTTCTGATCCAGAAGGCGGGCTACCGCGTGGGCGTGCTGGCGGGTCTCGGCGTGTACGTGGTGGGTGCGCTTTTGTACGTGCCCGCGTGCATCTGCCAGAGTTTCTGGACGTACATCGTGGGCATCTTCATCGTCGCGGGCGGCTGCGCGGTGCTGGAAACGACGTGCAACCCGTACGTGCTCGCGCTGGGCGACGAATCGACCGCGGTTCGGCGCCTCAACTTCGCGCAGATGTTCAATCCGCTCGGTTCGCTCGTGGGCATCGTCCTCGCCCAGCAGCTCATCCTCGCGAACCTCAACCCCGCCACCACGGCGGAGCGGCAGGCGATGGCGCCCGAGGCGTTGCGGACGATCGTCCACCACGAGCTCTTCTGGGTGTGCGTGCCGTACGTGGGACTCTGCGCGATCGCGGCGGCGATCTGGCTTTTCTTCTTCCTCTCGAAGCCCACGGAAATCGACCACGTGAAAACGGAGAAGTCGAACGTCGGCGAGATTCTGGGGATTCTCTTCCGGTCGCCGCGCTGGTACTGCGGCGTGGTGGCGCAGGTGTTCTACGTGGGCGTGCAGATCGCGGCGTGGACGTGGATGAACGTGTACTGCCAGAAGGAGCTTGGCGTGACGCCGGCGAAGGCGGCGAACTACTATCTGATCGCGTTGTGCCTCTTCATCGCCTGCCGCTGGGTCTGCACGTTCCTGATGAAATACTTCAATCCCGCGCACATGATGTCGGCGTTCGCGTTCGGCGCGGTGCTGGCGTCCTTCGGCGTCGTGTACCTGCCGAGCACGGTCGCGTTCACGGTCGGGTCGCTGCCGTTCAGCTGGAACGTGGTGTGTCTGTGCGCGATGAGCGGGTGCATGTCGCTCATGTTCCCGACGATCTACGGCATCGGACTCGGGGGCATCGATCCGCGCGCGCACAAACTGGGCGCGGCGGGACTCATCATGGCGATCGTCGGCGGCGCCTTGCTCACGCCGTGGATGGCGGCGATCATCGACAAGCCCGGCTTCTGGGCGAAGCTCGTTCCCGCGTTCGACGCGGCGGTGGACGCGAATCTGCACGCGTCGTCCCAGTCGCTCCGGGCGAGCTTCTTCGTGCCGGCGATCTGCTTCGCAGTGGTGCTCGTGTACGGCCTCGCGTTCGGGAAGAAGAGGGATTAGGGGTTGGGAGTTAGGGGTTAGCAAGGGGAAGACGATGACGGTAACGTTGAAGATCGAGAAGAACGTTTACGGCGGGGATGGACTGGGGCGGCTTGGAGACGGAAGGGTGGTGTTCGTGCCGGGAGCGTTCACGGGCGAGACGATCCGCGCCGAACTGACGGAACAGAAAAAGAACTTCGTTCGGGCGCGTTGCGTGGAAATCCTCGAGCGTTCGCCGGATCGGATCGAGCCGGGCCCGACGGTTCCCGGCATGGTGTACGCCGGCGTCAACTACGCGGCGGAACTCCGCTACAAGCAGGATCAGCTCGGAAACTTCCTCGAGAAAATCGGTCTTTCGTATGCGCACGTGGAAGTGATGGCGGGGCGCAGCGAGCATTACCGGAACAAGGCGACATACCATGTGCAGCGCGTGGCCGGCAAGTGGATTCTGGGCTACCGCAAGGAACTCTCGCACGAGGTGGTGGACGTGACGGAAGATCCGCTCGTCTGTGAGGAGATCAACAAGGCGCTGCCGCAGATCCGGGCGGGCGTGTTCGCGCTGCTGACGCAGGGCGCGAAGGCCGTCCGGCGTTCCGCCGCCGAGGCGGAGACGGTGACCGTGCGCTTCACGCCCGTGGACGGCGTCAAGTGGTGGCTCGGGGATGCGCCGGCGGGGATGACGCTCACGGAACAGACGGCGGGTCTCAGGTTCAAGGTGGCGGCGGACGGCTTTTATCAGGTGAATCCGAAAATCGGCGACGAACTCGTCAAGGCCGTTCGCGCCGGCTATCTCGCGAACCTCGACAACGCGCGCAACCTCGTCGACCTCTACTGCGGCGTGGGCGTGTTCGGCTTGGCGTGCGCGAAGGGCGACGAGCAGGGCCTTGGCCGTCTCGTGGGCATTGAAAGCGTCCGGGACGCCGTCGCGTTCGCGAAGGAGAACGCCGCCGCGCTGGGCGTGAAGGCGAACTTCTTCTGCGAGCGCGTGGGCGGCAATTTGAAGCGCATTAAGCTCGGTCCGCACACGTCCGTGATCGTCGATCCGCCGCGCGGCGGCATGGAGAAGGGCGTCGCCGAATGGCTCGCCGCGTCGCCCGCGCCGCGCATCTATTGCGTGTCGTGCGATCCCGCGACGCTCACGCGCGATCTGGCGCCGATCGTCAAGAACTACCGCGTGTCGCGCGTGAAGCTCTTCGACATGTTCCCGCGCACCGCCCGTTT
>DCIH01000086.1:0-9351 GCA_002317575.1 Verrucomicrobia bacterium UBA1731 | reverse complement strand
CGATTTCCTCACGTATCCGTTTTCGGATCCGGATCCCGTGCCGGCGACGGACAAGCCGCGGTATCCGTATTTCTTCTTCGACGGTTCGTCCGTAACGGGCGTCACGCAGAGCTGGCGGACGGTCGTCTTGGAAAACGACCGCATCCGCGTGACGATGCTGCCCGACGTGGGCGGCAAGGTGTGGGGCGCGGTGGACAAGGAAACGGGCCGCGAATTCATCTACCACAACCATGTGGTGAAGTTTCGCAACATCTCCATGCGCGGTCCGTGGTGTTCGGGCGGCATCGAGTTCAACTTCGGCATCGTCGGACACGCGCCCTCGACCGCGACGCCCGTCGACTGGACCGTGCGCACGAATGCGGACCACAGCGTGAGCTATTTTGCGTCCAACACCGAGTACATAAACGACACGACCTGGCAAGTTGAGGTGCTGCTCCGCGACGGCGAGGATTTCTTCACCACGCGCACCATGTGGTTCAACGGCGCGAATCTCGAAGGCCCCTACTACCAGTGGATGACGGGCGCGTATTCGGCGCGCGGCGGGGCGACGTTCCACTATCCCGGCACGCACCAGATCGGACATCCCGGCGATCCCCACCCGTGGCCCGTGGACGAAGAAGGCCACAAGATGGACTCCTACGCCGGCAACGACTTCGGCAGCCACAAGAGCCTGCACGTCGTGAACGGCGACACCCGGCTCTTCGCGATTTGGTGGCCGGAGTGGAGCTTCGGTTCCTACCACTGGAACGCCGTGGGCGAGAAGTACGGGCGCAAGCTGTGGCTGTGGTCCCACGCGCGCGACGGCGCCATCTGGGAGGATCTGCTCACGGACACGGACGGCCAGTACGCCGAACTCCAGAGCGGGCGGCTTTTTCAGCAGCCGGAAGGCAAGGCGGATCTTTCGCCGTTCCCGAACGCAACATTCATGCCGGGCGCAACGGACACGTTCGAGGAGCGCTGGGGCGCGATCCGCAGCGAAGGGCAGCTGAAGGAGATGCTTGCGCACACGAACCTCGTGACGCGTCCCCTGAACATGCCCACGAACTTCAACTGGGCATCCGCCTACGGCCATTGGCTCCGGGGCGTGCGTCATCTGGCGTCTCGCCACGACGCGGATGCCGAACGGGAACTCAAGGCCGCACTTGCCGTCGAAGCCGTCTATCCGCCCGCGTTCAACGCGCTCGCGTCGCTCGCCTGCCGTCACGGCCGTTGGCGCGAAGCGCGTGATTGGGCCGAGCGTTCGCTCGCCGTGGACACGTACGACGCGGCGGCGAATTACGCGGACGGCATGGCGTCGTTCAAGTTGGGCGATTACGCACGCGCCGAAGAGCGTCTGGGGCTCGCCGCCTACCGCCCGGACTTTCGCAGTTCGGCGTACGCGCTGATGTCGAAATGCGCGTTCAAGTGCGGCGAGACGCGCGCCGCGCTCGAACGGGCTGTCAGGAGCTGGCAGGCGAATTCGCACAATCCAGAAGCGTTCTTCCTGCGCGTCGCGGCGCACCGGAAGTTGAACGAACCCGACCGCGCGCTGAAGCTTTCGGACATGGCGCTGCGGCTCTTTCCGCTCGACCATGCGCTGCGGCACGAACGCAAGGAGCTGGGCGCGCTCACGGCAGAGGATTTCCGTTCGCTCGTGCGCGGGGAGTTTCCAGAGGAGACGATCCTCGGTCTCGCCGACCGCTACGCGGAAATCGGCTTTACGGAAGAGGCGCGTGCGCTTTGGATGTCGATCGCCGGCGAATCCATGCTCGCCCGTGTTTGGCTGGCGCGTTCCCTGGACGACGACGCGCAGCTTGAGACCGCCGCCAAGATGCCGTTGCCGCGGTTGGCGCCGCACCGGCCGACCGACGCGGGCGCGCTCGCGTGGGCGGCGAACAGGTCTTCCGCCTGGCAGTGGCGTTATCTTTGCGCGGTTTGGTTCTCGGCGATCGGCCGCGAAAAGGACGCGCTTGTCCTGTTGGACGACGTGCGGGATGCGTCCGATTCGGCGTTCTATCTGTTTCGCGCCAAGTTCAAAAACGGCGCGAACCGCGTCAACGACCTCTTCCAGGCGCGTCAAAAGGGCGATTCGTGGCGGGTCGGTCGCGCGTTGATGATGCATTTCGCCGACCGGAAGGACTGGCGCGATGTCATCGTGTTCGGCGAGGACTATTTGAAGCGTTTCCCCGGGAACGACGCGCTGGAAATCCTCCACGCCCAGGCGCTCGTGAAGGCCGGGCGCGCGGCGGATTGCGTGAAGTTTCTCGAGAAGATCACGGTGTTGCCGTCCGAGCACGGTTGCGACGCGCACGAAAGCTGGGCCGAGGCCTGGCGTGCGCTGGGCGACGAGGCGAAGGCGAACACCTATCCCGAGAATCTCGGAAAGGGAGCGCCCCGCGCAAAATGACCTCCTGGATGGAATGTAACCTTTGGGCGGCAACGGCGTAACAAGATCAAAGCCCTGTCGGGCGGTGACGAAAGGACGGTTGGAATGGATGTTTTCGAAAAGGCGAAATCGCTGATCGGGCGCGGCGGCGCGGCGGATGTGGACGTCCGCGGCACGACCGTGACGTTCATCGTTCCCGTCGACGCGACGGATGTGGTCTACGCGCGCGCGCTGATCGGATCGACGGACGGGTGTGATGTCGCGGAATTCGAGCGGGCCGCGCTGGAGGCGAACTTCTTTTGGCAGGGCGCGCACGGGGCGACCCTTTCCGTGCAGGGTTCGGACGTATTCCTCACGGATCGCCGTCCGGCGGTTTTCTTTGATGAAGACGAAGGCGGCTGGGAGGCGTACGCCGAAACATTCGCCGACCAGATTCTGCTCTGGCGCGAGCGGCTCGAGGCCCATCGGCTGCCGGCGGAAAAGGAGGTGCTGTGATGGAGAACGCCCGCGAACAGATGGAACTTCTGCTGAGGGAGCTTTCGGACGCCATCGGCGTGGACATCGCGTTGGACGACGTCAACGGCAGCACGTTCATGTACCGCGACATGGTCATGAACCTGTCGCTGCTGCCGGAGTCCGGCAACGTCCTTCTGTGGACCGTGATCGGCCGATTGGAGCACGACGGCAACGCGCCGGCGCGCGTCCACTGGATGCTCGAGCAGCACGACGGCGGCGTGGGCACCAAAGGATGCACGTTCATGCTCGACCGCAACAACGACGCGGTGCTGGTCGGCGACCGGCGTGCGCTGGTCGAACTGGAGACGGCCGACCATCTGGCGTTGTGGATCGAGACGGTGTTCCGCGTGGCGCGCGAGGCGTTCATCACGTTCGAGCACGATTTCCCGTACGCCGACGACGAAATGTTTGACGAAGACGTTGAGGATGAAGACGCAGACGGCGAAGTCGCCGAGGACGAAGGCATTGAAGGCGAAGGCGCGGAAGCCGAAGCTGACGACGGGGAGGTGCGCTGATGCCGCCGTATCTGACCAGCATGACCGGAAGCAATTTCTGGATCACCGACAACTTTCAGCAGTTGTCGAAGTTCTATGACGAGGGCCTTCAGGCCGAAAACGGAAACGCGTCCGTCGAGGGATCGCAATCCGCGCAGAAGTCCGAAAAGTCCGACGGCGTCGAGGCGGCCAAGGGGCTTGGATTCGAGGTCATCGAGAAACAGGACACGGTCGAGAAGGGATCCGTCATCTCGGCCAAGTCCAATTTCACGTCGCTTCTGCAAGGCGCGGGCAATCCGAAGCTGAAGCCCTATTTCCAGCAGGCGAAACTGCTGGGCGAGGAATTCCAGCGGGGAAACAACGTCAAGGCGCAGATCACGGGAGACGCCGCCGATCTCGCCGACAAGCTCGGGTTCGCCGACTTCAACCGTCTGGTGAAGGTCACGGCCCGCATGAACCGCCACTATGTCGAGGGGTCGCTCAAGAACGCGCCGTTGACGGATGCCGAAATCGAAACGGCGCGGATCGCGCTGAACCGCATGCTTCTCTCGCGCGACTTCGCGGCGTGCGCGCACGCCGGCAAGGCGAGCGACGAGATCCGCAAGTCGCTGCTCAACGCCACGTTGGGCCTGATGAAGCTCGAACGCGACGGGACGCTGGCGCCCAAGACCATCCAGGACCGTCTCGAGGGCGAGATCATCGACATCGCGAAACCCGCCGACATGCTGCGCATGGCGCAGAAGACGGCGCAGAAGGCGCGTGAGAAATTCATCGACAAGGCGGGCGTCGACAAGATGTTGGCGCAAGCCGAGGAGAATTTCAGGGCGGCCGGAATGTCCGACGGCGTGGTGGAGGCCAAGATGGCGCCCTTGCGCGAAAAGGCCGATGCCATCATCAAGTTGCGCACGGAGATGTCCAAGTGCCTCGAGGTCTCCACCGACGAGTTGAAGCCGGTCGAGACGAAGGCGCCCAAGCTGAAGTCCGACAAGGTCGAAAAAGCCGATGAGATGACGCGCAAGCAACTCGACAAGGCGATGAAGACGGTGGCCAAGAACGAGGCGAAGAACGCCAAGGCGCTCACGAAGGCGGAGGCGGCGGCCGCCAAGAAACAGACGAAAGCCCTCAAGGCGCAGCTCAAGCAGGTCGCCAACGCCATGCGCGCCTTCCGTTTCGACGCCGACACGCTCTTCGGTCGTTCGATGGGCAAGATGGAGGCGCTTCGCCGGTCGGCCAACAACACGCAAACGGGCAAGAAGATCGCCAACCGGATGACGAAGGGGCAGGTCGCCGATCTGGGGAACCTCGAGAACGAACTCGACGACATGCTCAAGACGGCGAACGGCGAGACGGCCAGCAAGGGCGTGCCCGATTCCGCCGTGCAGTTCACGCGATCCGAAAAGACCTCCGCGGACGCGGGCAAGCTGACGCACGCGACGAACAACCACATCCGCTATTTCTTCAGCGGCGCCGAGCAGAAGCGCGACAAGTTCGCGCAGGACGTCCACAAGATGTTCGATCCGCTGACGGCGAAGGGCGGATCGCATTTCGTGTCGTTCGAAGCCGGCGTCGACGTCCGCGCGGGCATCAACCTCACCACGAAGCAGGTCGCCGCCGACGGCAACGGCGGCACCGGCGTGCTGCTGGACGCGAAGGTCGGCGCGAAGTTCATGCAGACGGCCGAGATAACGATCGCCCCCGGCGGCGGCGAGGTCACCGTCAGGTACTTCACCGGCGGCGCCGCCGAGGCGAGCGCCAAGTCGCGCGTCGGGTACGATTCCCGTCTGGGCCAATACGGCGACGACAAGGACGCGAAGCGCGTGGGCGCGGACGTGGAGGCGCACGCCGAAATCGGCGGCGGCAAGGGGCGCGTCGTCACCTACAAGTCGCTCGACGAGTTCATCAACGATGTGGACGGCGGCAACCAGCTGACGAAGACGACGACCCTGAAGTCGATATTCAGCGTCGGCAAGATCGCCCAGGCCTTTCGCGCGATCGGCCGCGGCGTGACGAACTTCCTCGCGTGGGTCGGACTCCGGCAGCACCATTCGCAGGTCGACAACGCCGCCTACCGTCGCGAGATGGTGGAGGCGGGCCTGATGTCCGACACGGATCTCATGCTCAGCAATTCCGGCAAGAAGCGCGGCCTCAAGACGAGCGAAAAGACGTACGGCGTTCTCCAGGGCGGATTCGGCGCGAGCGCGGACATGGACGTGAATGTGTACACTGGCACGAACGCGATGGGCGTCGATTCGAGCTCGTCCATCTTCGATGCGGGCGCGGCGGTGGACTATCACGGCGAGCGCCAGATCGGCTTGCACGGTTCGGAGATCCGCACGCACCTCGACGGTCTGATGCTGCAGTCGGGCGAGTATCTGCTCGAGGAGTCGAAGAACGTCTCGGGCGAGATGTCGCTGGGCGATCTGGATGGCGTGAAGACGATGCCCGCGCTGCGCGAGAAGCTGGGCGTGCTCAACGAAAAGCTCGCGGGCGTCGAAAAGCGTGCGGAAAACCTTGCGTCGTCCGACAAGGACGGTTGGAAGGCCGTGTGCAAGGACCTCAAGGACCTCTCCCTGCAGTTCGCCGCGCTGTCGGCGCTGTTGGCGGAAGGCGACATCGCGCTGTCCGAAGACGGCGGCAACCAGAACGAGCTATTCGATCTGATGCAGGACGTGTTCGCGCGCCGGCTGTCGGGCGCCAGCATGCCCATGCCCGACGACGTATTCGACGAGCAGATGCTGGAGAAATTCAACGAGACCGATGTCGGCTCTTCGACGCACACCGCTTCGTTCAAGCTCACGTACAACATCGGCGGATCGTTCCTGGAGGATACGGCCAAGAACAGTCCCGAAGCGCTGCAGTCGCAGCCAACCGACTCCCTCGGGACGGGCATCGCGAAGTCCCTGGGTAAGACGGCGATTAGCACGCCCATCACCACGCTTGAGAACAAGCTCGGGCTCAAGGGCGGCATCGAGGGTTCCGTCACCACTACGAAGCCGCACAAGAACGACATCCGGCCCTGGTTGCGCGACGCCAAGACGCTCGTGAGCATCAAGATGGACGTGAACATGCCCGTCAAACTGATCGTCGAGGCGGTGGCCAAGAAGTACGTCGAAGAAAACGAGCCCAATCTGTCCGGTCAGCAGAAGCAGAACCGCATCAAGGAGTTCATGGGCGACGTCGTCAAGGCGCTCATTCCGGGACTCGTGGTCGGCGAACTGGTGACCACGTACGCCCAGGTGACGGTGGGCGAAGTGATGAAGTCGATGATGAAGGGCGCCGCCGCCAATCCCGTGCAGCAGTTCTTCGCCGGTCCGCTCATGAGTTCGGTCATGAACTGCGTGCCGCTCACCGGGCTGGAGACGGGCATGAGCATGACGATGTCGCAGTCGATCAACTTCCAGTTCGAGCACGGCAAGCTGGCCTGCATGACCACCGGCTCTGAATCGAACATGAAGTCGACGATCGGATTCCGCGTGAAGGCGGGCGTCGTGGGCGTGGGCGCGCACATGACGAGCACCGTGACCGACAGCCACATCGCGCACAGCAGCTACTTCAATCCCAGCTTCGACACGATGATGGGCCGCACGGCCGAATTCCTGCGCGGCGGCACGAAGGAGGGCTTGACCACTTTCCTCACGCACAACAAGCACGCGACGCTGGACATCTTCGACCAGTTGCGCGAGAACCGGCCGGACAAGCTGAGCGAAAACGGAAAGTTGATGCAGACGCGCGAGCGTGAAATCGAGGACCAGTTCTGGGATCTCATGGCGCGGCATGGAGGCGACACGGCCAAAATGGACCGCATCAAGTCGCAGATCGCAAAGCTGGCCGCCGCCAAGACGGCAATCGCCGACCTCAACGATCCGAACGCTACCGACGCCTCGAAAATCGACGCCACGTCCAAATATCTGCAGGCCATGACGCGTTCGTTCGAGCTGATCCGCGAATTCTCGTGAGATGAGCAGTTCGGGGACGAACTGCTACGAGGGGGACGCCTCTGCTTCGCACAGTAGAGCAGTTCGTCCCGAACTGCGGACGGTCGTCACCACGCGACTGGGACGAGGCCTCGGGCGACGAGGTGTTCGTTGCAGCGCTTGAAGTGGTTGCAGCCGAAGAATCCGCGGTAGGCGGAAAGCGGTGACGGGTGCGCGGTTTCGAGCACCAGATGCCTGGTGCGGTCGATGACCGCGCCTTTCTTCTGCGCGTAGGACCCCCACAGCATGAACACGATGCCCTCGCGTTTCTCCGAAAGCGCGCGGATGGCGGCGTCCGTGAACATTTCCCAGCCGCGTCCCTGGTGGGAGCCGGCCATGTTCGCGCCGCCGGAGACGGTGAGCGTCGCGTTCAGCAGGAGGACGCCCTGATCCGCCCAGGCGGACAAGTCGCCGCCGCGGTTCAGAAAGGGCGTTCCATATTCCGACTCGAGCTCCTTGTAGACGTTCACGAGCGAGGGGGGCGGTTCAATGCCGTTCGGAACCGAGAAGCAGAGTCCGTGTGCCTGACCGGGATTGTGGTAGGGGTCCTGTCCAAGAATGACGGCTTTTACCTGGTCGAACGGGGTGCGGTTGAATGCTTCGAAAATGAATTTGGCCGATGGATAAACGACGCCGGAAGCGTAGGCATGGCGCACGAAATCGACCAATTTCGCGAAATAGGGCGCTTCGAATTCATCGGCAAGCGCGGCTTTCCAGGACGGTTCCATTTGCACGTTCATGATGTCTGATGAGTATACTGTCCGCGTCGCCAAACGTCCAGTTGCGTTTCTGCGACTGAAATTTGATTTAATGCCGATATAATCTTTCGCCGCTCCGTCAAACTGGAATTGTTGCGCTAATTGTTGCCAAGAAGTGGGCGGATATGATAAAATCCGAGGCGTTATGAAATTGAAAAAGGCAGCACCCAAACCGCCGGTCGGCGGTGCGGGCGAGAACAAACCGGGCGGCGCCGCGATCGCCGACCGCTTCCGTCTCGATGCGGATCCGCGCGACGCCAAGAAAAAGGAGTCGGGCGAGGGCGTGAGCGCGAAGGGCGCGATGTGGGCGCTGCTGGCCTGTCTGGCGGGCATCGGCCTGGTCGGCGTCATCACATGGCTCATGTACCAGGACTGGGAATACGTCCAGAACCTCTAACGGAGTTTTCTCATGACGGATGTGATGAAATCGGCACGCGCGCGCGCAGCCGTTCTCTTGGCGTTGAACGAAGATCTGGCGGATGCGATCCGCGCCGTAGACGCGCCATGGTGCGACGCCACCAGCGAGGCGCTCGTGGATCCCGCGGCGGTCGCCACCGGCGAGATCTACGCGAAGGGCAAGGACGGGTGCGTCGTCGCCGGCGCGACGGTCGCGAAGGCCGTGATGAAGGCCGTCGACCCCAAGATCAAGGTGACGATCCTCAAGCCGGACGGTTCCTTCGTCAAGCCGCACGAGACGATCCTCACATTCCGCGGCAAGGCGCGTTCCATTCTGTCGGCGGAACGCACCGCCCTCAATTTCATGCAGCGCATGTTCGCGACGGCGACGCTCGCGAAGAAGTTCGTGGACGCCACGAAGAAGTGGGGCACGCTCATCCTCGACACGCGCAAAACGACGCCCGGACTCCGCGTCTTCGAGAAGTACGCCGTCACCTGCGGCGGCGGTACGAACCACCGGTTCGGCATGTACGACCGCGTGCTCATGAAGGACAACCACCGCCGGCTCTGGAAGGGCGGCGATCCGGACGAGCTCGACCAGGCGGTTGTCGCGGCGCGGAAGAAATTCCCGAAGCTCGCGGTGGAAGTCGAAGTCGAATCGTTGCGCGAATGCGCGAGCGCGCTCAAGGCGAAGCCCGAGTGGATCATGCTGGACAACATGTCCGTCGCGGACATGAAGAAGTGTGTGAAGATGTGCCGTGGCATTTCCAGGACGGAGGCGTCCGGCGGCATCACGTTGGACCGCGCGAAGGAGGTGGCCGCCACGGGCGTCACGGCGATTTCGCTCG
>DCIH01000007.1:801-5550 GCA_002317575.1 Verrucomicrobia bacterium UBA1731 | reverse complement strand
ACAGCATCCACGCCGCGGCCCAGAGAATGCCAACGGACGCGACGAGCTGCACGGCGTTCAGGTCGAGCACGATGCCTATGCCGTACGCCACCAGCGGCAGCGGCAGCACGCGCAACGCACGCGACTGGGCCAGCGGTTTTTCCGTGGGGAAGCGCTTCACGAGCTTCGCCAGCATCGCGATCACCACGACCAGCAAGGCGGCCGAGCCCCACAGGCCCATCCGCGCACGGTCGACGGGCGACGAAACCCAGGCCCGGTTCAGATAGACGACTTTGATTGCAAAGGGAACGGCCGTGCACAGGAGCAGCAGGAGCTTGCCCTTGTTGCGCGGCGCGTCCGCGTCATTTTCCGCTCTGCTCATATTCCGCCTTCAGAAGCTGAATGCCCTTGTCCTTCGGGAAAAGACGCACGGCCTTGTCCAGCTCGAACGGATCCAAGGTCTTGGCGGCGAACTTGGCCAGAAGCGACACGCGCGTGAGCTCCACGTCGGGCTCGGCGTCGGCTTCGCCCTGCACCAGATCCGCCAGCTTCCCCAGCTTCTCGATGGGGAGCTTGTCGGGGAAATGCGCGGCGACGAAACGCTTCACCATCACGTTGCCGCGGTTGTCGAAGTCGAGAAACGGCAGACGCTTCCGGACCTCGCGATAAGCCGACTCGACGAGACCGGGGTCGTCGCCGACGGACGCGACCTCCAGCGCCATCATGCAGCCGACGGGTGTCGTGACTTCACTGGGAATCGCCCCTAGCGTCTCCTTGAGCGCCTTCATGTCCCGCTTGCACCAGGCCTTGAGCGCCGTGCAGTAGTAAGTGAACACGATGGCTGGACGCTCGGCCAATCTCCCGGCGATCGGCACGAGCGCGTCGATGAGGTCCGGCTCGTTCATGCAGGCCGCCCATTCGGCCGACAGGATCAGCATACGCGGATTCGGGAAGCGCTCCAGATACCGGCGCGCGGAAACGTACGCCACGTCAATGCGCCCCAAACGCGCCTGCGTGTCGATCATCCTCGGCGCGGCCGCGTAGTAGTTGAGGTTCGTCGCCTGCGTGAAGGCGATGCGCGCTTCGTTGTTCGACCCCAAAAGCACCATGAGGGAACCGTGGCGCATCAGACGCTCGAGCTTCGCCTCGTCGGCCGTCAGGGCGAACCGGGTGACCGTGCTGTTCGTCAACGCCTGCAGACGGTCGAAATCGCGCACGCGCACGAGCGCGCGGACGTACTTCTCGCGGTATTCCTCGTTGAACGGATTGAGCTGCGTCAACCGCCGCCGGTGGAACGCCGCCAGGGGCGGATTGTCCTCCCGCTCGGCCGCCTCGGCCCGGCGCAGAATCACGTCCTCGTTGTTCGGATCCTCATGCCGGCCGTACTTGCAGAACAACACCACAAAAGCAATGACCGAGAGCGCAAGCACGCTCCCGATCACCGCCAGCACTGCAATTTTCTTGCCGCGCGTCATTTTCGGCACCGCTTACTTCGCGCGACGACGGCGCAGCTTGAGAGCACCGGCACCCGCACCGCCGAAGAGGAACATCGCCAACGCGCCCGGGAGCGGAGCGCCCGACAGGGGCGGCGTGTCGCCACCGCCATTGCCGCCGCCGTACATCTTCACGTACAACTCCCAATCGTTTTGAAAGCATTCAGCGCAATGACCATTCACATAGAACTTGCCGAGCGTCACCCAGTCGTTGTGGTGCGCGCCGTAGGTGAAGAAGCCCTTGACCGCGTTGAGGATGCCCTGGTCATCCTTGCCGGCCGCATACGAACCGAACCACACGGTGCCTTCGATATCATCGTTAAGGCCCTGGAAGTTCCAGTTGAACTCGTTGTGGTATTCGAAGGGGTCCTCCATCTGGAAGCCGATGCGGTCACCCGCCTTCAGGTTCTTGAGCGTGACCGTCGAATTCAGGCTCTTAATCTTGCTACCACCCTGGACCTTGTCGCCGTAGTTGATGCCGCCGACCGTCTTCCACGCATCCTCGGCAGGCGACTTGTCGCCCTGGAACACGAAGTAGCGCAGATCGCCGTCGTCATACCGATCGAGGCCCGTGTTCGTCAACTGGAACGAGAACGAGTCCATGTCGTGGTTGATCTGGATCCAGCTGTACCCGTCCTTGTCGGTGACGAACGAGTAGAGCGAGTCGGCCGACACCGCACCAGCCACCGCCAAAACAGCCGCGAAGCCAAACGCTTTGATGTTCATAGTAACTTCCTTCTTCATTTTTTGTTCACTCTTAAAAATGCTTTTTTGCTGCATTGCGCGCATTGTATCAAAAAGAGCGCCCCTTTTGTTTCGCCGTTCAGAATACTGAACAATATTTTCAATGAGCTCCGTTTTTCGCCATCACCTTCGTCACCGTGTCCGTGAAGACCGAGAACCGGATCGGCTTGGAAATGTGCGCGTCCATGCCGGAACGCTTCGCGCGTTCGATGTCGTCGGCGAAGGCGTCCGCCGTCATGGCGATGATCGGTATCGTCTTCGCGTCCTCCCGCGGCAGGGCGCGGATCGCCTGCGTGGCCTCGTAGCCGTTCATCACCGGCATGCGCACGTCCATGAGAATGCAGTCGAAGTGGCCCGGCTCCGCGCGCTTGAACATCTCCACGCCTTCCGCGCCGTTGACCGCCACCTCGCTGCGGCCGCCGGAGAGCTCGATCAGCTGCGTGATCACCTCGGCGTTGGTGGCGACGTCCTCGACCACGAGGAAACGGGACTTCGCCACGACGTCGTTTCCGTCCGCATGCGGCTCCGCGTGCCGGCCCGATCCGGAGGCGTCATGTCCGTCGATCTTCAGGGGAATGTCGATGACGAAGGTCGTCCCCTTGCCGAGCTGGCTCTCGACCTCGATGGTGCCGTGCATGATCTCCACCAGCTGCTTGACGATCGGCATGCCGAGACCCGTTCCCACGTAGGTGTCGCTGTACTGGCGGCCCTCCTGCGAGAAGGGCTCGTAGAGATGCGGCAGGAACGCCTCGCTCATCCCGCGGCCGTTGTCCATGCAGGTGAAGCGCAGCGTCACCTCGTCCGCCGTGCGGCCTGGACGCTCTTCGGCCTTCCAGCGGATCTCGCCGCCCGCGGCCGTGAACTTCACCGAATTGCCGAGGATGTTGATGAAGATCTGGCTCAGGCGCATCATGTCGCCGACCAGATGCCGGTGGACGACGCCCGTCTCGACGCACTTGAAGGCGATGCCCTTCGCGGCCGCCTGCTGCTGGATGACCGAGGAGACGTTGTCCCTGACCTCGTCCAGCGAAAAGGGATTGCTGTTGCAGGTCAGCCGTCCGGACTCGATGCGGCTCATGTCGAGGATGTCGTTCACGAGCCCCAGCATGTGGTGCGTCGCCGCCATGACGTCGTCGAGGCAGCGGCTGACGGTCTGGATGCACTCCGCGTCGCTCATGCCCTTTTCCGCGCGCTGGCGGATGTGGGTCTGGGCGATCGTGGTCATGCCGAGGATCGAGTTCATCGGCGTGCGGATGTCGTGCGACATCGTTGAAAGGAACTGCGTCTTCGCGTCCGACGTCTGCTTGGCGAGCAGGAGCTGGCGGTCCGTCTCCGCGCGCGTGTGCAGTTCGGTGACGTCGCGGCCCAGGATGTTCGCCACCGGCTGGCCTTCGTCGTTGACGCCGATGAACACGTTGACTTCCAGCCAGCGCTTTCCCTTGTCGCGGTTGGTCCAGGCGAACTCGCCCACGCCGACATGCCCGCTGTGGTTGCGGTGCGAGAGCAGGAAGTCCCGCCCGATGAGCTTGCGCGCGGCCGCCTTGCAGTCGTCGCCGATGCACAGCATCAGCGCGTCCACGGCGAGCGAGTAGTCGCTGTAGGCCTGGAAGATCTTGCAGATCGAGTCGGTGCCGGTGCCCGTGATGAGCGAATAGGCGCAGGTGTCGAGGTTGACGGTGACGTTGAAGCCGTAGAGCGACTGCGTGATGCTGGACAGCAGCTGGTCGCGCGCCGCCGCGGCCTTGAGCTCGTGCTCGTGCCGCACCTGGTTGCGGCGCGCCTCCGTCACGTCGCGCCCGAGCAGGTTCGCCACGGGATGGCCGTCGTCGTTGATGCCGAACGTGACGTTCACCTCCTCCCACACCTCTTCGTCCTTCCACGTCGCGGCGTACTCGTAGGTGTCGAAGTAACCGAGGTTGGTGCCGTTGTTGCGCAGGAAGTCGAGCGACAGGAGCTCGCGGCAACGGTCCTGGAATTCGGGCCTCACGTGCGCGATGGCGCGGTCGAAGAACGCCCGGTAGTCGGAGGACTCCTTGGCGATCGCGATGATGTCCGCCGTGCCGGTGCCGACGATCGTGGAGAAGGATCCGTCCGTGAGGTCGATCGTGAGGTTGTAGCCGTAGAGCTGCTTGACGATCGCCGAAAGGGTCTCGTCGGCGGCGCGGCTGGACTTCGCGCGCCCGTATTCGACGTGATGGAGCTCCGTCACCCATTGGTGGATGCCGGCGACGCGCAGCCCCTCCTTGAAGTCGAAATCGCGCACGCCGCCGCAGCGCACGATCACCGTCTGCCCGTCCGGAAGATGCCAGGGATACTGGATTTCGGCGTGCTGGCCCTTGGACATGCGCTCCACGCCCTCCTGCACGGCGGCGTAGTGGTCCTTGTCGATGTGGTCGTACCAGGCGTGGTACATCTCCTCGGGCGTCAGCGTCTGCCCCGACACGCCCAGAAGCCGCATCATCGTGGTGTCGGACCACATCCGCGGCGGCTTGCCGTCCTCCACTTCGATCTTCCAGCTGCCGATGGAGGCGCG
>DCIH01000007.1:0-726 GCA_002317575.1 Verrucomicrobia bacterium UBA1731 | reverse complement strand
TTGAAGACGGATTTCGGAGGGCGTTCAGACGGCGGCGATCAGCGCGACCAGTTCCTCGTGGACAGGCCGGAGGGCCGCGAACAGTTCCGGCGCGTCCGCCAGGCCGGACAGCGGACGCACCGCTTCGACGATCCGGCTGCACAGGTCGTAGGCCGGCGTCAGGCCAAGCGTCGCGTAGAGTCCCTTGAGCTCGTGCGCGGCCTCGAAGCAGGCGTTCGCGTCGCCCGCCGCGACGGCGTCCCCGAGCCGGGCGAAGGCCGTGGACGCCGGGAGACGCCCCAGCATCTTCACGTAGAAGTCCTCGCGGTTCATGTAGGTGTCGGCCAGCAGCTGCTCGACCGGGCATCCGCGCACCGCAAGCGCGTTCAGCAGTTCGTTTTCCATATGATCGTCATCGGCTCCGCAACACGATTTCCAAACGGTTTCCCACGCCCTCCCGTGGACAATTGTTCGTAGTGTAGCAAAACCGCCGTCCCCGTTCAAGCGAACTGCAGCTCTGGCGTTTCCCATTTTTCCGCCGCCGTATGGGTATGCCTGTGGACGCTGCGTAAAACGTCGGGCACGCGCTTGCGCGCCCTGGACGCGGCGTCGTCGCATTCCCGCCTTGCGCGTGAGCCCAGGCCATCATCTGGATGTTTTCCGGTCTGCCACAAGGAAAAGGCACATGGCCTTTTCAAGATGGAGGCAGGCGTCAGGGATATGGCGGCGTCCGCGGCGCGGCCGCCC
>DCIH01000126.1 GCA_002317575.1 Verrucomicrobia bacterium UBA1731 | reverse complement strand
AAAAATGGGTAAACTCCAGGACCAGGGGATTGACATACACATTTTTGTGATATACAATATTGTGTACTTTCAGTGCGGATCAAAAAGGGGCGTGTCATGGAGGCTTTCAAATACGGATGTGTCGTGCGGGGCGCGAATTTCTGCGCGCGTCCGGTTTTGGCCAGGCAGTTGTCCCGGTATGTTTCCGCCGGGCAGAATGTCGTCATTCAGGGCGAACGGCGCATCGGGAAGACCTCCTTGGTTCATGAAACCATAGCCGGCATGCGCGGCTGGAAGGCGATCTGCGCGGACTTCATGGGGGTCCGCTCGGTGACGGACGTCTGCAACCGGCTGGCCGACGCGCTTGCCCGATTCGACGACGAAGAGAATCTGTACCGGAAGACCTTGGCCATGCTCGCGCACGTGCGCCCCGTGGCGACTGTCGACGCGATGACGGGCCTGCCGACGATCACCGTGGATGCGTCGGCCAGCAAAAACCCGTCTTCCGTGAACACGCTTCTGGACGCCGTCGCCCATCATGCCCAAAAACGCAAGGTGTGCGTGGTCATGGACGAGTTTCAGGACGTCCTCGACCTTCCCGACGGCGATCAGGTGCTGGCTTTGATGCGTTCCCGCATTCAACATCTTGCGGACACGTGCTTCGTGTTTCTCGGCAGCGCGCGGAACGCCATGCTGTCCATTTTCCTTTCGCCGAAGAGTCCTTTTTACAAATCGGCGGTCGTGTTCGGCGTCGATGAAATACCCGACGACGATTTCTACGCGTTTGCCGCGGGGCGCTTCGCCACGGGCAAACGCATGTTGCCGCGGTCTCTTTTTCAGCGCGTGCTCGAGTTCGTTTCGCGCACGTCCGGGGACGTTCAGGAACTTTGCGACGCCATTTGGCAGGTGACATCGCCCGGATCGACGTTGACGGACGCGGACATGGAGAAGGGCGTCCAGGTCGTTTTCGCCCGCGAGTCGTCCGCCTATGCGACGTTCTCGAAACCGCTCACCAGCATCCAGCTTCGGGTGCTTCGCGCACTTGCGGTTTTGGGTGGTGCGCATCCGCTGTCGGGCGAGTTCCTCCGGCTGGCCGACGTGACAACGCCCACGACCGTCAAACGCGCGCTTGCGGCATTGGCGAAAGCCGAACTCGTTTACGATCTCAACGGCGAGTACAAGTTCGTGAGTCCGTTTTTCCGGGAATGGATTCGGCGCCGTCCGTGAGCGTTTGGCCGTTTCGGGCGCGTGGGGGAATGGTTGAAGGGTGCGAGTTGAAGAAAGTTGAAGGGATGCTCGCCACTGTAGATTATGATGGGGGCCGTGTGCGCAGTTCGGGACGCACCGCTGTTCGGGGTACGTGAGCAGCAAAGTAGGGTGTGGAAGATGCGGGCGCCGCGTGCGGAAGCGCTCGGTTTTGATATAATGCGGTTATTTGATTTGAACACATTTTCGGGCGAGTGGAATTTTAGATGAGAGTTTCTTATGGAAAAGACGAAAATGAATGTGACTAAAGTGGTCGAATTCGACCACTTTAAGATCGGGCTGAAGTGGATAATATGAACGATTTACTTTCCCGAAGCATTCCGCTGGCGAATCGCATACGTCAGGATGCCGTTCGCATGTCGCATCGAACACATGCCTCGCACATTGGCGGCGTTATGTCCGTGGCCGACATAGTCGCGGTTCTTTACAGCGGTGTTGCCAATGTTTTTCCCGACAATCCGAAGAATCCAAAACGAGACCGCATCATTCTCAGCAAGGGGCACAATGGCATGGCGATCTACGCCGCCCTGGCGGAAAGCGGATTCTTTCCGCGCGAGGAACTGAACAAGTACTATTTGGACGGATCCGTGTATTCCGGCCATGTCTCGCATAAGGGCGTGCCGGGCGTTGAATTCTCGACCGGATCGCTTGGCCAGGGCGTTTGCGTGGCTTGTGGCATGGCCATGTCAGGTAAGATGCACAAGCGTGATTTTCATGTATACGCGATTGTCGGCGACGGCGAAAACGAAGAGGGATCGGTGTGGGAGATGGCTCTTTTCGCCGCAAACCAGAAGCTGGACAATTTCACGGTGATTGTCGATCACAACAAGATGCAGGCCATGGGATTTTGCGACGAGCAGGCGGGCTTGAACCGGCTTGCCGAAAAATGGGCGGCATTCGGGTGGCATGTCGTGGACGTCCAGGACGGCAATGACCACAAACAATTATTGGACGCCTTTTCGGATCGTGAGGCGGGCAAGCCAACCGTGATTGTCGCGAATACGGTGAAGGGCAAGGGCGTTTCTTTCATGGAGAATGAACTGCTGTGGCATTATCGTGATCCGCAAGGGATGTTTTTTGAAACGGCGATCCGTGAACTTGGAGGAGATCCTTCATGCGAAACCATTTGATTGCGGAACTCACGCGTATCGCACGGGCGGATCCGCGAACGGTTGTGCTTACGGCCGATCTTGGTTACAGCGTTCTTGATTCGTTCGCAAAAGAATTTCCGTCGCGTTGCTTCAATGTCGGCATTTGCGAGCAGAACATGACATCCGTTGCGGCTGGGCTTGCGCTTGAAGGAGACGTAGTCTACACATATTCCATCGGGAATTTCCCCGTCATGCGTTGTCTGGAGCAGATTCGCAACTGTGTCTGTTACCATGATGCCAATGTGAAAATCATTGCCGTGGGTGGTGGTTTCGTCTATGGTCAGCTCGGCATGTCCCATCATGCCACCGAAGATTTCGCCATAACTCGTGCGTTGCCGAACATGCGCGTTTTTTGCCCGGCCGATCCCGACGAGGCTGTCAAAACGCTGCGGCTGGTCCACTCGCTTGATGGTCCGTGTTATGTTCGTCTGGCCCGCGGTGGCGAGCCGTTGCTGCACCCGGAAATCGCAGATTATGACGTTTTGAAGCTGCTTGCGTTGCGGCAGGGTGGGAGCGTCGCGATTGTCGCTACGGGAGCCATTTTGATGGAGGTGATGGTGGCGGCCGACAGATTAAAAGAGCAGGGGATCGATATTGGTGTATTCAACTGTATGTCGCTCAAGCCGTTTGACGAGGAAGGTTTGTCGAGAATCGCGGCGGAATATCGATCGATTGTCACGGTCGAAGAGCATAATGTCGTCGGTGGGCTTGGTTCCGTCGTCGCTGATGCCCTTGCGAAGAAACCGCCGCGCCAGGTTCCCGTTCTGGTGAAGCTTGGGCTTCAAGACACATACACGTCCGTTGTCGGCAGCCAGGCGTTTCTGCGCAGGCATTACGGCTTGTCTTCCGATGACATCGTTGCAAAGGTGAAAGAACTCGGTTCATGAAACGCATTTTCATCACCGGCGGCACGGGCTTTTTCGGGAAGTCGATTTTGAGCCAGGCGCCCGCGGGCGTGGAGATGGTGATCCTGTCGCGCAATCCGGCGGCGTTTCGCGCGGCGCATCCCGAGCTGGCGCGGCGGCCGGGCGTCGAATGGGTCGCCGGCGACGTGCGCGATTTCGCGTTCCCGGAAGGGCCGTTTGACGCCATCGTCCACGCGGCCACGCCCGCGAGCACGGAAATCGCGGACGACGAAATGCGCTCCATCATCCTGGACGGTGCGCGGCGCGTGATCGATTTCGCCACGGCGAGCGGTACGCGGAAGGTGCTGTTCACGAGTTCGGGCGCCGTGTACGGTCCGCAAACCGCCGCCGTGTCCGAGGACGCCGCGTGCCGTCCCGTCACGGCGTACGGACAGGGGAAACTGGAGTCCGAGCGGATGTTCGCGGCGGCGGGGCTGGATGTGAAGATTGCGCGGTGTTTCGCGTTCACGGGTCCGCACCTGAATCGCGACATCCACTACGCCATCGGCAATTTCATGCGGGATTGTCTGGCGGGGGAGCCGATCGTGATCAACGGGGACGGGACGCCGCTCAGAAGCTACTTATACGCGGACGATCTCGTGGAATGGCTCTTTGCGATTCTGGAACGCGGGGCGTCGGGCCGGGCGTACAACGTGGGCAGCGACCAGGCGGTTTCCATCCGCGAACTCGCGGAGACCGTGCGGCGCGTGTTGGGCGCGCGGAACGAGATCATCGTGCGCGGCACGCCCGTGGCGGGCGCGAAGCCGTCCGTGTACGTGCCGTCGATCGCGCGCGTTCGGAGCGAGCTCGGCTTGCGCGTGACGGTGGGGCTGGAAGACGCCATTCGGCGCTCGGCGCTAAATGGTTGAAGGTTGAAAGTTGAAGGGTAAGAGAAAGCTTTCAGCTTGGAGCTGTTAGCTTTAGGCGTCCGAACCGAGCAGTTCGTCCCGAACTGCGGATTGGCGTACACAAGGGCCCGCGCGACGCCACCCCCTGGCTGCGGAGCCATGGGGGATGATGGCGTTATTGGCGCGAACTTGGTGGCGTCGGCGGAGCGACGCCACCCCCTGGCTGCGGAGCCATGGGGGATGATGGCTGGATTGGCGCGGGCTTGGTGGCGGCAAAACAAATTCCCAA
>DCIH01000119.1:18137-40134 GCA_002317575.1 Verrucomicrobia bacterium UBA1731 | reverse complement strand
GCGGGCGGCAACATCGCCGGCTTCAAGAAGGTCGCGACCGCGATGATGGAGCAGGGCCTCTTCTGAGGTCGGGCCGTTCGTCAGAACGGCGGAAAAAGGCGCGGAGCGGTTTGCTCCGCGCTTTTTTGCACCCGCGCCCGAAACGCGGCCACGAGGCCTTTTTTTCTTCGCGAAACTCCAGCATTTTCCGTATTCAGGTCGGCGGACAAAGTAAATGCCCACAAGGGTCATAATGACCCAGAACTATGGGCATTTACTTTGTCCGCCGACCGAATGAGTTGATTGTCGTCGCCGCAAGCTGCGCAAAACGCGCGACAGGAACGCCAAGAAGTACCAAAACACCAGGTGCGGCAAGATCAGGGGCCAGCCCGCGCCCGTTTTCCCGTGCATAGGGCAGGGTGCGCGTGCAACCTTGCACTTTTCTTAGCGCAACGATGCGCTTTCCGGAGTGCAACCTTGCGCTTCCGAAAGTCCATCCTTGCACTTTCCGGAGTGCAACCTTGCGCTTCCGAAAGTCCATCCTTGCACTTTCCGAAGTGCAACCTTGCACTCCGCCGCCGTGTCGGCGCCCCTCCCCCGAAAAACGCCCGATTATGGGTTATTGCGTGTTCAACCCTTGCCCCCAAGGGGCTTCACGCATCTTTCACGTGATTCACGTGATTTTGGCACCGCAAGAGCCCCCGAAAGGGGTGGATTCACATTTCACGTGAAAGCAACGTGAAAGGTTTGTGAAAGGTCGAATGATCGGGAAAGGCCTGCAAACAGGGGCTGAAACGCACTTTGGGGGGAGTGGATTCACATAAAAACACCTACCCCCCCTCATTTATCCTTTTTCGGCCCCTTTTTACGCGAGGGTGGGGGTGTGCGTGAACGCTTCCGCGCCCGAAACGCGGCCACGAGTTCTTCTTGCGGGAAAGACGTAATTGTGATAGAATAACGGCATTTTCAAGGGGTTTAACTATGCAGAAACTGAACATACGTCCTGTTACTGATTTGCGAAACAGCTTTTCAACTATTGAGGATGAAATGCAGGCTGGCCCGATTGTGTTCACGAAAAACGGTTATGGTGCGGCCGTTATGATGACGATAGGCGAATATGAGCGCCTTTTGGATCCAATGGAGGCCATTCTTTCGGAAACGGATCGCATAGCGCAATCTGACCCGCGCCGCTTCACGCGCGATGAAGTCTACGCACGGCTCAAAGGACGCATCCGTCGTGTTTGAACAGATCTACCGACTGTCAATTCTTCCGTTCTTTGAAGAAGAGCTTGGGAATACGGTTGATTACATTCAACGTGAATTGCGGAATCCACAAGCTGCGGACAAGTTGGTCGACGACGTGTTTGCCGCACTTGACGAACGGTTGGAGGCGCCTCTGGCATTTGAGGCCTATCCATCGCAGGTCGATCGGGAGCATCCCTATTACAAGATTCCCGTTGGAAATTTCTTCGTCCTTTATGTCGTGATTGACAACGTGATGGAAGTGCGGCGGTTCATATATCGGCGAAGGAACTGGCAGTCCTGGTCGTTGTGATAAGGTGTGATGCCGGTGGTGCGTCCCGCGCCGCGCAGAGGCGTCCTGCAAGGGGGTGGCGTCGCGCGGGCCTTTGCGGTCGGCTTCGCCGTCGCCTCCGGCGACCTGCCCTCCGCTTCGCTTCGGCCCATCCCGCCGACGCCACCAGGTCCGTGACAGGAACGCGACTTTCTCGCCCTTGGTCACGCCGGCGGAGCGGCGTGACCCCCTTGTGGGGCCGCGTCCGTGTGCCAAAAATGCTTTGCGCATGTGGGCGCGTTGTGGTATTATTGGGGAAATCCATGGACAGACTTGCACATAAAATGGCAAGTTTTCTCGGCGTTTGCACGCCGAGCTTTGCCGTTTTCCCACGCCTGCGCGCGTGGGAGCGGGCGCTCGCGTGCCTTGCGCTGGCGGTTGGATGGGCGTATGGCGCTTCGGCCGCGAACGCCGTGGGGCTGCCGCGCGCCTACGAGGCGCTCGCGTACGTCGACAACGTCGTGGGCAGCACCGCGCAGCAGCACATCCTGGAAAACGGCAGCGCCTACGGTTCCGCCATTTTGCCTAACGCGAACCTTCGGCTCAAGGCGAAATTCGCCACGGACTACGCCGCGAGCGGCACCATGCAGGCGCTCGCGGGCAGCACGAAGACGGGCGTGTTCGGTTTCGAATTCGCCGTGAACAACGTCGGCGGTTCCTACGCCTACAGCTGCCAGGTCGGCAGCGCCACGTACGCGTGGACGAACGGCGTCGCCGGCACGGTGGTGGAAGTCGAATTGAGCAAGGACGGCCTGTGGCTCGCCGGCGCGAAGACGGCGGCCGATTTCTCAGGCGGTCTGTCGGCCGCCGACGCCACGCAGAATCTCTACGTGCTCGCGGGCATCCCGGGCTCCGATCCGTCCCGCCGTTTCCGCGGCAAATTGTATTGGCTGCAGCTCTACCAGGGCGACGAGCTCGTGCGCGATTACGTGCCGTGCCGCGAAATCGCCACGGGGGCGGTGGGTCTCTACGAGCGCGTGAACGGCGCGTTCGCGCAAGGCGGTCGTTCGCTGTCCTCCTACCAGTTCCAGGCCGGCCCTTCGGCGGGCCAGTACGGCGACGTCACGATCGGCGGCGCGTTCGGCGATTATGCGGACCAGCTTCCGATCACGCCCGGCGCGGCGTACGATTCGGCGTTCTCCGACGCGAACGGCTATGGCTGCGCCGTGTCGAACGCGACGGATGGCGCGACCTATTCGTTCAGCGGGACGTCCATGGAGCTGTTGCTCGACTACGGGCGCCGGCACGTCAAATGCGCCGGCTGGCGGCTTTTGCGCTGGTCGGATGGCCAGCTGGTCGCATCCGGCGAGGGTTCCGTCTGCTCGTTCACGTACGACGCCGCGTGGGGGCATCTGGCGACGGGCGGCGGCGTGCATCTCGAGTGGACGTGGTCCGACAACACGTACGGCCGCTACCTGCCGGGCGGTTACGAGGAAGTCGAATACTGCCAGTCGAAGGCGTCCGACAAGCAGTGGCTTGACACGCTGTACGTGGCGGGTCCCCAAACGCGCGTCGTTCTCGACGTCGCCTGGCCCGAGGCCGCCAACTTCGGCGTATTCGGGTATGGGGCGTCGGCTTCGGCGCAGTCGTTGCGCATCTGGCGACAGTCCGCCGCGTCCGGCGGCGGTTTCTGCATCGTGTTCAATGACGCGTACGGCACCGCCTTCTATTCCAAAGACGCCTACCCCGCCAGCGTCACGCCCGACACGGCGCGCCACGTGTTCGACGTCAGCGCGTCCGATTTTTACGCGGACGGCATCCGCTTCGGTCCCACGTCCGTCGGCATCACCAAAACGCTGGCCGGATCGTTCTTCCTGTTCGCGTCGCGTTGGGGCTGGGGCGGCGATTACCGCGGCGATTACAGCACGGTTCGGTTCTACGCATTCCGCGTTTACGAAAACGGCGTGCTGCTGAAGGATTTCGTGCCGGCGCGGAACGTGGTCACGGGCAAGTACGGCATGTACGACGTGATCGGCAACAAGTTCCACGGCAATCTCGGCGGCGGCAACTTCACGGGCGGTCCCGCGTATCCGTTCTCGCCCGCGCCGGAGCCGGGCGTCGCGCTCTTCGACGGCGGCATCGCCTATCAGGACGGCGCGTACGTGGTGCAGGTCTTCACCAACGCGTCGTATTCGCTCGAGGCCAAGTCGACCCTCGTGGCGGACGTGATGGTGGTGGCCGGCGGCGGCGGCGGCGGCGGCACGATCGGCGGCGGCGGCGGCGCGGGCCAGGTGATCACGCAGCAGGTGACGTTCGTGAAGAACAACGTCTACACGATGTCCATCGGCGCGGGCGGCACGGCGCCGAACACCTGGAACACTGGCTACGTCGGTGGCGACACGACGCTGTCCGGCGCAGGCGTCGCCATCACCGCCAAGGGCGGCGGCGGCGGCGGCGGATGGAACGAAAACCCATCGGCCCGCGGCACGTCGGGCGGCAACACGAACGGCCGCGGGGCCGTCAACGCCGCGTCGGGGCACCACAAGGGCGCCGGCTCGTCGCAAGGATGGTCCGGGGGCGGCGGCGGCGCCGACGAGGACGGCAAGACCGGCCAGACGCCCGCGGGTTATTCGGGCCGCGGCGGCAACGGCGTCGCCACGGAGATGCTGGGGCGCCTCTGCTACTTCGGCGGCGGCGGCGGCGGCGGCGCCGGAAACCAGTCCACCTGGGGCGGCGACGGCGGCAAGGGCGGCGGCGGTTTCGGCGGCGACAGCAGCAACGGCGGCGCCATCGTATGCCGCAACGGTTTCAACGGTGTTCCATCGACGGGCGGCGGCGGCGGCGGCGGCGGCTACAACAACAGCAACGGCAGGGCCGGCGACGGCGGTTCGGGCACGATCGTTCTGCGCTACCGCGTCACGGACGTCGACGTCACGGCGTCTTCCGGAACCGGCAAGCTGCCGATTTCCGGCGGCGAAAAGTACGGCGAGTACGTGGACACGGGTGACGGCTACGGTTACGTCGTGAAGGCCGTCGGGGGCAGGACCTACACGTTCACCGCGCCGGAATACTGGCAGTCGCCAGGCGCCAACCATCGCGTCTACTGCGCGGGCTGGAAGCTGGTCAACAAGTCGACGCAAGCCGTGCTGGTGCAGAAGACCGAGGCGGACGACCTTTCCGTGCGCACGAACGCGACGTTCACGTTCACGGCGGGCCAGCGGCTGCGCCTCGAGTGGCAGTGGCGCGAAGAGTTCCTGGCGAAGGACGCGGTGCTGAACGCGACGGGCGACGAAATCGGCTTCGCCGAGGAGGACGACGCGGTCCACTCCTGGACGAACGTGGGAACCTATGCCTTCACGCCGAAGTACAACATCGCGGCCGAGTTGCTTGTGATCGCGGGCGGTGGCGGCGGTGGCGGCGGTGGTGGTGGCGGCGGCGGCGGCGTCCTCTACACGAACGTGATGCTGTACGCGGGGACCAACTACACATTCACGATCGGCGCGGGCGGCGCCGCCGCGGCGGGAAACGGCAGCAAGGGCGGCGACACGACATTCTCCGGCGGCGGGCTTTCGTACGTCCTCTACGGCGGCGGCGGCGGCGGCACGCACGGCAGCGACGCCCCCACGATGGACGCCTGGTACGGTTCGGGCGGCGGCGGCGGCTGCCACAACTATTGGAATTGGACGTGGGGCTCGACATCGTTTTCCGGCCAGGGCAAGTCCGGCGGCCGCGGCTGGTGCTGTGGCGGCGGCGGCGGCGGCGGCGGTTATTCGCAGGCCGGCGGCAATTGCGACGGGTCCGCCGCGAACAACGCCACCGCCTACGCCGGCAAGGGCGGCGAAGGCATGACGAACTTCATTTCGGGCGTCGCGCGCGTGTACGGTTCGGGCGGCGGCGGCGGCGCGGGGCGCAGCAACTCGCATGCCAACGGCACGGGCGGACACCTTCCGGGTTCTGGCGGCACGGATTCGGGTGGCCGGGGCGGGTGTCTGACGACAACGCAGGGATCGACCGCGGGCTTGCCCGGCGTGGACGGCATGGGCGGCGGCGGCGGCGGCGGTAGCTACAACGAAAACGACGGCGGTTCGCGCAAGGGCGGTGTGGGCGGCACGGGCGGCGTGTACGTGCGCTACCGCGTGGCGGCGATCACCATCGGCTCCTGGCCGCGGCGCATTTCCGAAATCACGCCCGCCGAAGCGTACGACACGTACCAGACGGTCACCAACGGCCTCCTCTACGCGCAGCAGGCGGCGGCGGAAATCGGCAAGACGTACACGTACTCCGCGCCGGCCGACTGGCAGACCGCGGGCGCGTCCCGACACGCCATCTGCACGGGCTGGAAGCTGTGGGAGGTCGCGTCGAACACGCTGCTCGGCGAATCGGATGCGCTCACGGCCACGGTCACGCCCGAACGCGGCAAGGCATACTACCTCGAATGGCAGTGGGATGAAACCGTTTTCGAAACGTACGTGCCGATGGACGAGAACGCGGATCTCTTTTTCGTGGACGACGAAGACCTCGTGCAGATCTACACGAACGGCGTGCACGCGTTCACGCCCGCGAAGGACATCGCGGCGCAGCTCCTCCTCGTGGGCGGCGGCGGCGCGGGTGGCGGTGGCGGTGGTGGTGGTGGTGGCGGCGGCGTCGTCTACACGAACATCATGCTGTACGCGGGTTCGAACTACACGTTTTCGGTTGGCGAAGGCGGCGCGGCCTCCACGGGAAACGGCGGCCGGGGCGGGAGCACGACGTTCTCCGGCGGCGGCCTCTCGTTCGACGTCTACGGCGGCGGCGGCGGCGGTTGTTACGGCAATTCCGCGCCTTCGCCGGACGACAGGGTCAGTTCCGGCGGCGGCGGCGGTTGCACATCGTATTGGAACTGGTCGTGGGGCGCGACCGCGTATTCCGGCCTGGGCAAGTCCGGCGGCCGCGGTTGGTGCTGTGGCGGCGGCGGCGGCGGCGGCGGCTTTTCGAAAGCCGGCGCCGACTGCAACGGATCCGCCTCGAACAGCAGCACCGACTACGCCGGCAAGGGCGGCGACGGTTTCACGAACGCGATCACGGGCGTCTCGCGCGTGTACGGTTCGGGCGGCGGCGGCGGTGCGGCGCGCAGCAACTCCCATGTCGCCAGTCCCACGGGCGGACACCTTCCGGGCGCGGGCGGCGCGGATTCGGGCGGCCGCGGCGGTTATCTGCACCGCCTGCAGGGCGGCCTCTACGGCGTTCCGGGCGTGGACGGCATGGGCGGCGGCGGTGGCGGCGGCAGCTACAACGAAAACGACAGCGTCGCTTCTCGTCGGGCCGGCAAGGGCGGCAGCGGCGCGGTGATCCTGCGCTACCGCGCGGGCGGCATCGAGGTGCTGGGGTCGCCCGGCACGATGCTGGCCGTGACGCCCGGCGCGGACGTGGAGGGCTACGTGCCGCGCGCCGACGACGCATTCATTTACGGCGACGTGCCCGCGCCGGAGGTGGGCAAGACGTACACGTTCACGGCGACGCCGTCCTGGCGGACGGAAGACGGTTTCCGCCGCATCGATTGCCTCGGCTGGCGGCTCTGGAACATGGAAACGGGCGAGCTCCTCGCCACGAACGTCGCGGAGAACGTCACGTCCGCGTCCTTCGTCTACCAGGGCTTTTCCAACTACGTCCTCGAGTGGCTGTGGGAGGAGACGTTCGTGAAGCCGCAGGGCGCAGACGCCGGCGCCGAGGTGCGGTTCGAGCCGGACACGGGCGACGTGATCGAGACGTTCACGGCGGGCGAATGGCACGTGACGCCGTGGCACGGGTTCGCGGCCGAAGCCCTCATCGTCGCGGGCGGCGGCGGCGGCGGTTCGGGCGGCGGCGGCGGCGGCGGCGGCCAGGTGCTTTACACGAACATCGTGCTGGCTTCCGGCACGACCTACACGTTCACGGTCGGCGCGGGCGGCACCGCCGCCGATTCTGGAACATCCGGCGTAAGCGGCGGCAAGGGCGGTTCGACGAAGATCGTCGGCGGCATGTATTCGCTCGCGCTCGCGGGCGGCGGCGCGGGCGGCGGCTATGGATCGAGCGGTGGTTCGGGCGTCAACGGCGGCGGCGGCGGCTGCACCTCGTATTGGAACTGGTCCGGCGCCGGCGGCGCAGCCGGCGGCAAAGCCGGCGGCCGCGGTTGGTGCTGTGGCGGCGGCGGCGGCGGCGGCGGCCTTTCGAAAGCCGGCACCGATTGCGACGGATCCGCCTCGAACAGCAGCACCGCTTACGCGGGGAAGGGCGGCGACGGTTTGACGAACGCGATTACGGGCATCTCGCGCGTGTACGGTTCGGGCGGCGGCGGCGGCGCGGGCCGCAGCAGCTCCCATGTCGCCAGCCCCACGGGCGGACACCTTCCGGGTACGGGCGGCGCGGATTCGGGCGGCCGCGGCGGTTGCCTGACCCGTCTGCACGGCAGTATTCACGGTGTTCCGGGCGTGGACGGCATGGGCGGCGGCGGCGGCGGCGGCAGCTACAACGAAAACGACACCTCCGAGACCTGCCGTCGGGCCGGCAAGGGCGGCGACGGCGCGGTGATCCTGCGCTACCACATTCCCGCGTTGTGCGTGGGCGGCACGCCCACCGCGGTCCTCTCGTGCACGCCGGCGGCGGCGTACGCGGACTGGACGCCCGACGCGTCCGGCGCGACGTACGGCTGCGTGTCGAATTCGACCATCGGCACGAGCTACAGCTTCTCCGTGCCCGATTTCTGGCGCACGCCGGGCGGCGTGCGGCGCATCACCTGCAAGGGCTGGGTCGTCTACGACCAGTTCTCGGGCGAGATCGTCGACAGCTGCACCACGGGCGGTTTCGACCAGCTCACGACGTGCACGGTGACGTATCAGGGTTCGCCGCTCTACCTCGAATGGCAGTGGGACGACCATTACTTCGAGCCGTTCTCGTCCGGCGACGAATTCTCGGAGACGAAGTACATCGAGGACGCCGACACGATCGTGCAGATCTACACGAACGGCACCTACACGTTCACGGCGCGGCGGACGTTCACGGCGGAGGTGCTTTTGGTGGGCGGCGGCGGCGGCGGCGGTTCCGGCATGGGCGGCGGCGGCGGCGCGGGCCAATTCGTCCACACCAACGCGTGGGTTTTCCGCAAGGGCGAAACATACACGCTTGAAGTCGGCGCGGGCGGCCGCAACTACTCGCCGTCGATCGCGAACAACACCAACGATTCGCCGGGCGAACACGGCGGCTGCACGCGCATTTCGTCCACCCAGGGCGTCGAACTGGAGGCGCTCGGCGGCGCGGGCGCGCCGTGCTGGAGCTACAACCAGCCCGGCATGCCGTCCTACGGTTTCGCGAGCGGCGCCGGCTGGTGCAACAACAAATCGGGCGGCACGCCCTACCGGGGCAACAAGGGCGGTTCCTATTCGGGCTGGCTCTCGGGCGGCGGCGGCGGCGCGGGCGGCGCGGGCGTGGCCGCCACGAGCAGCAAGGCCGGCGACGGCGGCGTTGGCCTGCCGTGCTCCATCACGGGCGAGGAGCGCTGGTACGCCGCGGGCGGCGGCGGCGGCGCGGGCAACAACAACGTCACGGGCGAAGGCGGCAAGGGCGGCGGCGGCCGCGGCGGCCGCGGCAACAACTACCCGGGCACGTCGGCCGTGCCGGGCACCGGTTCGGGCGGCGGCGGCGGCACGTGGGACGGCTACCGCGCGGCCGGCAACGGCGCTTCGGGCACGGTGATCATCCGCTACCGCGTGCCCGCGCTGACGGTGGGCGCCGCGCCGACGAAGCTCCTCACGTGCACGCCGGTGGACGGCTTGACGGAATATGTTCCGCTGGACGATGACGCGCATTTCTACGGCAAGGCGGACGCGGTCGACGCGACCAAGGAATACCGCTTCGATGTGCCGGACTACTGGGAGACGCCCGGGCGCGTCCACCGCATCACGGCGCTGGGCTGGAAGCTGCGCGACTTCGAGACGGACGACGTCCTGCAGGAGAAGACGCTTGCCGACGCGGACCGGACGAACGCCACGTTCACGTGCGACCGCGAGCGCGTGCTCTATCTCGAATGGCAGTGGGACGACCACTACATGGAGCCGTACTTCGATTCGGACCGCGGCGCCGTCAAATACATCGGGGACGACATCATCCACACCTACGTCAGCGGTTCCCACGCCGTGAACATGCGCCGCTCGACGTGGGCGCAGGTGCTCCTGGTGGGCGGCGGCGGCGCGGGCGGCGGCGGCATGGGCGGCGGCGGCGGCGGCGGCGGCGTCATCTACACGAACCTCTTTCTGCAGGCGGGCCGCAACTACGCGTTCAGCGTCGGCGCGGGCGGCGTGAACGGCGGCAACGGCACTTCGGGCGGCGGTTTCGGCAATGCCACCAAGTTCACCGTGGGCGGCGTCGAGCTGAAGGCCAAGGGCGGCGGCGGCGGCCGCGGCTGGGACAACTGGCAGTCGGCGACGGCGGACGGCTATGCGTCCGGCGGCGGCGGTTCGAACGGCCAGGGCGGTTACGGCACGGGCAGCGCGGCGCAGGGATTCGCCGGCGGCAACAGTTCGGGCGGCGGCGGCGGCGGCGGCGGCGGCGCGGGCGAGAAGGGCGGCAATTCCGACAGCATGCCCAACAACACCACGGCGGCGACGGCCGGCAAGGGTGGCGACGGCCTCATGTTCGACATTTCCGGCGAGATGCACTGCTACGGTTCGGGCGGCGGCGGCGGCGTCGGCTGGAGCACCGGCCACGACAGCCAGCACAAGCCCGGTTCGGGCGGCGAAGAGTCCGGGGGCCGCGGGGCCGTGCTCCACAACAGCCAGATTTTGTCCTCTTGGTGCGATTACTACGGCTGCAACGGCGTGGACGGTTTGGGCGGCGGCGGCGGCGGCGGCGCCTACACGCCGACCTGGTACCGCGGCGGCAACGGCGGCTCGGGCACGGTGATCGTGCGCTACACGCACGTGGACGTGGAATTGTGCGCCGCGCCTGCGCCGTGGGGCATGTGCTGGCCGTCGAACGACTACGGTTCGGCGCACGTGGACGACCAGGGGTACGGCGTGGGCATCCTGGCGGCGACGAATGGCGTCGAATACACGTTCTACGCGGCGGAGCGCTGGACGGACGGCGTTTCCGTGGACGTGCGCTGCACGGGCTGGAAGCTGCTCAACTGGGAAGACGAATCCGTGATCGCCACGGGCGTCGGCACGAACTGCACGTTCACCTTCGCCGGCACGCCCGTGAAGGTGGAGTGGCAGTGGGAAGCCGTGGATATGCGCTACCTGATGAACGGCGGCGAGATCGACTACGCCGGTCCGTACGTGGTCCATTCGTTCACCTCCGGTTTCACCGAAGCGAACCTGAACGCGGCCACGGACGTGGACGTGCTTCTGGTGGGCGGCGGCGGCGCGGGCGGCAGCGGCGGCGGCGGCGGCGGCGGCGGCGGCGTGATCTACGCCACCAACATGCCGATCACCATCGGCGGCAAGTACATGTTCCAGGTGGGCGCGGGCGGCGCGTCCACGGGCGACGGCGGCGCCGGCGGCAACTACGGATCGCCGTCGTTCTTCGCGGGCGCGGGCTTCAGCATGATGGCCAAGGGCGGCGGCGGCGGTCGCGGCTGGAACAGCTGGGCCGTGACGCCGGCCAACGGCTACGCGTCCGGCGGCGGCGGTTCGGTCGGCAACACGGCCGCCAAGGCGGCCGGCGATCCCGACCAGGGCTTCGCGGGCGGAAACGCGTCGGGCGGATGCCACGGCGGCGGCGGCGGCGCGGGCGCGCCCGGCACGGCGGCCACCGGCGCGGACAACGCCAATCCCGCCGCAGGCGGCGACGGCGGCGACGGCCGCTGGTGCGACATCACGGGCGAAATGGTGTGCTACGGCGGCGGCGGCGGCGGCGGCGCGGGTCGGCGCGGTCGCGACGACGCCACGCACATGCCGGGCCAGGGCGGCCAGGGCGGCGGCGGCCGCGGAGGCTACATGGCGGGCAGTTACGGCAGCAACTACGGCCAGCCGGGCAAGGACGGTTTGGGCGGTGGCGGCGGCGGCGGTTCCTACCGCGATTACAACTACAGCGGCAGCAGGGGCGGCAAGGGCGTGGTGATCGTCCGCTACCGCCACGGCGACGTGATGGTGGGCGCGACGCCGCACCGCATCCAGCACGTGACGCCGGACACGCCGGACGGTTCGCCGTATCCGACGGCGCAGGTGGACACGAACGGCTACGGCATGGCGGTGCGCATCGCGACGAACGGCGTCACGTACGGCTTCTCCGCGCCGGACCGCTACTGGGCGGCGGGCGATTCCTACAAGGCGACGCTTCTCGGGTGGAAGCTCAAGAACCGCGTCACGGACGAGGTGATCAAGACGAGCGACACGAGCACCGACGAAGACGACACGCTGACGCACTGTTCGTTCGTCTTCGACGGCACGCCCGTGTACCTCGAATGGAACTGGAGCGAAGAGAAGCTCGACGCGTTCATCGATCCGTTCATGCACCAGGGCGACCACTACTACAAGGACGGCAGCTGGGCGCACGTGCTCGTGGAAGGCACGCATTCGCTCACCTCCAAGTGGCCGCTGGTGGCGGAGTTCCTGCTCGTGGGCGGCGGCGGCGGCGGCGGTTCCACGATGGGCGGCGGCGGCGGCGGCGGCGGCGTCATCCACCTGCACGACGTCTACATGGACGCCGGCGACGTGGTGCAGTACACCATCGGCGGCGGCGGTTCGGGCTGGGGCGACAACGCAGGTTCCGGCTGGTGCGGCGGCGATTCGTGGCTCGTGGCGCCGGACGGCACGAAGACCACGGCCCTCGGCGGCGGCGGCGGCGGCGGCTACGACGACAACGCGCGCTACAAGACGCAGTTCAACTGGGGCACGAAGGATCCGACGTACGGCGGCTGCGGTTCGGCCGGCGGTTCCACGCATGGCCGCACGCGCGGCACGACGGAGACGGACGCCTGGACGGAGGGCCAGGGCAACAAGGGCGGCATCGGCCGTTACGGCGCGGGCGGCGGCGGCGGCGGCGCGTGCGAGGCGGGCGGCGCGGGCAATCTCTGGACGGACAGCCCGTACCCGGCCAACGGCGGCAAGGGCGGCGACGGCTATTGGAGCGACATTTCCTTCACGTGGCACTGCTACGGTTCGGGCGGCGGCGGCGGCGTGGGCTGGAACCCGACGCACCAGCTGCACGTCCCCGGCAAGGGCGGCGCCGAGTCCGGCGGCGACGGCGGCGACTGCGATCCCGAACGCGGCAGCGTGAACGGCACGGTCGGCGTCAACGGTCTGGGCGGCGGCGGCGGCGGCGCGGGCTACTGGGGCGGCCGCGGCAACTTCGATTACGCGAACAACCGCAAGACGGGCAGCCGCGGCGGTTCGGGCACCGTCATCGTCCGTTATCCGCAGTGGGAACCGTCGAAGGCGCTGCGCGTGCGCACGTACGCGGACGGCGAATACGGCGACCCGTCGCCGGCGTACGGCATCCACGAGCACTTCACCAACGACGCGCCCGTGGCGCTTTCGATGTCGGCGCCGTTCTACGCCGCGGAGGAGGGCGGCTCGGCCACGAACTATGTGGCGGGCTGGCGTCTGTGGGATTCCGCGGCCGACGCGTGGAACCCGCAGCTCGTGCGCGCGTCGGACGATTCGCCCTTGCCGGGCGAGAGCTTCACGAACTGCCTGTACACGTACAACGGCACCTACGCGGAAATCGAATGGATCTGGGAACGGCGCGACGTGGTGGGCGGCCGGGTCGTGGCGCAGGCCAACGGCTTCGACACGGCGGAGCTCACGGTGGAGGTGACGGGCATCGGCCACGACGCGAACGTGACGGGCACGGTGTGGCTCGTGTGGGGCAGCGCCGAGAATCCGTTCGCGCACACGAACCTCGTCGCCGAGGGCGTGACGGCGGTGGGCGGGCGCTACCCCGTGTCGCTCGCGGGACTGTTGCCGAGCGAACACTACGAGACCCGCGTTCTCGTGGAAACCGAGGACGGCGCGAAGACGCTGAGCGAGGGCACGTCGTCCTTCGAAACGCGCAAGGCGCAGCCGTTCATCCCCGGTCTCTTCGGCGGCTACTGCGACAACTCGTGGAACAACTACACGATCGTGCCCGTGAACACCAACGTGTACCTGCATCCGCACGCGTCCTGCGAATACGAATGGAACGGCAAGATCTGGTGGCAGCAGCGCACGTGGAAGTACTGGGGCTACGCCTGGTATCCCAAGGGCGACGTCGTCTTCTACTGCTGGAACAACGCGGGCCAGCGGCTGGTGATCGACGGCACGGAGCTCATGAAGGGCAGCGCGGACAACGTGGCGAGCCACGGCGCCGTCACGAAGACGTTCGACAAGGCCGGCTGGCACGCGTTCGAGCTGTACCTCAGCAACGACGGCGACTGGGGCGGCCGCAACCGCTGGAACGCCTGGGGCGAGGCGGACGGCAAGAACTACTACAGCAACTTCGGCATCCGCGAGAACGGCGTCATCTACTACGGTCCGAACCTCTATTCCTATTTCTACCCGATCGACGACGGCACGGGCAACCGCTACCGCTGCAGCGATCCTGCGACGACGGGCTACGAACTCCAGGTGCGCGGCGCGGCGCGCGCGTACGGCAGCGTCTATCCGCGCTACAATTACGATTCGTGCGTGCCCACGGGCATGGCGATCGAGGCCTCGGCGACGGGCGACGACGACCACGTGGCGGCGGGTTACGTCGTCTACACGAACGTCCTGGACACGGCGGCGTGGGGCGTGTGGCAGTCGGGCGACACGGCGTCGTTCACGTACGAGCAGCCCGCCATGAACGCGCGCATCGTGTGGCTCTGGGACAAGACGGGCGGCATGGACGTCCACTGGACGGGCGAATTCGACGAACTCAAGCCCACGCTCGCGCGGTTCCAGGTGGGCTACGACACCACGGACGCGGGCGGCACGGCGCAGCCGGCGCACCTCTGCGCCGTGTTCGGCTTCGCGCCCGACGCGCTCGTCTACACGAACGACCTCGGCGCCGTTTCGGGCGTGGGCGTCACCAACGTCCTGTTCGACGGCCTCATCCCGGACCAGAAGTACTTCGCGCGCGTGATCGTGGTCGCCGACGCGACGGGCGAGACGGCCGAAGACGACCGGACCTGCGACTTCAAGACGCCGCCCCTGGACGAATCGGCCGACTATTCGACGCCCGGCATCCGCCAGATCGGCCTCTATTCCGAAAACAGCGACACGTATCCGTGGTACAAGAACACGTTCGACGAACATCCGTCGGCGGACATCACGGCCGGCGCGATGGCCGTCCACACGAAGGGCACGTCCACGACCTGGAAGAACATCGACGGCACGAAGTCGTACAACTGGCACTGGTGGTGGACGTACGACTACCAGGGGTACATGTGGTTCGACCAGAAGACGTATGCGTTTTCGGGCCGGCTGTGGCGTTACTACGGTTTGTGGGTGAACGGCACGAAGGCCTTCTGGCGCAACTCCGACGCGTCTTCGACCTGGACGTGGACGCCGCCCAAGGCCGGTTGGTACTACATCGACGTGCGCGGCAGCAACAACCAGGACGACGGCACCGTGGGTCCGTACAACAACAACGGCGGCTGCGCCAACTACGGCATCGGCTGGAACGCGAACAACTACACCACGCTCGACGACAAGACGTACAGCTGGAACAAGTTCATCGATCCGGGCGACGGGTCGCTCCTGCGCGTGTTCGGCCGCGGCGATCCCGGCATCAAGCTGCTCGGCTACTGCTACGACACGAACGGTCTCGTGGACGGCATGAAGCTCGAGTTCGTGTATCCGCGCCATTTCACCGGCACGCTCTACGCCTGCATGGGATCCGACTCGGCGGGCGGCGATCTGACGGCGTGGGAACACGTGGAGACGGCGGCGACGCTCCTCGCGTCCACCAAGACGTACACGTACACGAACCTCGTTGCGAAGGGCTGGGGCTCTCCGACGAAGCGCTGCATCCGTTTCCTGCTGAAGAACGACAACGACTGCCCCGCGTGGAGCGCGTCGATCTTCTACCGTCCGCAGGGACCGGCCGCCGTGTCCGATCTGCAGATCGACGGCACGGGCGGCGACTTCATCGATGTCACCGGCACGCTCGATTCGATCGGTGCGTCGTTCTGCCGCGTGAAGGCGCTGATGGGCACGGATCCCGAGCATCTGGACGTCGTATGGGAAAACCTGCCCGGTTCGTACCTCGAGGAGAAGGGGCCGTTCAAGCTCCACCTCTACACGAACGACATGAAGAGCGACCGTTTCGTCATGCCGGACACCACCTACTACGTGGCGCTCGAGTTCCGTTCCGGCGGTTCGGACGAGGACCAGTACGTGACGCGCACGCCCGTGATGCAGGTGACGACCGACGGCGCGCCCGCGTTCCGCTACATCCGCGACATCGAGAACATCAGCAACGAATGGCAGGTGCGCCGGTTCTGGTTCGCGATGAGCAAGCTGGGCGTGGGCAGGCGTCCGACCCTGACGGCGTGGGGCAACTTCACGAGCGACCCCGAAACCTTCGTGCAGCTCAAGTCCTTCAACCAGTACACGCAGGAGCCGAACGTGTGGGAAATGCACCCGACGGACCTCGTGGAACACTTCAACGCCTACCAGACGGGCTCGCGCGGCACGTTCTACATCCAGTGGCGCGCCTACTGCGAAACGGCGGACGGCCTCACCAACTGGACGGTGCGCTCGGCCGTGAAGTCCTCGACCTACAACGACTACACGGAGTACACCTGGAAGGGTTCCGTGAAGGAAGGCGACTGGTCCAATCCGGACAACTGGTATCAGGGCACGTACGACATTCCGCTCTGGCTCAGCCGCCGCTACCCGAAGTCGGGCAACTGCTGGGTGTATTTCAACACGGGCACGAAGGCGCGCATCCATGTCACCGAAGCCGCGAGCGCGAATCGCATTTATTTCGCCAAGAACAAGGATCTCGACCTTACCTTCTGGGGCGAGACGAACTACACGCTTTCCTGCAACTACTGGTACACCGACAACGGCACGGCCTACCGCGACGGCACGGACTGGAACAACAAGATTACGCTTGACAACGTGGCGTTCCAGGTCGGCCACAACGACAACGACATGAACTGGTGGTACTGGCCGTCGGGCTTCCATTGGACGATCACCAACGGCGGCAAGTTGTACAAGCCAAACGGCGGCGACAACGACAACCGCCGCACGCGCATGCACAACCAGACGAAGGACGGCAAGTGGAAGGGCCGGTTCGACGTCCTCAACGGCGGCACGATGCAGTTCGACGCGCATCTCTACATCGGCGGCGACTGCCTGATCGTGGTGTCCAACGGCAACTTCGAGTGCAACAACAACCTCTTCCTCAATTCGAAGACGGGCGGCGGCACCCTGCGCATCTGCGGCACGAATTCGAACGTGCGCATCCAGTACCACCTCCGCAACAACGCGGAAAGCGGTTACCAGCCCACGACGCTCGCGGGCGGCATCGAGTTCCTGCTGCCGGAGGAACCCTTCGTGCGCGTGCCGATCCTGCAGACGTGCGGTTCGGGCGACGATCAGCAGTTCGGTTCGGCCGATTCCGTCACGCTGGCGCAACCGCTGTCGGTGAAGATCCTGCCCGAGAGTCCGGCGCTGCGCGCGGCGGTCACCAGCGACTACCATCTCGTGCAGTGGCAGCGCAAGGTCAACCTCAAGAAGGTCAACGTCACGTTGCCGCATCCCGAGACGGACGCGGTGGTCTACCGTCAGGACGCCAACAAGGACCCGTGGCTCACGGCGGCCGAATGGACCGCGGCCGGCTACGGCAATCCCACGAACCTGGGCGTGCGGATCTGCGGTTCGCCGATTCGCGGGCGCGTGACCGTGACGGGCACGCCCGAGGCGCTCGACTTCGCGTCGCTCGATCCCGCGCTGGGCGACCACGAGGGCTACGCATCCAACGACGTGGACGTGGTGACGTGCACGGCGCCGGAGGGCGTGCAGGCGATTTCCGCGGACAAGCGCGCCACGGTGGCGGGCTGGATTTTGAAGCGTGTCGATCCCGTGACGCTCGCGCGCACGCCGATCGCCACGAACGACGCGTCCAATGTCGCGACGTGCTCGTTCAAGCACGACGGCACGTGGTTCGAAGTCGAATGGCAGTGGCGCGTCGAGTACCGCGTGCTGGCCACGACCGACAACGCCGGGGTGACGGTGTCCCCGCTGGAGCAGTGGGTCGAGCGCGGCAAGTGGGCGACCGTCACGGCCGCGAATTCGGCCACCAAGGCGTGGTACAAGTGGGTCGACACATACGGCGGCGCGGTGTCGAACAACGTCACCTTCGGCAACCACCGCGACAATCCGCTGCGGTTCTCCGTGACGAACGCCGTGTCGGTGCAGGCGTGCGCGGCGACGCGCTATTACGTGGCCACGAACGGCAGCGACTCCGCGGCGGGCACGTCGTCGGCGACCCCGCTCAAGACGGTGCGCACGGCGATCGGCAAGTCGACCTCGGCGACGGTGCCGATCCACGTCACGATTGCGCCGGGCCAGTATCCGACCACCACGGGCAACAACCAGGAGTTCGTGCTGGACAAGCCGATCGTGCTCGAAGGTCAAAATGCCGACTGCAGCGCCATTCTCTACCGCGCGCACGACGGCGGCAACGGCGCCGCCGACGACTACCGCCGGCGCCGCACGCGCTCGGTGATCGCGCTCGCGCACGCCGACGCGCAGATCCGCAAACTCGGCGTCACCACGAAGAACAACCAGTGGGGCCGCGGCGTCACCTGCGAAAACGGCGGTCTCGTGGACGGCTGCCACATCTACCAGTGCTACACCGTGGACAACAACAGCTGGGGCTGCCACGGCGGCGGCGCGATCATCTACACGGGCGGCCGCATCCGCAATTCGGTCATCGAGCGCAACGTGTGCAACGGCACGGGCAGCAACGGCTACGTGGGCGGCGGCGTGTACATGAACGGCGGCCAGGTGGACCACTGCGTGATCACCAACAACTGGGGCAATCCGCGCGGTTACGGCGGCGGCGCGGGCGGCGGCGTGTACATGGAAGGCACGGGCTCGACGCTCCGCGACTGCCTTATCGCGAAGAACTGCCACACGTCCTACGGCTCGGGCGTGCGCATGTGCGGGCGCGCCAACCTCATAGAGAACTGCATCATCGCCGACAACTACTGCGACCGCAAGGCCGACTGCAACGGTTTCTCCATCCAGTACGGCACGGCGCGCAACTGCGTGATCTGGAACAACACGAGCCTGGGCACGCCCGTGGACGTGGGCATGGACGCGAACGGCGGCTGGGAGATCGAACACTGCGTTTCCTCCATGGCGCTGCCGGGCACGGGCAACGTGGTCAAGGATCCGCAGTTCATCCCGGGCGATCCGCTGTACCGTTCGCCGTACGGCGTGCTGACGGATCTGGGCGTCGCGACGGACCGGATGCGCGGCGGCGACGCGTTCGACCTCACGGGCAATCCGCGCGTGTCGGGCGCGACCGCGGACGTGGGCGCGCACGAAATCCGGCAGGACGCGCTCGCGTGCGACTTCACGGCGGTCGTGACGGGCGCGGGCACGAACGCCGTGGTGACGCTCGACGGTTCCGTGATCGGCGCCGGCGCGTGCGACTACACGTGGTACTGGACGGGCGGCGGTTCGACGGACTGGCAGACGACGAACGGGGTGGGCCTGACGCATCTCGAATTCGCGGGCTGGGCGACGGGCAAGTACACGATTCGGCTCCAAATCCAGACGGTCGTCGGCGGCGCCACGACGTTCGTGGAGCGTCAGGACGTGCTCACGGTCGCGCCCACGGCGACGTACGTGTCCACCAAGGGCAAGAACGTCTATCCGTACGACACGTGGGCCACGGCGGCGGCGGAGGTCCAGGACGCGATCGACGCCGTGGCCGACGGTGGCACGGTGACGCTGGCGGAAGGCGCCTATCCGCGCATCAACAAGCCGCGCCTGGTCGTCAACCGGCCGATTCGCCTCATGTCCGAGAAGGGCCCCGAGAACACGATCATCCACGGCTACGTCAACCGCTACCACACGTGGGGCACCGACCAGGAAGCGCCGGACAAGTTCATCTGGGTGGGACACGCCGGCGCCTGGGTCGACGGCATCACGTTCTGCGGCTACAACGATCTCGAGAAGCGGTCCTTCACCGAGATGTTCGGCGGCATGCACATTTCGGGCGGCGTCGTCTCGAACTGCGTGATCCGCAACTGGTACACCTCCGAAAACCCGAACCGCAACTCGGTGAGCGAACACGGCGCGGGCGTCAACATCACGGGCGGATTGCTCGTCGATTCCACCGTCTGCGGCAACCAGATCAAGGCCAGCAACAGCAACGGCTACGTGGGCGGCGGCATCTACATGAACGGCGGCATGGTGGACCGCTGCGTCGTGAGCAACAACTGGACGCAGCAGACGTGGAGCGGCTACGCCCAGAGCGGCGGCGGCGTGTACATGGACGCCGGCACGCTCAGGAACTCGCTGATCGTGGGCAACACGTGCAACAACTACGGCGGCGGCGTGTACGCGACCTCCTATTCGAAGGTGTACAGCTGCACGATCGTGGGGAATACGGCGCGGTATGCGGGCGGTCTCCACGTGAACAACGCGAACGTCACGGTGATGGACACGATCGTGCGCGACAACGCCGCCTACGAGGACATTACCGCGGGCGCGCCGGACTGGCGCATGGCGACGGGCGCGCAGGTGTACAACCTGTGGTCTCCGAAGTTCGGCGGTTATTGCGAGAACGTGACGCAGGAGACGCTCGCGCGCGATCCCGTCTTCGCGGGGCCGGCGATCGGCGTCTATTCGATCGACTCGAGTTCGCCGTGCGTCGACACCGCCGTGCGCGAGCCGGATCCGGGCGAGCGGGATCTCAACGGAAACCCGCGCCTGGCGGGTTCGCGCATGGACGCCGGCTGCTGCGAGAACGACCTCTCGAGCCCGACCTTCGGCTTGTCGTACCGGAAGCTCGACACGGACGTCGGCGAGACGCGCGTGCTCCTGACGGCGAGCGGAACGGCTGCGTTGCCCATCGAGCCGCTCAAGTGCTGCTGGGTCGTGGACGGCGACGACGAGATGCTGGAGGACCCGAGCTGGTTCGAAGACCACTGGGAGGGCACGAACAAGATCGTCACGCTGCGGCCGGGCTGGCACTCCGTGTCGGTGTGCGTGTACTACGTGGACGAGCGCGGCTACGACCACCGCGTCATCGTGCGGCGTCCGAACTGGTTCACGGTTCTGACGACGGACGTGTACGTGTCGCCGGACAATCTGTCGCCCGAGCAGCCCTACGCGAGCTGGGAGACGGCGGCCACCAAGCTCGAGGACGCGTTGGCGCTGGTGGCGGATTACGGCACGGTCCACCTGGGGGTCGGTTCGTATTACCGCAGTTCGGAATTGTCCATCACCCGTCCGATCAAGATCGTGGGCTCCGTGAATCCGTCGTCCGACATCTGCGCCGTGCTGGACGGCATGGACTGCTGTCGTCCGTTGGGCGTCTATCACCGCGACGCGGTGGTGGCGAACGTGCGCATCATCCGCGGCACGGGCTTCGGTCGCTACAGACAGGTTGAGGATGGTTTCGGGTTCTACCTGTACGACGGCACGATCACGAACTGCTGGATCACGCAGAACTCCATGTCGAGCGACGTCTACGACAGCACCGTCGGAAACTACACACGCCGCACCAGCGGCTGGGGCGGCATGGGCGGCCGCGTCCACAACGGCATCCTCGTGGACAGCGTGGTCACGAACAACTGGGTGTCCAACGGTAACGCGCCCGTGGGCTTGGGCCTGTATGTGTCCGGCACGGGCCTCGTGGACCGCTGCGTGATCGTGGACAACAAGCAGACGGCCAACCAGAACAACAGCTGGGTGCTCGCGGGCGGCGGGTTGTACATGACCGGCGCGGGCCGCGTGCGCAACTGCATCTTCCGCGGCAATGCGGTGAACGCCTACGGCGGCGCGTATGTGAAGGCCGGTTATGTGGACAACTGCCTCTTCGAAAACAACCGCGCGTTCTCCTACAATGGCACGGTGTACGCCGGCGGCATCTACGCCATCGATCCCGCGCGCGTCCGGAACTGCGTGTTCCTGACCAACCGGTGCGACAAGTCGACGGACGCGCGCCAGATCAATGTGCAGGGCGATTCCGCGCTGTATTCCAACTGCTTCCTGCCGGTGAGTTACGGCGTCAATCCGATCGTGTCGAGCACCTACAACACGGGCTGGCAGAACGAAGAGCTGCCGGAGTTGTGGGCCGGTCTTCTCGGTCAGGCGACGTACGCCGGACAGTGGGGCGCGGACGAGGATCTGCTGAAGTGGCGCACGGATTGGGGCAAGCGCGTGCCGCGCAAGGCGGCGGTCGTGGACAAGGGCGCGAAGCTCGACTGGATGACCGAAGGCGCGCTGGACTTCAACCGCCGTCCGCGCGTGAACGGCGCCAAGCCCGAGGTCGGTCCGTACGAATGCGACGTGCCGTTCGGGTTCTTCTACCTGCTGCGGTAGCGGCGTCCGCGGCGCGGCC
>DCIH01000119.1:17312-18029 GCA_002317575.1 Verrucomicrobia bacterium UBA1731 | reverse complement strand
CCTACCTGGGCAGGTGCGTCGGTAGGGCGGGCGCGCCGCGCACGCCGCTGAGGCGCTCCAAGTCGCATGGTTGGCGCACGCGGTCTCTCGTAAACGTGCTATAATCGGCGCATTGTTTTCGTTCGGAAAGAGGCATGGAAATGAACACGGTTCTGGTGACGGGCGGCAGCGGTTTCTTGGGCATCAACTTGATTCGCAAATTGCGCGAAAAAGGCGTGGCGAAAATCCGCGTCCTCGACATCGCCGATTTCGACTATCCCGAAAAGAACGAACCCTGGCTCGAATTCACCAAGGGCGACGTGCGCGACGCGGCGGCCGTGGACAAATGCGTCGCGGGCTGCGACGCGGTGGTGAACACGGCCGCCGCCCTCCCGCTCTACTCGCCCGAGGATATCCGCACCACGGAAGTGGACGGCATCAAGAACGTGCTCGCGTCCGCGAAGAAATTCGGCGTCAAACGCATCGTGCAGATTTCGTCCACGGCCGTGTACGGCGTTCCCAAGCACCACCCCATTTACGAGCACGACGAGATGATCGGCGTCGGCCCCTACGGCCACGCGAAGATCGAAGCCGAAGGCGTGTGCCAGGCGGCGCGCCAGGCCGGCCAGGTCGTGTGCGTGATCCGTCCCAAGAGCTTCATCGGACCCGAGCGTCTGGGCGTCTTCGCGCTCTTCTACGACTGGGCGTACACCGGCCACGGCTTCCCGATGATCGGCA
>DCIH01000119.1:16634-17297 GCA_002317575.1 Verrucomicrobia bacterium UBA1731 | reverse complement strand
GCAGCGGCAACAACCGCTACCAGCTCATGGACGTGGAGGACCTCTGCGACGGCATCTGGAACGCGATGACCTATCCGGACGACCAGGTGAACACCGAGTTCAACATGGGCGCCACCGATTTCACCACGATGAAAGAGGACTACCAGGCGGTGCTGGACAAGGCGGGCCACGGCAAGAAGATCCACGGTCTTCCCGTCGCGCCGATCGTGTTCATCCTGCGCATCCTCGAAGCGCTCAAGCTCTCGCCGCTCTACCCGTGGGTGTACGAGACGGCGTCCACCGACAGTTTCGTGTCCGTTGAAAAAGCCGGTAAGATGCTCGACTTCCACCCGCGCTTCTCGAACAAGGACGCGCTCGTGCGCAACTACGAATGGTACGTGGCGCATCTTTCGGAATTCGCCGGCAAGACGGGCGTTTCGCACCGCGTGCCCTGGAAGCAGGGTCTCCTCGCGTGCGCCAAGTGGTTCTTCTGATAACGGAATCGCGACATGGAAAAATTCGAGCTCGAAGAAGGTCTGCAGGAAGAAATCCGCAAGGGCGTCTTTTCGGACGGTTTCATGAAACTCGTCCAGAGCGTCCGCCGCAACGGCAAGTCGTTCAAGATCGCGCTGCGGCCCGTGCAGATCGGCGGCGTCAAGAAGTACCAGGCCGAGATGACGGACG
>DCIH01000119.1:14188-16601 GCA_002317575.1 Verrucomicrobia bacterium UBA1731 | reverse complement strand
AGGTGCAGGTGAAGAACTTCGACGCCAACGGCGCGGCCGAAGGGCTCGAGGAGATCATCGCGCAAAAAGGCGCGCGCGAGCTCCATCTGATGACGGCGGGCGGCGATCTGCATGTGCGCGTCACGAAGAAAGGCCATGTGCTCACGAGCCGCTCCGCGGCGATGGACCGCACCGTGGAGGTGCAGGGCAACGACCGCGTCAAGAAGCTGCCGCTTACGAGTTTCGACGCCACGGCGCTTCTGCGCACGATCGGCATCGCGGACGGCGAGGGCAAGATCCGCGCGTCCATGCGCGGCAAGTACGACCAGGTGAACGAGTTCCTGAAAGTCGTCAAGGAGACGATCCCCGAGGCGCCGGAAAACGCCGCGCCGTTCACGGTGGTGGACTGCGGTTGCGGCAAGGCGTATCTGACGCTCGCGCTCTACTTCTACCTCACGCGGACGCTCGGCTACGCGGAGGTGCGCGTCGTGGGCGTGGACCGTCGTGCGGACGTGATCGCCGCCGCGCGCAAGATGGCCCGGCAGCTCGACGTCGTCGAGCAGGTCCTTTTCGCAGAATCGGATCTGGCGGCGTTCGACGTCGCGACCTTGGGGGACGCGGTGCCGCCGGTGGCGATGGTGGTGAGTTTGCACGCGTGCGACACGGCGACGGACGAAGCGCTCGCGAAGGCCGTGGAATGGAAGGCGCGCTGGATTCTCTCCGCGCCGTGCTGCCAGCACGAGCTGCAGAAGACGATCTCGCCGTCGGTGACGCCGCAGGCGGCGGCGTTCGCGGGACTGCTCCGGCACGGCATCCTGCGCGAGCGTCTGTGCGATCTGCTCACGGATTCCTTCCGCGCGATGATTCTGCGCATTCTCGGGTTCAAGACGCAGGTAATCGAGTTCGTCTCGCCGGACGCGACGGCGCGCAACGTGATGCTCAAGGGCGAGTTCTGCCTGAAGCCCGGGCAGTCGGGCGTCGTTTCCGAGTATCTGAACCTGCGCGAGTTTTGGGGCGTCACGCCCTGGCTCGAGGCGCGCCTCGCGAAGATTCTCGAGAAGCACCTGACGCGCTTCGCGTAGTGGAGCGTGGCTTCGCGTCCTTCCTGAAAATGGCTCGTGACAAACGGGCCGTTTGTGCTATACTACCGCGCCATTTTCGGGCATGAACTCTTTGAAAGCCATCTTCCTGACGCCGATCCTCGTGGTCGGTTTTTTTTGCGGCGGTGCACGCGACGGCGTACCTGCACGGCGAGGCGAAAAAACACCTGCCGCGCTTCTGGATGTTTTTTGCCGCGACGCTGGCGGCGATGGTCGCCGTGGTGTTGGCGGACGGCAAACTGGCGTTCCTCCTGGCCTGGGAAGCGATGGGGCTCGCGTCCGCCGGACTGGTGGCGTTCGAGAACGCCGAGAAATCCGTCCGCAAGGCGACCTGGATCTACCTGCTCGCGTGCCACGCGGGCGCCTGCGCGCTGATGCTGGCAGGTGTTTTGCACGGTCGGCCCGAATGCGCCCTCTCGGCGTTCGCGCTCGCCGTGGTCGGATTCGGCCTCAAAATCGGTTTCCCGCCGTTCCATGTGTGGCTCCCGGAGGCGCATCCCGCCGCCCCGGCGCCCGCCTCGGCCGTGATGTCCGGCGCGATGATCCCGCTCGGCTTCTACGGACTCCTCCATTTCTTCCCGATTTGGGGACAGTCCCCAGAAAGTGTGTCCATTTTCGGGTGGATTGTGCTTGTTTTTGGCGTTGTCGGTTCCTTGGGCGGTATTTTGTTCGCGCTGCCGCAGGTCAATCTCAAGAAACTGCTCGCGTTTTCGTCCGTGGAAAACATGGGCGTCGTGGGCATGGGGCTTGGGCTGGCGGCGGTTGCGTACGCGGGCGGCGCGGACGGCGTCCGCGCCCTACCTGAGCCGGTGGCGGCCCTCGCGTACGCGGGCGCGCTCGTGCACGTGCTCAACCACGCGTTCCTCAAGGGCGCGCTCTTCCTGGGGGCGGGCTCGGTGTTGCGGCAGACGGGCACGCTCGACCAGGACCAGCTCGGCGGACTCATGAAGCGCATGCCGAAGACGGGCACGCTCTTCACGCTCAACGCGCTCGGGCTTGCGGGGTTGCCGCCATTCAACGGATTCCTCGGCGAACTGCTCATCTACATGGCGGCGTTCGTCGCGGTGAAGGCGCCGGTGCCCGCGCTCAAGGTGGCCGGTTTCGTGGTGCTCGTGGCGTTGTCGCTCACGGGCGGACTCGCCGCGGCGGCGTATTGCAAGGCGATTGGCGCGACGTTTTTGGGGGAGCCGCGCAGCGAAGCGGCCGCGAACGCGGTCGAGACGCCGAAGCGCATGTGGCTGGCGCAGTTGGGGCTTTTCGTCTGTTCGCTTGCCATGGTGCCCGTTACGGTGGTTGGTTTGTGGCGGGTTGGCGGCGCGGACGGCGTCCGCGCC
>DCIH01000119.1:11506-14101 GCA_002317575.1 Verrucomicrobia bacterium UBA1731 | reverse complement strand
GACGGCGTCCGCGCCCTACCTGGGATCGTGGCCGCCGTGGCGGTCGGGGTGGCGTTGGTTGCGCTGGTGGTTGCGTTGGTGGCGGCGCGGCGCTTTCTGTGTCCGCGCGGCGCGGTCAAGCCGTCGTGCCCGACCTGGGACTGCGGCTACCATGCGCCCACGGCGCGCATGGCCTACACGGGCACGGCCTTCACGCAGCCGCTCGTCGATCTGTTCGCGTGCGTGCTCAAGCCGCGCCACCATCTCATCCCGTTCAAGGGACATCCCGCCGCGCCGACGGACGCCGCGTTCGTGACGGAAACGGACGACCGCGCGCTGAGCGGCTTCTGGCGGCCGGTGTTCACCTGGGCGGCGCGATTGTTCCAGCGCGCGCACCTGTTGCAGAACGGCTCCCTCCATTTCTACATTCTGCTCATCCTCATCGCCGTGGTGGCGTTGCTGGCGGCCGCATTCATCTGACGTGAACTTCGCATTTGCCATCTTGGCGCTCGTCGCCGCGCCGTTGCTCGCGGGCATCGTCAACCAGACGAAGGCCTTCTTCGCCGGTCGGCGCGGACCCGGTTTTCTGCGGCTCTATTTCGATTTGGCCAAGCTGATGCGCAAGTCGTGTCCGCGGTCGGCCACGTCCACCTGGATTTTCGATCTCGCGCCGTCGATCGCGCTCGCCGCGACGGTGTTGGCCGCCTTCCTTTTCCCGTGGACGCTCGACGCGGGTTGGCTGCTCGGTCCCGTCGCGAGCGCGGTGCTGTTCTTCTACCTGCTCGGCACGGCGCGGTTCTTCACGGTGCTGGGCGCGCTCGACACGGGCAGCGCGTTCGAGGGCATGGGCGCGTCGCGCGAGGTGCAGTTCTCCGCGTTGGTGGAGCCGACGGTGTTCGTGATCCTCGGATTCCTCGTGTTGTTGACCGATGGCGGCGCGGACGGCGTCCGCGCCCTACCTGGGTTGGGGACGGTGTTGACCGATGGCGGCGCGGACGGCGTCCGCGCCCTACCTGGGTTGGGGACGGGAACGTGCGATGCGTTGGCGGGGATGCTCGCGGGGTATCCGGCGGGGGCGTGGGCGCACCATTCCGTGTCGCTCGTTCTGGCGTTGATTGCGTTCTTCGCGATTCTGCTTTCGGAGAACTGCCGCGTGCCGTTCGATGACCCGGAAACGCACCTCGAGCTGACGATGATCCACGAGGCGATGGTTCTGGACAACGCGGGTCCCGACCTCGCGTTCATCCTCTACGGCGCGGCGCTCAAGCTCGCGCTCTTTTCGGCGTTCCTCGTGGCGATGGTGTTGCCCGCGTTGCCGTGCGGGGCGTTTTGGCGCGGCGCGGCGGTAATCGGGGGCACGTTCGTCACGGCCGTGGCGGTGGGCGTGACGGAGTCGGTGATCGCGCGTATGCGGTTTTTGAAGACGCCGCAGACGCTTTTGGCGGCGTTCATGCTCGCCGCGTTGGGCGTGCTGCTGTTCGTGCTTTTCTGAAACGGGATTCCTTTCTTCATGACAAGTCTTTCGGAAATACTTCTGGCGCTGTTCCTGCTGACGAACCTGATGCTCGCCGGCACGGGTCTCATGCGCTCGGCGATCCGGCTCGTGGCGGTGCAGGGCTGGTTCGTGGGGCTGTTGCCGCTCTTGCTGTGGAACTGGTCCGCGGCCGGCGCGCCCGGCGCGCGCGTGTGGCTGGTGGCGCTCGTGAACGCGCTGGTGAAGGGCGCGGCGCTGCCGGCGCTGCTGTCCTACGCGGTGCGCAAGGTGGACGCGAAGCGCGAACTCGAGCCGCTCGTGTCGTTCCGCGCGTCGCAGGTCGTGGTGTTCTTCCTGATCGCCGCGAGTTTCGCGCTCGGCAAGGCGCTTCACATCCACGAAGCGGTGGCGAGCGAACTGGCGATTCCCGTGGCGTTCACGTGCATGGGCACGGGCCTCTTTCTCGTGTGTGCGCGCCGCAAGGCGATCACTCAGGTGCTCGGATTCCTCGTGTTCGAGAACGGCATCGCCGTGTTCGGCTCCGGCATCCTGCTCGAGTACGAACTCGTGGTGGAGCTCGGCATCCTGCTCGACGTGTTCGTGCTGGTGTTCGTGCTCGGCATCGCCATTCACCAGATCAGCCGCACGTTCTCGTCCCTGGACACGGACAAGATGAACAAACTCGGTGACACGCATCTGTTGCACGCGCGGCGTGCGGTTGAAAGTTGAAGGTTGAAGGTTGGAAAAGACGATACAAGAGTTGTTGCTTTGGTTGACGCCGATTCTGTTCGCGGCGGACTTGGTGCAGAGCATCTTCTACCTGCCCGAGGCCGATCGCCGTGAAGGCGGCGACCACATGCCGCATGCCGTCTACTACGCCTGCTTCGTCGGGTTCTTCGCGGCGATGCTCTTCGCGCTTCTGGCGCCGACGCTGCCGCTCATGTGGGTGGCCGTGGAATTGACGACGCTCGTCTCCGCGCCGCTGATCGCCTACCATCGCACGAAGGAGTCGCTCGAGGCGATGTGGAAGTATCTGCTCATCTGCTCGATCGGCATCGGTCTCGCGCTCTTCGGCACGATGCTCGTGTTGCACGCGCAGACGACCGGCAGCGTCCTCTGGTACAAGGCGGGCTTCGCGTTCG
>DCIH01000119.1:10495-11494 GCA_002317575.1 Verrucomicrobia bacterium UBA1731 | reverse complement strand
CTCGCGGGCTACGGCACGAAGACGGGCCTTGCGCCGTTCCACACGTGGTTGCCCGACGCGCACTCCGAAGCGCCCGCGCCCGTGTCGGCGCTTCTGTCGGGCGCGCTTCTGAACTGTTCCTTCTTCGCGATTCTCCGTTTTCGCGAAGCGATGCCCGAAGCGGCCGAACCGTTCTGCGACCGCGCGATGCTCGCGCTCGGCGTTTTGTCCGTCGCCACGGCCGCCGTGTTCATGGTCCGTCAGACCGATTTCAAACGGTTGCTGGCGTATTCCTCCGTGGAGCACATGGGGCTTTCCACGGTTCTGCTTGCGCTGACGGGCATGCTGGGCGTCGGCAGCGGCCATCTGCCCGAGAACTGGGGCGTGCAGTGCGCGTTGTACGCGCATCTCGTGGCGCATTCGCTCACGAAGACGCTGCTGTTCCAGACGGCCGGCAACCTGCTGCTGGCGTTCGGCACGCGCGTCGTCGCGGCGGTGCAGGGCTTGGGCGTCACGATGAAGGGCCACGCCGCGCTGTGGATTGTCGGACTGCTGTTCATCTGCGGAATGCCGCCGTCCGCGCTGTTCCTGTCCGAACTGGGACTGGTGCTGACGGCGCCCGTGTGGCTTTCGGCGCTCGTGCTCGTTTTGCTGTTCGTGGTGTTCGCGGCGATGATGCGCGCAGGGCTCTCGATGACGATGGGCCGTCCCGCGGCGTTGCCGTCGCCGTTGCCCAGACGCCTCTCGGTCGTGCCGTGGACGTTGCTCGTGCTCACGTGCGCGGCGGGCGTGTGGGGGTGCTGCGTGGTGCTCGCGTGAGTTTGGAGTTTGAAGTTTGAATGGTTGAGGTGAGACAGTTTGAGGGGGTGGACGGCGCGAACGCGTTCCTGGACGCGCTCGGCGGATACGCCGATCCCGAGAAGGTGGCGCCGCTCAAGGGCGAAGCCGCGCACGAAGTCGCCGTCGGGCCGGTTCACGCCGGCGTCATCGAACCCGGACACTTCCGGTTCCAGTGCATGG
>DCIH01000119.1:8656-10479 GCA_002317575.1 Verrucomicrobia bacterium UBA1731 | reverse complement strand
GCGAGGACGTCTACAACCTGCAGATTTTCCTCGGTTACCAGCATCGGGGCGTCGAAGACGAAATCGTCCAGGCGGACGGCCGACTCGCGCGCCAGGTCGCGCTCGCCGAAACGTGCGCGGGCGACACGTCGGTCGCCGCCGCCACGGCGTTCGCGGAAATCGTCGAAGCGCGCGACGGCCTTCGTGTTTCAGTCGCCGACCGTCAACTGCGCGAGCTGTTGCTCGCGCTCGAGCGCATCGCGAACCACGTGGGCGACTTGGGCGCGCTTGCGGGCGACGTGGCGTTTCTCCCCACCGCATCGTTCTGCGGCCGCATCCGCGGCGAATACCTGAACATGACGGCGCTCTTCTGCGGCAACCGCTTCGGGCGCAACGCCGTGACGCCGGGCGGCATGCGCGTCGCGGCGACGCCCGAGAAGTGCGCTGAACTCAAAGCGTGGATCGCGCGCGTGAAGCCCGATCTCGACCTGGCGCTGAAGCTGATGTTCGAGGAACCCACGGTGTGCGACCGTTTGTGCGGCACGGGCGTGGTGCCCAAAGAGGTCGCCGCGGAATTGGGGCTTGTGGGTGTCGCGCGCCGCGCGTCGGACGAATACCAGGGCGACGTGCATTCGCGTGCGCTCGTGCGCCGCGTCGAGATCGAAGAGGCGCATGAGAAGATCTGCGATCTTCTGGTGCAGAGTGCAGAGCGCAGAGCGGCCGGAAGCGGCGAGGGCGCCGCTTCTCCTGCGAGGGGCTGCGACGGGGGCGTTCGCGCCATCGTGTCGACGGTGGCGGCGTGGCGCGGTCCGCTCGTGCATGCGGCGCTCTTCGGCGCGGACGGCAGGATGCTGCGCTACAAGATCGTCGATCCGTCGGCGCACAACTGGCAGGGGCTGGCGTGGGCGCTCCGCGGCGAGCAGATTTCGAATTTCCCGATCTGCAACAAGTCGTTCAACCTTTCCTATTGCGGAACGGACAGGTGAAGGTTTGAAGTTTGAATGGTTGAAGTTTGAAGGTTGCCATGTTTAAGGCGTTTTTTGCACGGTTGAAACAGGGGTTTCGCACGGGGGCGTTTCCGACGAAGGCGCCGCCGAATCTGCCGCCGGATTTCCGGGGTCGGCCCGAACTCGCCGCGGACGTGACGGCGGCGGACGTGGAAGCGGCGAAAGCCGTCTGTCCCGTGGACGGCGCGCTGGCGTGGGACGCGCGGGGCGCGTCGTTGGACATGGGCCGCTGCACGTTCTGCGGACGGTGCGCCGAGGCGTGTTCCAAGATCCGCTTCACGCGCGAGTACCGGCTGGCCGCATTCAAGCGCGAAGATCTCGTGGTGCGCGCGGGCGAAGGCGCGTACGAGCCGCCGAAACAGACGGATGCCGAGGCGCTCGCGCTCAAGCATTCGCTGCAGTTGCGCGAGGTGTCGGCGGGCGGTTGCGCGGGCTGCGAGCTCGACGCGAATGTGCTCGGAACGCTCGCCTGGGACATGGGACGGTTCGGCATCCGGTTCGTGGCGTCGCCGCGGCACGCGGACGCGATCTATCTGACGGGACCCGTGTCCGCCAATATGCAGCTTGCGCTGGACAAGACGTATGCGGCCGCGCCCGAGCCGAAGTTCCTGATCGCCGCCGGCGCGTGCGCGATTTCCGGCGGCTTGTACGCGCAAGGAAAACTGCCGGCGGCGCCGGCGCTGTTCATTCCCGGCTGTCCGCCGCATCCCGCGACGACGCTGGAGGCGTTCCTCCGTTTCACGGGGCGAAGCACTTGCGTTTGACGGTTCGCCCGTGTAACTTCTGGTGTTCGTTTGCGTATTCGGGCTAAGGGCGCGCACGCCCTACCTGGGGGCG
>DCIH01000119.1:0-8590 GCA_002317575.1 Verrucomicrobia bacterium UBA1731 | reverse complement strand
GGTAGGGCGGCCGCGCCGCGGACGCCGTTCCCCTGCGGTTGGATTACGACGTGCTGCCAAACGGTTTCTGCAAAGTCAACCATTTTGGCCCTGACCCCTCGTTGACGTGCTATAATGCACGCATGAAAAAACTACTGCTTGCCGTTGTCGTCGGCTCTTGCGTCGGCGCGTTCGCCGCCGAAAACGAATGGCCGTTCGCCATCTTGCGCAGCTACGGGTCGTACGCGTCCAATCCGCGTTTCACCGAGCGCGCGTTCGCCGCGCAGGAGCGCCACCCCGGACTCCTGGACGAAATCTGGTTCGCCGGCGGCAGCAAGAACGGGAACTTCGTCCCGGTCGCCGAATGGGGCGAAGGCGCGGCCCGCGAGAACCTGTCCGCGCGCGAACGCTGCAAAAAGCTCGGCATCGCGTTTTCCTACCAGCAGGGCGTGACGCTCAACCACGGTCCGGACGACCAGCCGCATCCCGGTTTTCCGGACGACTGCTGGGTCGTGGACCGCGACGGCAAACGCCGCACCGGCCTTTTCTGCTGCACGTCGCCGTTCGCGCGCGACTACGCGTTCGGCAAGGCGTCCGCGATCCTCGCCGCGCTCAAACCCGATTCGTATTGGCCGGACGACGATCTCCGGCTGAGCAAGCTGGACTGGAGCCGTTCCGGCATCTGCTTCTGCGAGCGGTGCCTGAAGATGTTCTCGGCGAAGACGGGCCGCGCGTTCACGCGCGAAACGCTGCTCGCGGCGCTGGAAGGGCCGAAGGCCGAGGCGTCGGTGCGCAAGGCCTGGAGCGCCTTCAACGGCGAAGAGCTCGGCGAATACGCGAAGTCCTTCCGCAAGGCCGTGGACGCGGCGTCCCCGAAGACGCGCCTCGGCATCCAGATCGCGCTCTCGGCGAACACGATCGACGGCGATTCCTGGAAGACGATCATGGAGGCGTTCGCGGGTCCGAACGGCAAGGCGGGCACGCGTCCGGGCGGTCTCCACTATTCGGACCGTCCGCCGCGCGAGATGCTCGCGAAGATGGACCTCGTCGCGCGCGAATGCGCGCGGTCCGGCGATCTTCCGTGCTGCGGCCAGATGTGCTACGAAATCGAGAACTGGCCGCACATCGGCGCGAACAAGAACCCGAACGCGATGATGGCCGAGTGCGCGTTTTCGATTGCCGTCGGCTGTGACTCGCTCGCGCTCTACTGGGGCGCGGACCAGGACGGCCAGTCGGACGAGAACTACGACTACTGGTTCGACTGCGTCGCGAAGTGGAAACCGTTCTGGCTCGCCGCGCGCGACGCGTTCCGCGGCGCGAAGCTGGGCGGCCTCGCCACCTACCACGGCTCCGACTTCTTCGCGACGGAGAGGTGGACGTGGCACGACAGCTCCGGCATGCAGCGTCTCTGGGAGAACGCCCTCCCCTGCACCGTCGCCGAAGCTGCGCCCTGCGCGTGGCATCTCGACGAAATCGCCGTCCAGACGCTGGGCGCGGACGACCTTCCGAAAGTTTTCGCGAAGCCCGTGCTCGTCGACGCGTCCACCTTCCAGACGCTTAAGGAGAAGTTTCCGTCGCTCGCGTTCACGAAGAAGCTCGACGTGCAGTTCCTCGCCGGCGAACGCGCGCTTGCGACGGCGGTGCGGACGGCGGGATACGAGACGTTCCCGTCCGGCCTCAAGGCGGAAGGCGTGAAGGCGCTCTTCTTCCCGAAGGCGCCCGACGTGCGGACCTTCAGCAAGATGACGGCGGACGACAAGGCCGCGGGCACCGTGCTCGTCCCCACGGAATTCGGCGGGAATGTGGTGGTGGCGCAGTACGCGCGTTTCGCGATGCCGCACCTCTTTTGGCCGGACGGACGCCGCCATGCGGTGCTGGACGCGCTCGACGCGGCCGTGCCCGGCAAGATGCCGGTGCGATTGGTGACGGACGGCTACTCCGTGGCCATCGCGTGCCGCGTGCGCGCGGACGGCGCGCCCGCGGGCGTGATGCTCTTCAATCTGGGCGCGGGCGAGACGCAGCCGCTGGAGCTCGCGCTCCGCGGCGGCGCGGAGAAGTGGAATCTGCTCGTGCCCGGTGCGAAGGCGCCCGTGCCGCTCGCGCGCGTCGGCGGCGCGAAGGGCGAATGCATCGTGCGCGTGCCGCCGATCGGTGCGCTCGCGCCGGTGCTGATCGTCCCTGCGCGGTGAGCGGAATCGGGCATTGACGAAAGGGGTGGTGCATGGAAGGACTTGCGATATTGGCCGTGCTGGCGCTCTTGTCGGTGCCCGTGATGCTCATCGTGGCGTTGTGCAAGCTGGGGTCGCTGCGCGACGAGATCGCGGAACTGCGGCGGGAAGTGCGCGAGGGGCGGGGGGAGAAGACGGAGCCGGCTCCGCAAGGGGGCCACGCCGCGCGGGCGCTTGGGCGCGGCTTCGCCGTCGCCTCCGGCGACCTGCCCTCCGCTTCGCTTCGGCGCATCCCGCCGGCGTGGCAAGAGCGTGACAAGAACGGGCTTGGTGGCGTCGGCGGAGCGACGCCACCCCCTGGGGAAGCGGCCTGCGCAGTTCGGGACGAACTGCTCTACGGTGAGGAGTCGGCGGGCGCGGTGGAGCTCATGCTGGGCCGCGCGGGCGATTGGCTTGCGGTGCGCGGGGAATTCGCGCCGCCTGGCGTCACCCACGAATTCGCATTCGCGACGCGCTGGCTCGTGCGCGTGGGCTTGATGCTGCTCGTCGGGAGCGTCGTCTACTTCGTGAAACTCTCCATCGACCGCGGCTGGATGGGCCCGACGGGGCGCGTCGTCGCGACGCTGCTCTGGGGTGCGCTCCTCGCGGGCGGCGGCGTGTTCCTCGCGAAGCGCACGCGCTACGGCGTGATCGGGCACGCCCTCGCGGCACTTGGCGTGGTGGCGCTGTATCTCGGCTTCGGTCTCGGGCACCGCTTCTTCGATCCGCCGGTGATCGCGTCGCCCGTGTTCGCGTTCGCGGCGCTTGCGGGCGTGACGGTGTGCGCGGGCGTGCTGGCCGTGTTTCTGCCGTCGCCGCACATCGCGGCAATGGGTTTGGTGGGCGGTTATCTCGTGCCCGTGCTGGCGGGACGCGATTCGGGTTTTCCGCTGGGACTCGACGTCTATCTGCTTGTTCTCAACCTGGGCGCGTTCTTCGTGGCGCGCTGCCGCAAGTGGTCCGCGCTCGACTTCCTGGCGGCGACGCTCGCCTGGATCGTGTGCGTCGCGTGGGGCGGCAATCACCCCCACGCCGGCGCGTCGGCCGTGCTCGTCAACTTTGCGTTCCTCACGCTCGTCCACGCGCTGTACATGACGAGCGTGGTGCTCGGTTCGAAGTTCCGCGGACGCGCGGGGAACGCCATCGCGTGGGCGGGGCTCGCCCTGAACGCCTGCGCGTATCTCGCGTGGCTGTGCACCACGTTCCGCACGGCGCTTTCGGCCGAGTGGGCGGGGCTCGTGTTCCTGGCGCTCGTGGCGGCGTATCTGGCCGTCGCCCAGACGGCGACGCGCCGGGGCTGGGCCGACCGGCAGACCGTCGACATCCTGCTCGTCTTCGCGGTCGCGTTTCTGTCGGTGGCGCCGGTTCTCCTCTTCTCGCGCCCGTGGTGCGTGCTGTGCTGGGCCGCCATCGCGGTGGCGACGGCCGAGGCGGCGCACAAGACGGGCCAGAAACTGCTGGGCTGGTTGGCGCAGATCGTTCTGGTGGCCGCGGGCGTCGGCTGGTTGTATTTCGCCGGACAGGCGTATTGCGCGCATGGTCCCCATGCCGACGGTTATCTCGTCCGTCTCGTGCTGCGCATCGTGCGGTTGTGGACGCTTCCCGTGGCGGTGGCGCTGGTCGGACGGCGCACGCGCGGTCCGTTCTTCTGCGTGGCGTTGGGCGTTGCGTTTCTGTGTCTCACGGGCGAAGCGCGGATTTTCGGGCACGCGTTCCTGCCGGTGTTGAAGGGCGGCGCCGTGACGCTCGCGTGGCTGCTGACGGCGGTCGGGTGCGTGGTGGCCGGCGTGATGCGGCGCGTGAAACCCGTGCGCGTGGGCGGTCTCGTGCTGACGGGCGTCGCCGTGGCGAAGCTGCTGCTCGTGGACACGGCGGGCTTGCCGATGCCGGCGCGCGTGGTGCTCTTCGCGGCGTCCGGCGTGTTGCTGATGGGCAGCGCCTTTTTGTATCTCAAATTCAAACAGAGGTTCGAAGATGCGTAATTGCACGACTTTGTTGGTCGTTGCCGCGTTTGCGGCTTGGGGAGCGTTCGCCGCCGATGCGTGGCCGATCGTCGGCACGGTGAAAGAAGAATGCGTGGCGGCCGTCGAGCTGAAGCCGTTTCTGCATTTCAAGGCCGGCGCGCCGGAGGCGCTGTCCGACCAGCTGCGCATCCGCGACGCTTCGGGCGCGGCCGTTCCGTACGCGGTGAAGCGCGCGGAAGTGCGCAAGGCGTCCACGCGCCTCGCGTGGCACGCGCTCAGGATCGAGCGCGTCGCGGAGACGGACGGCAAACTCGTCGTCGACGTCGCGTGGCCCGAGGACAAGCCGATTCCCCGTTTCGCGTCCTTGCGGGTGGACACGCCGCTCAAGAACTTCGAGCAGACGGTGACGGTCGCCGCGGACGGCAGGACGCTGGCGACGGGCGAACTGTGCGACTACGCGAAGCACGCCGATTTCCGCAAAACCGACTTCGTGTTCGACGCGGCGTTTTGCAAAAAACTGACGCTCACGTTCGCGAAGCCGTCCACGGAGGTGGAGGCGGCGCGGTTCGAGCGCACGCTGGGCGCGGGCGCGGGCGGCAAACTGGAGACGAAGACCGTCCGCCGTGGCGTCGAGGACCGTCCGTTCCGCGTGGATGGCGTCGCCGTCGCCGAGTCCGTGCCCGTGGTGTCGTTCGAACCCGCGCCGCTTGGCGAGATGGCGTTGGCCGCAAAGGGCGACGTAGACGCGAAGGCGAAGACGACGTCCTTCACCTTCGCGGTGCACGGCGTGCCCGTGTCGTCCGTGCGGCTCAACGTCGTAGACCGCAATTTCTCGCGCACGGTGAACGTGTACCGGCGCGTGGCGGGCGGCTGGCGGAAAATCAAATCCGCCGGCGTGCGCGCCATTAACCTGCCGGGCGAGAAGACATCCCAGCTCGAGGTCGCGTTGGGCGCGGAATGGCGGGAAGAGGCCTTGCGGGTGGAAGTGGTGGACAACGACAACCCGCCGCTCAAATACGCGGACGTGCCGGTGACGCTGCTCTACGCGCCGTACGACGCGCTCTTCATCGCCAAGCCTGGCGAAGCGTACGCCGTGGCGCTGGCGGCGGGCGAGAAGCGTCCGCAGTACGACGACGCGATTCTCGATTACGTGAAGCGCGTGCGGGATCCGCTGCGTCTGCGCATCGATGCGGACGAGCCGCTGGACGACGCGGCGCCGAGGGGCGCTTGGGTGTCGGGCGTCGATCCCGTGGCGGCGTCGTCCGTGCTCGTGTTCCTGGTGCTGGGCTTTTTGTGCTGGCGGCTGGTCGTGAAGCGAAAATGATTGTTTTGATTTTCCCACGGAAAATGCAATCGGCTGCATAACTCGGTGCGATGGTCGTCGCAATGGGCAAGTTGGTTGACGGGAGCGTTGGCTGGTGTTATAGTATGAATCACGTGATGCGAAAACATGATTCACACGGAGGGGTGTCATGACGACGATGACGATACATGCCGACGACAAGTTTGCCGCCGCTTTGCGCGCATACGCCGAAAACATGGGCAAGAGCGTCAACCAGACCGTCAAAGATCTTCTTTCGCCCATCTTGGGCGTGGCACAGGAGGAAACGTCGCATCCCGTCAATCGTTGGGCGCGGTATTGGGGATGCTGTCCGAAATCGGAAACGGCCGCCGTGCGCAAAGCCGTGGCCGAGCAGCACGTCGTCGACAAGGAGTTGTGGAAATGAGAGACACGCTCGTTCTCGACGCAAACGCGCTCATTTCGCTTTTCGACGGAAACGACGCAGATCTTGAGCGCGCGCTGATGGGCGCGACGGAATTGGTGCTGCCTGTGGCGGCGTATGCCGAGGTGCTTGCCGGGACGGAACGCGCGTGCAAACGAGCATCCCGGACGCTTCAGGCGCTGTCAGGGTTGCTGTCGATGCCGGATACGCGCATTCATGCCGCCACCGAAACGACGGCGCGTCATTATTCGAAAATCTACAACCACCTGAAGAAGTGCGGTTCGCCCATTCCGACAAACGATCTTTGGATTGCCGCCACGGCGCTTGAAGTGGACGGCGTGTTGTTCACGCGCGACCGGCATTTTGCGTCGATACCGATGCTGCGCACGATGCCGGATCTCTGACGCGCTCCCCCACTTTTGCGGGGGTGGGAATGCTTTTCCTGATGGGATATAATGGCGGAAACATCAGAAAGGAATCGGGCATGAAAAGAACGGGCTTTGTTTTGGCGGCGTGCGTGGGGGCGATGGCGGCTTTCGCGGCGGAGCGCGGCTGGGTGATCGAGAACGAGGACAACGACCACTACTTCTACGGCCAGGACGACGCGATCAAGGGCCTCGACGCGGCGTCGAAGGAGGCGCTCGAGAAATACGCGGACCATCTGCTCGAAGGCGGCCGCGTGACGCACGTGTTCTGGTGCGTGAACGGACAGCGCCCGAACTACGACTCCAAGGTCTGGGAACCCATCTGGACGGCGCTTTCCGATCCGCTCGTGAAGCAGGGCCACAGCAGTCCCGACTGGCCGAAGAACGCCAAGAAGATGTTCGACAGCGGCATCGACCCGTACAAGGTGTGGATCGACCGCACGCGCGCGAAAGGCGCGTCCGCCTGGGTGTCCATGCGCATGAACGACAACCACGACGTGTGGGTGCCGCACGCGACGCGCGTGACGCGGTTCAGCCAGGACAATCCCCGGTACTGGATCATCCCGAATTTCAAGGGCGGCCAGTGGGAACCCTACGCGCTCGACTTCGTGCATCCCGAAGTGCGCGATTGGACGTTCGCGCTCGCGAAGGAGATCATCGAGCGCTACGACGCGGACGGCATCGAACTCGACTTCCTGCGCGCGAGCAGTTATTTCAAGGCGGATGAGGCGGTGGCGAACCAGCCGATCATGACCGCCTTCATCAAGCGCTGCCGCGAGGTCGCCAACGCCGTCGGCCAGAAGCGCGGTCGTCCGTATCAGGTGGCGATGCGCATGCCGGCCACGATCGAGGAGGCGAACGCCGACGGGTTCGACGTGGCGGAGATCCTGCGCCAGGGGCTCGTGGACGTGGTGATCGCGTGCAACCAGAGCGACGCGCATTGGGACGTGCCCGTGAAGGCGTGGAAGAAGCTGATCGCCGCGAACGCGCCGCAGGTGCGTCTCGTCGCGGGCACCACGGCGTGGTCCCATTCGCCCGCGTCGCTGCGCGGTTGGACGGCGAAGATGCGCGAAGAGGGCGCCGAGAACTTCTACGTGTTCAATCTCCAGTGGGCGAATCCGGCGCTCCAGAAGGCGGTCCGTCCCGACGGCGCGTTCGACGCGGCGGGCTGCCGGGCGCTTCCGCAGCGGTTCACGGTGGACCAGTACGATCCGCCCGCGCCGCCGCCGCGCCACATGGTGAAGGCGGATCTCGTGAAGGCCGCGTTCAAGGCGGACGGTTGGCGCTACGCGGTGGACGGCGAAACGCCGCGCGCGTTCGAGTTCTCCAAGCGCCGCAACCTGCGCGTCAAGGCGAAGGCGGACGGCACGGACTATCCCGTCCTCGGCAAGGCGAAGCTCACGGGCGAGCTCGTCGCCGAGGCGGACGGTTTCGTGGCGCTCGGCATGGGCTTCGACTGGCGCTGGGAGCTGGACGTGAACGGCGTGCGCACGTTCGGGCGCAACGAGCTCGTGGACGCGCAGGACGCGTGCAAGTTCCGCGCGAGCGACTGGACGGTGCGCGTGCCGGTGAAGAAGGGCGTCAACACGATCGCGGTGTCCGTCGACCTCGGGACGGTGGGCGAGGGCGAAATGCGCGTGGTGGACGCTTCCGAGCTCAAGGACGGCATCGACGTGCTGCCGCAGGAGGAGTACGCCGAGCGCACGAAGAGCGGCATCGCGAAGCCGCCGCGCGAAACGAAGTTCAACGCGCCGATCACGCGCGCGCTCGCCTACAAGCGGGCGCTGCCGAAGGCCGTGAAGGCGTCCAAGGGCGCGGTCGTGGAAATGAAGCTCACGCACGGCCAGGAGGCGCCGACCGCGGTGCGGTTGAATGGCGTCGCGTCCGACGCCGTGACGGTGAAGGGCGGCGAAAGGCACCGCACGCTGCGCGCGGCGTTTCCGGCGGGCGCGGTGCGTCCGGGCGACAACGTGATCTCCACCGATCCGTTCATGGGCAAGAGCGGCGTGCGCGTTTTGTCCGCCGCGTTGGAAATCGAGTAATCGAAGCGCGCTTGGTCACGCCGGGGCGGGCGCGGGATGCGCCCGCGTGCGGCGCGGCTCCTCAAGGGGGTCACGCCGCTCCGCCGGCGTGACCAATGACGGAACAAGATCGTGAATATCACGAACTTGGTGGCGTCGGCGGAGCGACGCCACCCCCCTGGAGAAGCGCCTCTGCGCAGTGCGGGACGCACTGCTCTACTGATCGGGGCCGCGTGCGGCGCGGCTCCTCAAGGGGGTCACGCCGCTCCG
>DCIH01000127.1 GCA_002317575.1 Verrucomicrobia bacterium UBA1731 | reverse complement strand
CCGACGCGCGCGGAACGGCAGGATTTGCGTGGGGAAGGACGCCGCGGCGACGTTTTACGCAGCGTCTGCAGGCATACCCATACGGCGGCGGGTAAAAATGGGCAAGTAAACTCCAGCTCAATTTCGGTTGATTTTTCGCTTGCGTTGTCGTACATTATGCGTCATTTGAGAAATGGAGACGGCGAATAGATGAAAAAACTGTTCATTGTGGAATCCCCGGCCAAGGCGAAGACGATCGGCAAGTATCTGGGCGGCAATTTTGTGGTGAAGTCCTCCGTGGGGCATGTGCGCGATTTGCCCAAGAAGGGTGGATTGGCGATCAAGATCTCGCCAGTCGCCGGCGCCGAGAATGCGTGGTCCTTCACGCCCACCTATGAAGTTTCCGACGAAAAGAAAACGGTCGTCGCCGATTTGCGAAAAGCCGCCAAGGCGGCCTCGGAAATCTATCTTGCGCCCGATCCGGACCGCGAAGGCGAGGCGATCGCATGGCATTTGAACGAGGTGCTCGCCAAGGAGGCCAAGGGCAAGCCCGTTCACCGCGTGACCTACAACGAAATCACCAAGGCGGCCGTGCTCAAGGCCGTGGAGACGCCCGGCGTCATCGATTTCAAGCGCGTCGAGGCGCAGCAGGCGCGGCGCATTCTCGACCGGCTTGTCGGCTTTCAGGTCTCGCCGTTGTTGTGGAAATATCTGGACTACGGCCGTTTCCTGTCCGCCGGCCGCGTGCAGACGGCGGCCCTGCGCATCCTCGTCGAGCGCGAGCAGGAGATACGCGCGTTCAAGCCCGTGACATATTGGCTTCTGGGCGTCGAGGCGCGCAAAGCCGGCACGAAAGGGCCTGCTTTCCGCGGCCGTCTGGCCCGTCTGGACGGCGCGAAGCCGGACGTCAAGGACGAGGCGCTGGCGCGGGATGTCATGGACGATCTTGCGGGCGCCGCGCTTTCCGTCGCGGGCGTCAAGACCCAGCCGAAAACCCGCCATGCGTATCCGCCGTTCACCACGTCCACCCTGCAGCAGGCCGCCTCGAGCGTATGCGGCTTTTCGCCGCACCGCACGATGTCGCTCGCGCAGAAGCTCTACGAGCAGGGGCTCATCACCTACATGCGAACGGACTCCGTGAACGTCGCCGCCGTCGCGCGCGCCGCCGCGGCGGATCTCATCGCATCCACCTGGGGCGCCGCGTTCGTGCCCGAGAAGCCGAATTTCTTCAAGTCGAAGTCCGGCGCCCAGGAAGCGCATGAAGCCATCCGGCCCACGGACGTGACGCGCCGCCCCGGCGACGTCGCCGGATTGGATGCGTCGATGGCCAAGCTCTACGAACTCATCTGGCGGCGTTTTGTGGCTTCGCAGATGGCGGATGCCCAGCTCGAGGTGAAGACCGTCGAGATGACGCCCGTCAAGGACGCGCTCCGCCACGCGTATTCCTTCACGGCGTCCACGACATCCGTCGCGTTCGAGGGTTGGCTCAAGGCGATGCCCGGCGCGACGGCCAGGAAGAAGACGGACGGCGATGACGAGTCCGACGAGGTGGACGCGCTGCCGCCCCTGGCGGCCGGCGACGCGCTCGACGTGTTGCAGTGGCTGTCGGACCGCAAGGAGACGAAGCCGCCGGCGCGCTTCTCCGAGGCGGCGCTCGTGAAGGCGCTCGAGGAGAACGGCGTGGGCCGTCCTTCCACCTACGCGCAGACGATCGAAGTCCTGGTGACGCGCCAGTACGCGTCGCGGGAGTCGCGCCAGCTCGTCCCCACGCAGCGCGGCGAAGACGTGTGCAACTGGCTCGTGAAGGCGCCGGACACGTTCTTCAATGTCGGGTACACGGCCGACATGGAAGCCGAGCTCGACAAGGTCGAGGCGGGCGCCGTCAAGGGCGAGGAGATGCTTTCCAGGTTCTACGCGAACCTCATCGACTGGATCGGCAAGCACCGCGAACCGCCGCCGCCGCCCGAAAAGTTCCTCGGCGCGCTCGCCCTCTTCGACGCCGTTTCCGCCTGGCATCCCGCGCGCGTGGAAGGCAAGCGCGAATACGACGACCGCAAGTTCGTCGGTTCGGTCCGCGACCAGCTTTCCGTCCGGCCCGAGGCGCTTTCGGAACGGCAGCTCCGTTTCCTGGCGCGCATGGCCTGGACCTACCGCGACCAGATCCCGGATTGCGCCGCGCGGCTGGCGGCGCTCGGTTTCGCCGACGAGGTGAAGGATCCGCGGGACGACGCGACCTGCGCGTTCTGCTTCGACGTGCTCGATCGCGCCGGCGGAACGGCGGACGACAAGTTCCTGTCGTCGTTGCGCGGCCAGTTCGAGCGCAACCGCACGCTTTCGGCCAAACAGCTTGCCGCGCTCGTGCGGGCCACGCTGGAGCGCGGATCCGCGCAGCCCGACGCCGACGCGATCCGCGAACGGCTCCGGGAATACGCGCCCGCGGACATCGAGGCGCGCGTGGACGATCCGGTCCTCGGCGAGATGCTGGGGCTGTTTGCGGGATTCACGGGTTGGAAAGCCCCGGTCAAACGCGGCCGTCGCACGTTCGACGACCGGGAGTTCGCCGAATCGCTCCGTTCGCAGTTCGCGCAGAAGCATTCGCTTACCGCACGTCAGGCCGCCGCGCTCAAGCGCCTCGCCTGGAGCTACCGCGAAGAGATCCCGGCGTTCGCCGAGAACGCCGGCCGCTTCGGTTTGTCTGCGCCGGCGAAGAAGAGCGTCGCGCGTCGCGCGAAAGGCGGCCTCAAACGCAAATCGTGAACCATCCCCGCGCCGAAGACGACCCGGCGCTGAAGCGGTTCTCGGAACATCTGCTGTCCGAGCGCAACGCCTCGCCGCGCACGGCGGCGGGGTACTTGCAGGATCTCGGCCAGTTCGCCGCGTTCAAATGGTCCGTCGGCGCGCCGCCGCCGTTCGCGTGGACCGACGTCACGCCCGAAGACGCGCGTGCGTTTCTGATGACATTCGCCCGCGAAGGCGCCAAGCCCACCACCACGCGTCGCAAGCTGGCGAGTCTGCGCGCGTTCTACCGTCATCTCGTGCGCGAGGGCGCGGTATCGGCGAATCCGTTCGGGGCGTTGCGCGGTCCGCGGTTGTCGAAGCCGTTGCCCAAGGTCCTTTCCGCGGCCGACATCGCGCGCTTCCTCGCCGCGCCCATGGACGCGCTCAAGGCGCTGTCGAAAGCCGGCCGCACGCCGGGCCCGCGCGTCGCGTACGCGCATTACGCCGACACCGCGCTCTTCGAAACGCTGTATTCCGCCGGCTGCCGCATTTCGGAAGCGACGTCGCTCGCGTGGCGCGATGTTGATCTCGAGGCCGGCACGGTTCTCGTGTTCGGAAAGGGCTCCAAGGAGCGCTTGTGCATTCTGGGCCGGCCGGCCGTTGCGGCGTTGCGCCAGTTGCGCCAGTTCGCCGGCACGGCCTATCCGGACGCCGACGGCGAAAGCGCGCCCGTGTTCATCGGCTTGCGCGGCGAGGCACTTTCGCCGCGCGACGCGCAACGCCGCATGAAGAAATGGCTCGCCGCCGCCGGATTGCCCACGGATCTGACGCCGCACAAGCTGCGCCATTCCTTCGCGACGCACCTGCTGGACGCCGGCGCGGATCTGCGCAGCGTGCAGGAAATGCTCGGCCATGCGTCCCTGGCGACGACGCAGATCTACACGCATGTCTCCGTCGAGCGGCTCAAGGACGAATACCGGCGCACGCATCCGCGCGCGTGAGACGCGTTTCGAAAACAAAAAAGCGCCGCTTGACGCGGCGCTTTTCAACAAGGAACGACGATTCGGTCACTTGACCGTGATGACGCTATTGAGCGTGCCCTTGTCGTTCGCGACGAAGTCGGCGCACTCGGGGTCGGCCATCCAGATGCCGTCGACGACGAACTTGTATTCGTAGGTGCCGGCCGCGAGCTTGACCGTCGTCGCGTACAGGTCCTTCTTGAAGGACATCTTCGTGGCGGTGGGATTCCAGTCGTTGAATGTGCCCGCGAGGAACACGGACTTCTTGGCGTCGGCGCGAAGCGTGAACGCGATGGCCTTGGTCGCCGGCTTGACGGCTTTCTTGGCGCAGGTTTTCTTGGCGCACGCCTTGGGCGCGGCGCATTTCACGGCCTTGGCGGCCGGCTTGGTGGTCTTCTTCATGGTCTTGGTCTTTCTGTGCTGTCCCCCGAAAACAGGATAATTGCCCTATTTCGGAAAAACGAGCACGTATTCTATAGTTTGACGTGATTTGCGTCAAGGGGTAAAATTTAAATTTTTCGTGTGTTTCCAATTGTGGTATAATGGCGCGAAATCATTTGGATTTGGAGGATTTTCGATGTTGCACGTGGTAGCCACGCCGATTGGCAATCTTGGGGATTTGAGTCCCCGTGGACTGGAAGCGCTCAAGAACGCCTCCCTCATTGCCTGCGAGGACACCCGTCGCACCTGGCAGCTCCTGACGCATTTCGGCATTCCGCGTCCCGAAATGATTTCCTACCGCCAGGGCAACGAAGAGCGCGTGGCGGAATCCGTCGTCGCGGCCGTTCGCGCGGGCCGCGAAGTGGCGCTGTGTTCGGACGGCGGTTATCCCGCCATATCCGATCCCGGCTACCGGCTCGTGCGCAAGTGCGCGAAGGAGGACGTGCCGTTCGATGTGATCCCCGGCGCGAGCGCCGTGAATGTCGCGCTTGTCATGAGCGGGCTTTCCACGAGTTCCTTCACGTTCAAGGGTTTTCCGCCGCGCGGACCGGGCGCGATCCGCAACTGGTTCGCCGAGGAGAAGGATCACGACCACACGCTGATTCTCTACGAAAGTCCGTTCCGCGTGGGCGCGACGCTCGCCGCCGCCTACGATGTGCTGGGCGACCGCGAGGCGGCCGTGTGCATCGAGCTCACGAAGATGCACGAGCGCGTTCGCCGTGGCTACCTGAAGGATCTCGCCGCCGAGTTCAAGGATGCGAAGGTGAAGGGCGAAGTCGCGCTGGTGATCGCCGGTATGAACCCCAAGTTCATCCGCGGCGTTGAATCGTCCGAAGGCGCCGATGGCGCCGGAAAGGAAACGACGTGAAAAAATCGCTTTTGGTTGTCTGTGCGGCGGCGCTGGCGTCGGTCGCGTTCGCCGGTGCGAGGGAATCCGCCGACGCGGCGATCGCGAAGGGCGTCGCGTTTCTGAAGACGCAGCAGCTTTTGGACGGTCACTTCTCCGATTCGAACACGCCCGCGCTGACGGCGTTGCCGCTGTGGGCGCTCGTCGCGGCCGGCGAGGCGAAGGGCCCCGAAGCCGCGAAGGCGGCGAAGTGGGTGCTTGCCACGCAGAAGCCGGACGGCGGGTTCTACACCGTCCGTCCGCCGCGCAAGAAGCGCCCCACGCCGCTTTCCGCGCCGTCCGCGCCGAACGGCCAGGCCGGCAAACTCGGGACGGGCGCGGGCGGTCCCGGAACGCTTTCCACCTACAACACGGCCGTGTGCCTCTCGGCGCTCTACGAATCCGGTCTCGCGCCGGTGCGCGCCGTTCTGAACGCGCGCACATTCCTCGCCGAATCCCAGATCTTGGACGATTCGCCGATGACGGGCGGTTTCGGCTACGGCCGTGCGCAGGGACCGCGCGCGCGGGCGGATCTTTCCAATACCGGCTACGCGATGGACGCGATGCGCCGCACGGAAAAGGCGGAGGAGTTCCGCGCCGCCGGCGAGAAGAAGGCCGATCTCAACTGGGACGCCGCGCTCAAGTACGTCGCCGACATGCAGGTGCAGGACGGCGAGGGGAAAGGCGGTTTCGTCTACAACCAGCAAACCCCGCACGGCGGCGTGGAGACGAACGCGCAGGGCAAGGTGCAGCTGATGGCCTACGGCGCGATGACGTACGACGGCATCCTCTCGCTCTGCTACGCGCAACTCGACCGCGGCGATCCGCGCGTCAAGAGCGCGCTCGAGTTCGCGTCGAAGTTCTGGAGCCTGGACGAGAATCCGAACCGCGGTTCCGCGGGGCTTTACTACTACTACGATGTGCTGTCGCGGGCGCTTTCCGCGGCGCGCGTCGACGAACTGAACGCGCCGGACGGCAAGAAGATCGTCTGGCGCGACGAGCTCGCCGCCAAGCTCGTGTCGCTGCAGCGCCCCGACGGGAGCTGGTGCAACGACAACAACACGCACTGGGAAAACAATGCGACGCTCGCGACGTGTTTCGCGATTCTGGCGCTTGCGCTCTGCAGGTGAAGGATCCACGATGATGTATCTGAAAACACGCACGTTCGCGCGTTCGGCCCATCCGTTCTCGGATTGGTGCGCGCCCGCGGACGTTTTCGAAAAACAAACCCGCGCGCTCGTCACGCGCCTCGAACGCATCGGCTGCCGCCACGTGGTGGTGGGCCTTTCCGGCGGACTCGATTCCGCGCTCGCGCTTCTGGTGGCGCACGCGGCGTTCGCGAAGATGAACCTGCCGAAGGCGCAGATCCACGTGTACACGATGCCCGGCTTCGGCACCACCAAACGGACGAAAGGCAACGCGGAACGCCTGTGTGAAGGTCTTGGTGTCGCGATCAAGACGATCGACATCACGCCGTGCTGCCGTCGTCATTTCAAGGACATCGGCCAGGATCCGCGCAAGCACGACGTCACGTTCGAAAACGCGCAGGCGCGCATGCGCACGCTCGTGCTGATGGACATCGCGAACATGGTGGGCGGCATCGTGCTCGGCACGGGCGACATGAGCGAAATCGCGCTCGGCTGGAGCACGTACAACGGCGACCACATGAGCATGTTCGGCGTGAACGCGGGCGTCCCCAAGACGATCGTCCGCACGGTGTGCCGCTGGTGGGCCGAAACGCGCGGTCCGAAGAAGAGCGCGAAGGCGGTTCTGGACATCCTCGAGACGCCCGTCAGTCCCGAGCTGCTGCCCGCGAAGAAGGGTGAAATCGTCCAGAAGACGGAAGAGAAAATCGGGCCGTACGAGCTGCACGATTTCTTCATCTGGCATTTGGCGGCGCTCGGTGAAAAACGCGCGGCGATCGCCGCCGCCGCGAAGAAGGCGTTCAAGGATGTTTACGATGAAGAGACGGTCGAAAAGTGGCTGGAGGTCTTCTGTCGCCGCGTGACGCAGCAGGCGTTCAAACGCAACTGCGCGCCGGACGGCGTGAAGGTGTTTCCCGCGTATTTCGGTCCCGAGGACTGGCACGTCGCGAGCGACCTCAAGTACGTGGCCGGCCAGGAACTGCCGGAGAGTTTGTAGTTTATAGTTTGAAGTTTGAAGTTTGAAGTTTGAAGTCTGAAGTCTGAAGTTTGAAGTCTGAAGTCTGAAGTTTTGAAGTTTGAAGACGATGAAATTGCCGTTCTTTGCGATTCTTGTTCTGTGTAGCGGGGCATTTAATGTCGCGGCTTCACAAGGGGGTGACGCCGCTCCGCCGGCGTCACCAATTTCTGTCGACAATCCGTCTTTGTCACGCCGGCCGCGCGGCGTGACCCCTTTGCCGCCGGAACTCGCGGCGAAGGAGCTCATCTCCTCCTCGTCGCAAACGCTCGCACCGGGCGTCACTTACGTCCAGGCGCATTTCAAGAACCTCTTCGGCGACGGCCCCGAGCGGACGTTTTTCGTGTTGCTCGACTGGAAGACATGCGGTACCAACGTGACGCTTGCGATCGTCCGCAATCCCGAACGGCGCGAAAAGCCGTCGACGCTCGCTGCGCAGACGAAAGCGCTCGCGGCGGTGAACGGAACCTACCACTCGATGACCGATCCGTCGCAGCCGTATTTCGAGCTGAAAGTGGACGGCAAACTGATCCCCAGTCAGCTCAAGGGCGGGGACGGCACGCTCGCGTTCAATCGCGGCGAGATGCCGTACATGGGAACCTTCAAGAAGGAACTGCTCGAGAAGTACGACAACGTCATGTCCGGCGACGGCGTGCCCGGGCTTGGCGAACCGTTCCCGGATTATTCCGACCAGTCGCCCGAGGGCAAGAAAAAGCGCGCCGCATGCCGCGCGCCGCGTACCTTTGCGGGCAACGATCTTACGAACCGCGTCACTGTGATCGGCGTCGTGGACGGACGGCAACGCGAGTCGATCGGCGTCAATTACGTCGAGGCGCGCAAGCTGCTGGAGCTTTGGGGGTGCGATCCCGAGGCGCTCGTCTCGCTGGACGGCGGCGGTTCGTCCGTGATGGTCACGCGCGAGGGCGAAGGGCACAAGGTGCGCAACGTTCCGTCCGACGGCTATCCGCTTCTCTCCCGCGAACGCCGCGTCGCCGAATCGCTGCAGATCCTGCGTCTTGCGCCTTGATTTCGGCATGACGTGGTATAATGTTCACATGAAAAGAACGGGCGTTTGTTTGTTGTCGGCGGTTTTGGGCGCGTTCGTTGCGCACGCCGACATTTCTTGGACGTGGATCGACGGCACGAAGTTGCCGATCGAGGGCAAGGCCTTCACCGATACGGAGCGGTATTACGACCGTTTGCCCGCGCAGTGGTCGAACGAATATACGCAGGCGGTTTGGGGGCTGCAGCGTTCTTCGGCGGGTCTCGCGTTCCGGTTCGTCACCGACGCCGACAAGATCCGCGTGCGCTGGTCGCTGACGGGTTCGGGCCTTTCGATGCCCCACATGCCTGCCACGGGGATGAGCGGTGTGGACGTGTATCAGTACGGCCCCTGGCATGGTACGACGCGCTGGACCTACTGCCAGCCGCCGTTCCCGACCTCGTTCCCGCGCGGACAGTACAGCAACGAATACCAGGTCGCCGTGAAGCCGGGTCTGCCCACGATGGTGTACCTGCCCACCTACAACGGCATTTCCGAATTCACGCTGGGCCTGCCCGAAGGCAAGACGGTGAAGCCCGCGCCCGTGCGCGCGTCGGGCGTCGTCAAGCCCGTCGTGTTCTACGGCACCTCCACGACGCAGGGCGGCTGCACGAGCCGTCCGTCGACGGCGTGGCCGTCGATCGTCGGCCAGGAGGCGGATGTGCCGATCGTCAACCTCGGCTTCTCGGGCTCCGGCTGCATGGAGCCGATCATGGTGGATGTCCTCGCGCGCATCGACGCGTCGTTGTACGTGCTCGACACGATCGGCAATGTGAATGTCACGCTCATCACCAACCGCTACGAGAAGTTCGTGCGCGATCTGCGCGCGAAGAAGCCGGGCGTGCCGATCGTCGTGACGCTCAACACGTGGTGCGAAGGATGGGCGGACCGTAATCTTGAAATCCGCAAGGTTTACGACAAGATCAAGAACGAAGATCCTGAATTATGGAAGGACCTCACGCTGGCCGGCGAAGGCGAGGCGTTCTGTGCCGACAACAATTACACGGTCGAAGGCGTCCATCTGAACGACTGGGGTGCCTGGCATGTGGGCCGCGCGTTCGCGAAGGCCGTGCGCGAGGCGCTCAAGTTGAAATGACCGAGCGTCGACAAGGGGACCGTGCGCTGGAAAAGGCGAACGGCAGGATCTGGTTCATGGCGCTGGTGGCGCTCTTCTTCCCGATTGCGGCGGAGGCCGTGCCGGCGTGGTGCATCTTCGCGTTTTTCAGCGCGTTCATGGTGCTTCATCTCCTGTGGGCGATTTTCCTCGTCCCGGAAACGAAGGGCCGTTCGCTCGAGTCGTTCGAGAATGCCGTGTCTTGATGTGCGAATTCTCGGTCGCAGGGGAATGCGCGGCGAGGGGATGCGATTCTCCAAGGATGCTGAAAGTTGACGGCTAACTGCCAAAAGCTCCAAGTTCCCTTGCTTTTCGCTTGCGGTTGGGCTTGTGAAAGGGTATAATTCGCTCCGTTTTTTTCACAAAGGAAACAGGGCTTCCGCTTTCGCGGGGCCTACAAGGAGTAAAAGAAACATGGCCAAGACGCCGAAATTCGCGAACGCCAAGGTGTTCGCCTGGGTTGACAAGTGGAACAAGGTCTGCACGCCGGACAAAATCGTCGTCGTGACGGGCACGAAGAAAGAGCACCTCGCGATCTGCGAGATGATGGTGAAGAAGGGCCAGTTCGAGAAGCTCAACGCCAAGAAGCGTCCCGAGTGCTATCTCGCCCGCTCCCACGCGTCCGACGTGGCGCGCGTCGAAGGCCGCACGTTCATCTGCTCCAAGAAGGAGATCGACGCGGGTCCCACGAACCACTGGATGGATCCCGACCAGATGAAGGCGCTCATGCTCAAGAGCTACAAGGG
>DCIH01000085.1:28268-29172 GCA_002317575.1 Verrucomicrobia bacterium UBA1731 | reverse complement strand
CGGCGCCGCATCGCGGTCGCGCGCGGTCACGCGTTCGGGATGCGCGAGTTCGTCCTCCAGCGCGGCGTCGGCTTCGCGTCGCAGCGCGTCCACCGGCGCGAGCGCGTACGTCCAGAAGAAGTCGATGCGCTTCATCGCCACGTCGAACGCCTCCGGGCGGCCTTCATGCTTCAAAACGGACAAGTACTGATCGTAATATTTTTTTACATGGTCGACCGCCGACAGTTTTTTGCCCATGAACCCGGGCAGGATCGTTCGACCGAAAACCCAGTCCGCGCCGTAGCGCGGTTTCGTCTTGCCGTCGGACCCGACGCGGGCGGCGAGATCGATCAACGTGTCGGCGCAGGCCGCGGCGGCGGCAAGGCCGTTCGTCTTGAGCGCGGCGGAAAATTCCTTGGAGCGTTTTTCCATCTCCGCGTTGACTGCGGCCATTTCCGATTTGGCGGACGCGGCGCCAAGCGCGGTCCCCGCCGTCAGAACCGCGCACGCGAAAATCATGACAATGCGTTTCATCCGTACGCTCCTACTCGACGAATATCTTCTCCTCCTGCCAGTCGCCCCAGGCCTGCTGCAGGTCGTACTCGACGTTGAAGAGTTTCGGCGCGGCCTCCCGGTAGAACGCCTCGCGTTCGGCGTACGGCAGCTTTTCGAAATCGACGATCTTCTTGCCGTACGCGGCGCGCGCGTCCACCAGCGGTTTCATCACCGTGTCGCGGAACGCGCGGTCCGCCGCCATGGAAATCTGCGTGTGCGGCCACTTCGCCTCGTCGCGGACGAAGCTCTGGTTGCTGTTCACCGGCAGCAGGTCGAACGAATGGCGCGGCATGGCGAGCACTTCGTGGAACCTGTCCCAGCCGCGCACGAGCAGATGCTTCATGATGGCCGTCTTCTGCGCTTCGGTGAA
>DCIH01000085.1:27935-28164 GCA_002317575.1 Verrucomicrobia bacterium UBA1731 | reverse complement strand
AGGTTGTCGGCCTTGCCCTTCATCCACGGCAACCGGTCGAAGAGCGGCTCCCACGGCACGCGGCAGTTGAGGACGTCGGCGTTGGGCTGGTGGTGGACGTCCACGGCGAGATGCCCCTTGATCGTGCGGAACGTGCGATCCTCCATGAGCCACGGAAAGACGCCCCAGACGTGCGGCGACACCGGCTGGCACAGGAACTGGTAATACGGCTCGAAGTCGCCGCAGTCGG
>DCIH01000085.1:27751-27877 GCA_002317575.1 Verrucomicrobia bacterium UBA1731 | reverse complement strand
TTCGCGGGACGCGCCTTGCCCTCGGCCATTTCCTTGGACGCCTTGGGCTCGGCGACGTACACGAGCACGTTGAACCCCGCTTCGTCGCAGGAGGACGCGAGCGCGGTGACGCTCGCGGCGTCTTCG